>JANMLJ010000625.1:0-8457 GCA_031372465.1 Chitinophagaceae bacterium | reverse complement strand
ACACATCATATAGCCTGATGTTTTCAATATGCGCTTTGTCTAATAATAATTTTCTTCCCATAAAATTCATTATTCGGTAAAACGCTTTTATAATTTTACCGATTGTCTTGCCATCAGTTTCCACTCTTTGTTTTGCATTATCCAAACCTGCAACACTCCGAGATGCAGGGGTGATTGTTTTCCTTCCTTATCAATAGAAACAGCTCGTAATACATGACGAACAACGGCAGTTTTATTTTCAAAAAAAACAGAGGCACTGTCCATTACAAAGTTAGTATAAGTGCTTTTACTGCTTATGGCTGCATGAATCATTTCCTGCCTGTTTTCCAATTTACCGGAAGAATGTCCATAGGTTATATTTTCAGCCAGCAAATTTTCCAAGGCACTACTGTCTTTTTTTAGAAAGACGGCATCATTCAGTTCTTTAACTCTTTGTAAAATTTTATGTTCATTTGTTTGTGCAACTGAATGAAATGCAAAAGCAATAAAAAAAAGTGCAAATAGTATTTTCATAAATTTTCTTTTCTCTACCCGGACTTTCCTACATTAAGACTCCAAACTCCCCTTCAGGGGATGGGGGCATTTATTTCACCGCCTGCCTTGCAAAAAGCACCCATCTCTTTCCCTTCTTCACCCATACTTCCAGCACTTTCAAATGATAATTACCGTTAATCCCATCTCTTGTGGCTTCGATATCAGCCACAAACCTTGTATTGGCCACATTTCCGTTTATTAGAACCTGTACACTATCTTCTTTATAACTTTTATACTTCATAAAACCCGTTTCCAGGTTTTTCATCAAATCCGTTTTTGTTTCTACCCAACCGTTGCTATGTCCGTAGCTCAATACTTTATCTGTTTGCTGGTTGATAGAAATCGTATTTTTTTTTACTAATGCCTGGTGAAATTCCTTCAACGTTGAAGTCAATTTTTCTTCATCTGTCTGCCCATTGGCAAAAACAACATTCAGTAAAAGAACTATGATTAATAGCTTTTTCAAATTCTTACTTTAATGGTTCGATTTTTTCAGGTAATTTATTTGCTTTTGCCAACTCCCAATCTTTCATCAATTCCGGTTTGTGCATTGTTGCCCATTCAATTACTAAGCCATGTGCTTTAGATGGCAGACTACCTCTAACTATTCCCAATGTTTGTATATCTACAAGAGCCTCATACTCCCCATATTTTGCATGAAAGTGTGGGGGATTATGGTCTTCAAAAAAGAAGTAAATCACTATTCCGTAAAAAGAGCTAACGACTGGCATATTCCTCAAAAGTTTGATTAGTTATTTTCAGATAGCAGCTTAATGAATCTATATCCAAATCTTCATTCCACACAATAGCCCCCGACTTGTCAATGAACACTTTCGAAAAGTTATCATCTTTTTCCCACCATACAAAAACACCCTTACCTTTCAGATGGGATAAATCCACAATCCCTTCTACTCCGTCGTTATACATTAAATTAAGCTTAAACCCTTCTAGCGGTTTAACTGAAACAATTTTTGGGATATCGCCATTTAAAATCATTGATTCCTAATTTTTAATTGCCATATTACTCCTGCACCCTTCTATTATCGCATCCACTTTTTCTTTCGTCAGATGCTCTCTATAATCTTTTCCCAGCTGCATCATCGGCGCATAACCACAGGCACCAAGACATTCTACTGTTTTCAAGGTAAACAAACCATCTGCTGTAGTTTCTCCCGGTTTAATGCCTAATGTATCATAGATATATTTAATTATGTCATCGCTTCCGTTTAGCATACAAGGCCCGGTATGACAAACTTCAAACAGGTATTTACCAACCGGCTTCAAATTATACATGCTGTAAAAGGTCGCTACTTCATATACTTCTATTGGTTCCAGCTGCAACAGCGAAGCCACATAGTCCATCGTATCCGAACTAAGCCAACCGCCAAATTCCTGTTGTGCTAAATGCAGTACAGGAATAACAGCACTCTTCTGTTTCCCTTCCGGATAAAAATCAATGATCCGTTTTACTTCCTGTAAAGATTTATCTGAAAATTGTAAATTCATTATTTTTTCTTGCCCCTTTTTTTTAAAATCTTTTCCAGCATATCAACATCCCCCAAATCTTTCAATCTTCCAGTCGCTTTTTTATTTTTTATCAACTCATTTATATGAATACACCTTATTTTCAACTCCTCATCTTCATATATTTTACTTGATTCATACGCTTCTTTAAAACTAACGCCAGAGATATCAGTTAAAATATCAATCCTAAAAGGTGGTCGTCCCATCATAATCACATTCTCCTCCTTTAAAAAATCTTCCTTCTCAAACCCAATTGTTGAACCCATGAATTCTTTAATTACCGTAAGTATTTTATTTGCATTTTTTAGCTCCCGTTCAACTAATATATCCATATCGCCTGTATTCCTGCTGTAGCCCTCGAAAATTACAGCCCAACCGCCCACCAATACATATTTTACCTTATGTTTATTTAAGAGATTAATGAAATCAACAAAATTTTCATTCAAATTCATCTCTGTCCTCTTTTAATTTACCCTTCTTTACCACTTTCACCATTCCTTTTTTGTATTCTTTATTCCAAAACATTTTCCGCATTTTTTCTACCGTCGCCACACTTTCCTTCCAATCCACCTTTGCATAATATTCCACATCCATTTCTTCTACTTCTGCAAAAGAACCCTTTCTTATTTCCATGGCTATTTTTCTTTTCTTTTCCATTAAGCATCCAGTTCTCCCGCAATCAAATTCAAACTACTCATCGTCATTATCGCATCACTCAGCATCGCACCTTTTGTCAATTCTTCAAAAGCCTGGTAATAAATAAAACAAGGTCTGCGGAAATGCAAGCGATAGGGTGTTCTGCCACCATCACTTATCAAATAAAATCCTAATTCACCATTTGCACCTTCTATTGCCTGGTATACTTCGCCTGCCGGAATCTCCGTTTCTCCCATCACAATTTTAAAATGGTAGATCAATGCTTCCATCTTGGTATAAACATCTGCTTTCTCCGGCAAATAATATTCCGGAGCGTCTGCATGAAACACATCTGCTTCCGTTCCTTTAAATTCCTGTACTTTCTGGTAAGCCTGTTCAATAATGCTAAGACTTTCCCACATTTCTTTACCGCGGACAAGCCATCGGTCATAATTATCGCCGGTAGTTCCTACGGGAATATTAAATTGAAAATCTTCGTATGAACTATAAGGCGTATGCACTCTTACATCATAATCAACTCCGGCTGCACGAAGGTTAGGGCCTGTAAATCCATAGTTCAATGCTCTTTCTGCACTAATGGCGCCTGTACCTTTAGTTCTGTCCATGAAAATTCTATTTCGTTGAAACAGGTTTTCAAATTCTTTCAGCACTTTGGGATATTCTTTTAAAAATTTTTCTATTTTCTCAAAAGCAATATTATTAAAATTTCGTTCAAAGCCACCGATACGACCCATGTTTGTCGTCAACCTGGCACCGCAAACCTCTTCGTATATTTCATAAATTAATTCCCGGTATTGCATTACATATAGAAAACCTGTATATGCTCCGGCATCCACACCAACAATGGAATTGCAAATCAGGTGATCAGAAATTCTTGATAACTCCATGATGATGACCCGGAGATAATCAACCCGCTTTGGTGTTTTCACCCCAAGTAGTTTCTCACAAGTCAGGTGCCATCCCATATTATTAAGCGGGGAAGAGCAATAATTCATCCGGTCGGTCAATGTAGTAATCTGATAAAGCGGTCTGCGTTCTGCAATTTTTTCAAAAGCCCGATGGATATATCCGATTGTTTGTTCTGTAGAAACTATGCGTTCACCATCCAGTTCCAGTACATTCTGCATTACACCATGCGTAGCAGGATGTGTAGGACCCAGGTTCAGTGTTGTGGTCGTTTTCTCAATGGAGCCTTCTGGTAATTTGATATGTTGTTCTGACATAATTAATATGAAAATATGGAAATGTGGAAATCAATATACTCTCTGGTATTATTTTCACATTTTTACATACTCACTTTACCTCATTCAATTAACCTCTTAAAATTTAAAAAGTGGAATGTGCAAATAAAAATCCCCTCTGACGCCATTTACACATCCGATAGCTATCGGATTTCACATTTTCACATCATCACATCCGATAGCTATCGGATTCCACATTCTTTTATCCTCTTCCAAACATCTCATCATCCTTATCAACCCTTGTCTGATCTTCCAATGGAAATTCTTTCCGCATCGGGAAATAATCCATTTCATCTACATTTAATATTCTTTTCATTTTTGGATGACCTGTAAAATTTATACCATAGAAATCAAATGTTTCTCTTTCCATCCAATTAGCTGCTGAAAACAATCCGGTAGCAGTATAAACATCAGGTTGATTAATATCTGTAAACACTTTAAAACGGATACGAACATTATCTTCCAGGTTATGCAGGTGATATACAACCGCCAATTCCTTTCCTTTGTTATCAGGATAATGAACACCGCAGAGATCAGTCATAAACCGAAACTTTAATTCTTCATCATCATATAAAAAGTTCAGCACTTTCAGGTTCATTTCTTTTGGCGCTTCAAAGGTGAGCATACCGTAAGGTTCTCCGAAAGAAGTTACCTGCTCAGAAAATTTCTCTGTTAGTCTTTGTTTGATATGTTCGTTGGTCAAAGTCATAAACCCCACACCCCTAAAGGGGCTTTATAACCCTAATATCTAAAAGACATTAATGGGTCTTAAGTTTTTAATTATTATAATTTTAATATAAAAAAGAATATTTAAACCTAAGTCACCCCTTTAGGGGGACAGGGGGTTATTGTATTCCGTAGCTTTCTAACAACAACTGATATTTCTCTCCATTTCGTCTTCTCAAACTTTCTTTACCCACTAAATCCTGTATTCTCATTACGCCATCAATAATTGCTTCCGGTCTTGGTGGACATCCCGGCACATATACATCCACGGGTACTACCTGGTCAATTCCCTGTAAAACACTATAAGTATCGAAAATACCACCGCTGCAGGCGCAAGCACCAACGGCAATTACCCAACGGGGTTCAGCCATTTGCAGATAAACTTGTTTTACAACAGGGCCCATTTTTTTTGCAATGGTTCCCATCACCATCAATAAATCACATTGACGGGGAGAAAATCCAACTCTTTCTGAACCAAATCTTGCCAAATCATAATGTGAACCCATGGTAGCCATAAATTCAATACCGCAACAAGAAGTAGCAAATGGGAGCGGCCAGATAGAATTTTTTCTGGCAAGACCTATTACATTATTCAGCTTAGTGGCAAAAAATCCTTCGCCCATACTGCCTTCGGGCATCTCAACCCTGCTGATATCAGTTTCCAGCGGTTTTTTGATAAGATTATATGATACAGGACGACTCATAAACAAATTATTAATTAGATAATGTGGAATCCGATAGCTATCGGATGTGGAAATGCTGATTTCATAACAACTGATTGACATTTAAGTTTCATTTCCACATTTTCATATTTGCACATTTTCACATTAATCTTCCCACTTCAGCGCTCCTTTCTTAATAATATAAATAAACCCACAAAGGAAAAATCCTACAAACATAAAAACAGCCCAAAAGCCATTCCAACCCAAATCTCTAAAATTAACCGCATAGGGATAAAAAAAGATCACTTCTACATCAAATAATACAAATAAAATAGCGGTCAGAAAATATTTGATTGCCATTGGCTGACGTGCATCACCATGGCTTTCAATACCGCTGGCAAAATTCTGCAATTTGTCAGAAGTTTTCCTTTTGGGACCTAACCAATGCGTGACAAAAGTGAGAAAGATAATCAGACCTACAGCAATAAAAACCTGTATGGCTACCGGCAGGTAGGAACGGGATTCAGCGCTATTCAGACTGGTTTGAAGTAAGTGAATCATAATCTTTTATCGCTTGGCAAAAATAAGGCGATGGGCTGGAAATACCTTATTTAAAATACAATGAATGAATAGAATAATATTAACGAATAGGGAACCCTGAAAAAAGAAAAATCCCCCGCTGAAACAGCAAGGGATTTTCTTTGTAAAAGAAGAAAAAATGTTCTTTTTTATTTAAACTCCATTTCCGGAAAAAATAGAGTTTTTAGAAGTTTAATCTGACGGAGCCTGTTTACTTGTTGACTCTTTCTTTGGATCAGTATTTCCTTTTGGTGTGACAGAAGCTGGTCTTGTTGGTTGGGCACCTTCTAATTGCTGTATATATTTTGGAATATCCGTGTTAGTCGGATCAAATAACAGCATTTTCTTGAAATATTCAACTGCTTTTATTTTATCTTTTACAATATTGGCATTGTATTGTGCCAGGTAACCGGCCGTACTCAGAATTGTCTTCTTGTTTTTTGCTGTGTCTTTCTCCAGCACTTCAAGATATTTTATTGCAAAAGGAACAGCCGTACCTTTTTCCATGGTAGTATCTTCCATACGGCCAATATTGAACAACATCTGCCAGCCAAATGTTTCATCCGGCCATTTTTGAGAATAAGTAGTATATAATCCTTTAGATTTTTCATAATCCTTCCCCTGGTAGTAAGCAAATCCGGCATCAAAATAATCCCGCTGACTTGGGTTAGGTTTCAATTTCATTATTTCCATACGGATATCGCCTTCTTTATTCCTGTCACCCATTGCTTTTAGGGCATCGGCTCCTTGTTTTAAAAAATCAATTTTTCCGGTAAGCAATGTATCAAGCGCTGCACCTTTTACATATGTATTGAATATCTCATCACTGGTGCCACCTGTTTTTGCTAAAATATCTGCCAAAAGTTTATAATCATAAGAAATAACTTTCTCCTTTTTCTCCTTGATAAAATACATATCACTGTATTTTCTGGCATTCGGGTAATCCCCTTTTTGAAAATTTGCATCTGCCAGCAATTTATACACATTACCTTTTGTCATAGTACCCATTGCAGTTGCAACGCCTTCTGCTTTTAGAATAGCACAGTTATAATCCTTTTTAGCCCAGCAAAGTTGAGCTGCTAAAAAATCATTTTTGGGTTCGGTGTCTGTGGTGGCCATAAATTTTATTAACTGCTTTTCGGCTTCTTCATTCCTTCTTGTATTAAAGTAATAATAGTACAGTTCATAATAAGCAGGAGAAAAATTTGGATCGCTTTTTATTGCATCATTCAAATACTGTATATACAAATCCCAATTCTTTTGTGATTCAAATAATTTAGCAAGGCGAAGATTTGCCACTGCAAATGCCGGGTTTACCTGTAATGCTTTTTTATAGGTTTCAAAAGCCTGGCCTCCGCCCTGACCTGGATTGGCTTTGCGGTAAGCATTACCTAACTGTAATAAGGTTTCAGTGTTCTTCTCTCCCTTATCAGCAGCAGCTTCCAGTTTTTGAACTGCATAGGCAGGGTCTCCAGCTTTTGCATCCACATTGGCACGTCCAATAGCTGTAAGTATCACCGGATCCACAAGACCTTTTTTACCGGTAGCCGCTGTTATGGCAGATTCAAATTTCTGTCGGGCATCGCTGGGCTTATTATCATGAAGGTCTGAATGTCCCAATCCAACTAATATGAGTGGTGCACTACCATTGGATGCCAGTGCTTTTTCATACACCTGGCGGGCTTTGGCATTCTCATCCATATCAAAATATACCTGACCGAGCCAATAGGTTGCTTCAATATTATTGGGGTTGGTAGCCACTAATTTTTCAAAAACTGCAATAGCACTTTTGAACCTATCGGCATACAGATGGGTCATACCCTCCTGTATAGTTTGTGCTTTCAACCCGGAAACAAAAAGTAACCCGGCAGCTAAAAATGTGATAGAGGTTTTCTTCATTTTCTTCTACTTTTTACAATTGTAAATATAACAACTTTGTTTACTCATTCAACTTCACCGGCCTGATTCCAAAACTTTTTTGAGCAGGGGCCAAGTAAGCTCTTCTAACTATTAATTGTCCAATCTCACTACTCATAAAGTTTGCAAATCCCGTTCCAAGTCCTTTATAGTTCTCCTTTAGTATATAAACCAAATCCCGTACCATAGGATACCGTTTTATGTAAATGTTTGCCTGATAGGCTTTAACAAATGCATCAGGTATGTCTGTACACTCAACGGATGCTACTTTTACTTTCTTCAAAAAACTCAGTTGCGAAGTATCTTCCGGGTTGCCAATCCAGCTAATACCTATAAAACCAACAGCTTCCCTGTTTCTAGCCACATATTCCAGTACCGCTTCGCTGCTACGGGCTGCCATCGCCCCGGAAGTCAATGAATCTCCTCTTAATATTGAATCGATGATAAAACGTACCGTACTGGTTGCTTTTAGCCCATCAAATACCGGAATTAAATTTTTCTTAAATCTACCGGTTAGTATCGCTTTGATGTCAGACATCCTGAATAATGAATCTGGCGATGCTGGATTTACAATCACTGCAATCCCATCTCTTGCAATAACCATACTTCTCGGCGAC
>JANMLJ010000613.1:0-1895 GCA_031372465.1 Chitinophagaceae bacterium | reverse complement strand
CCTCCTGTAAGATCGGCAAATGTTGTTTTATTCATTCCCAGTGGTGTAAATAGTTTTGTTTTTATCAGCACGTCAAATTTTTTCTTACTGATTACTTCCAGCACGCGGCCAGCTATATTCAAACCTACATTACCATACCAGAAATCAGTACCGGCATTCGCCCTGATATCTCTGGCGGCAAATGAGTTTACTTCTTCTTCCAGGGAGGAAAACTTTTTTCGTTCCAGTAGTCTCCTTAAGAACTTGTCATCGTCCTGTATGCCCGTCATATGACTCAGGCACTGACGGATAGTGATATAATTTTTAAAATATTTTTCAAACTCTGGAATATATTTCACCACTTTATCATCCAGCGACAATTTACCTTCATCCACAAACTGCATCACAAGTGCTGCCGTCAGCCATTTACTGCAACTGGCAATCGGCGCCTGTGTCTTGCTATTAAATTCACCCATTTCACTTTTGTAAACCAATGAATCGTTCTTACCTAAAGAGTTTCCTTTGGCCCAAACCAGGGTTACTACATTATTACCCAGTAATTGCTGCCTGTTCTTTAGCTCAGCATCTAACTCCGTCCAATTGTATTGAGCAATTGCAGGCTGCAACAATAGCAGGAAACTTATTACAGATATGACTTTCATGCAGATAGGACTAACTTTATTTGCCATTATTATATCCTTTAATCTCTCAAACTGTATGGGTATTAACCATGGTTTAGGATAATAAAAATTTTTATTTCACCCTGTTTAGAGATGCAGGCCATACAACTCCTTTTCGCATGGAACTATTTACGTTGGCAGCACTGTAACCTGGCTTATAATTCCAAATTGGTGTGTCTTCCACAAAATTTCCGGTAATAGTATCGCCCTTAAGAGTAAAAGTAAAAGTACCACTTCGTGACCCCGTCTTTGTATCATCCTGGTGTTGTGCAGTCCAGGTGCCGGTAATTGTGTTTCCTTCCATTTTTGTGCTGCGTAATGAACCACTGCCTTTGGCATCGTTTATTGTATAAGTAAAATTCCCGGAAACAGAACCGTTGCCACCTGTTAAATTATATGTAGCATTATTGTCTTTAAATGTTCCATTCCAGTCTTCATCGGTTTCTTTTTTCTTTTTGATATAAACAAGAAACTGTCTTTCCGGGTTATCCTTACCCGTCATCAGCTCGGAAGTAATATCACTCCAATTTTCTTCGTATCCTGTTTTCTTTACTACCACTCTTGATGTAGTACCTGCGAAACTATATTCCACATCAGAAAAGCGGTATTCACCCTGTGCATTGGTGCTGCCTTTCAGTATTGAACCGTCCGATACTTCAAGTTGTACGCTGGCTCCCGGTATTGGTTCATCGGTTGCAAAGTCCAGCACTTCCACATTGATATGAAATATGGTTGCGTCGTTATCGCCTTTTTCTAAAGTAAAATAAGCCGTGGCGGGAGGGATCTGCCTGCCATTCTCCATTCTTGGTGCATCGCCGCTGGGTATCAACTGCTGCTGAATTTTATAGCCTAATTTATATATTTCTATCGTCACATATTCTCCGGAGAGTAAAATGGTATGCAACGCTTCGGCATACCCATTGGCATTAGTAGAAGTGGCTTTACCCGGGTGTACACTCACAGCAGCGCCACTGATTGCTTTGCCATTTTTATCTTTTACATATACACTGATGGATTTATAGTCCGAACTCATTTTTTCCAACTTCTCCAGTTTCACGACAATATAGGCGCCGAGAGCATACTGTGTCAGATAATTAGTTCTGTCTTTATAGCCAGGTGCTTTTGCCGTTATATAATGGGGCATCACCCTTGTCTTTACCATCACTCCATTCTTTTTTACATAATCTTCTTCGCCAAAATAGGTGATGACGCCTCCGTAGCTGGCGAAATGACTTT
>JANMLJ010000612.1:0-3380 GCA_031372465.1 Chitinophagaceae bacterium | reverse complement strand
GACAGGCAAACTTATGGACAGAACAGGTATACAATATGCGGCAGGCGCAATATATGACATGGCCCAGAGGCTTCGCCATTGCAGAAGCATTATGGTCGCCTAAAGAAAAAAGAAACCCGATAGCTAACGGGTGGAATAATTTTGTACCAAGAGTAGAATCGCATTTTCAAAAACTGGATGCGGCTAATGTAAAATATGCGCCCAGTATGTATGATGCTATTTTTGAGGTAAATAAAAAAGATACAGCTACTATTATTGTGAAGCTGAGTACAGAAGTAGAAGGCTTATCTGTTCACTATAGTTTTGACAACTCGTTCCCGGATAATTATTATCCGGTTTATACAACTGCATTAACCGTTCCCAAAGATGCGGTCGCTATGAAAATAATCAGCTACAGAAACAACAAGCCTATTGGAAGAATGATGGTGATGCCGGTAACAGAGTTGAGGAAAAGAGCAGGAGTTAAGTGAGTCGGGAGTCAGGAGTCGGGCTTGCCCTCCGTAGCTTTAGCAAAGAAGGGAGTCGGGAGCAAAACCCTCCAGGGGTTTATAAATTTGCTATGAATTATAAAGTACTTCGTTTAACCCTTGGAGGGTTGTAAAACATCAGTCCACCTACCAAACATTTCTTCCACTTTTTTAAAACGAAAATCAAAAATTGATTGAAGCTTCTTTTTGACAAATAATGTATTGGCGATCTTTCCAAATATCCAGAAGGGGTTTTTATAATGTACGATATCAGTCATTTCAACACCACCTTCAATGGCTTTAAAATGATGCTGATGGTGCCATAATGTATAAGGGCCAAACCGTTGCACATCAATAAAGTATTCTTTGTCTTTTACCTGCGTTATTTCTGTCATCCAGTAAATAGGAATATTCATTACCGGTTTTACGGAATATTCTATTATCTGTCCTGCATACATCTTTTCGCCATGATGTTTTGAGATGACCTTAAAGCCCATATTTTCCGGCGTAATAGCCTGAAGATTAGCCGGATTGGAAAAATATTCCCAGGCTTTATCTAAAGAAATGGGAAATTTCTGAACTGTTTTTATTGAATGAGCTGCCATGAAAATTATTGGTTTAAATTCGTTTATATAACCTTTTTCAAGATAAAAAGTTCGGCTATCTATGTCAATTAATAAAGAAAAATTAGAAAGAAGATTTGCTGAAGAATATGAAAGGCTGAACGAAAAACAGCGGCTTGCCGTCAATACTATCGAAGGACCAGTAATGGTAATTGCAGGCCCGGGAACCGGTAAAACACAGATCCTGGCCAGCCGGATTGGTAAAATATTACTGGAAACAGACGCGTCACCGGAGAATATTCTTTGTCTTACGTATACTGACGCAGGTGCTGTAGCTATGCGAAAGCGCCTGCTGCTATTTATCGGGCCCGATGCCTACAAAGTTAATATTTATACCTTCCATGCTTTTTGTAATGATGTGATACAGGAAAATTTATCACTATTTGAAAAAACAATTCTTGATCCTGTTTCTGAGTTAGAAAAAATTCAATTCTTTAAAGAGCTGATTGATACATTTCCTAAAAACCATCCTCTGAAAAGATACCGCGGCGATGTATATTTTGAAGTAAACAACCTGCAATCACTTTTCAGCAACATGAAAAGAGAGGCGTGGACACCGGCATTCATTAACCAGAAGATTGATGAGTATATAGCTGATTTACCTACCCGCGATGAATTTATATACAAAAGAAAATACAAAGAATTCAATGCGGGTGACCTGAAGAAAGATAAGCTACAGGAAGAAACTGAACGGATGGATAAGTTGAGGGCAGCAGTTGGAGAGTTTGACCGCTTTCAGCAACTGATGCGGAAAAAAAACCGCTATGATTTTGATGATATGATCAACTGGGTTATCACCGCCTTTGAAGAAAATAAAAACGTATTAGCCAATTACCAGGAAAAATATCAATACATATTGGTAGATGAATACCAGGATACCAGTGGTACACAAAACAAACTGGTGGAATTACTGATCAGTTATTGGGATAAACCCAATGTGTTTGTAGTAGGTGATGATGACCAGAGTATCTATCGTTTTCAGGGAGCTAATGTAGAAAACATGCTCGACTTTGCCGGTAATTATGTAGATGACTTGTTAACCGTAGTTCTTACCAATAACTACCGGTCTACCCAACCGATCCTCGATATTTCCAAAACCCTTATTAATAGAAATGACGAACGATTGGTTAATAAAATAACTAACCTCAGCAAAGATTTACTTTCAACGAATAAACTAATAAACCATTTAACCAATAAACCACTGATCAGAGAATATGATACGCAACGGCAGGAAATGATCGGCATTGTAAAACAGGTACAGGATCTGCTGGCACAAAATATTCCACCCGGGAGGATCGGAATAATTTATAAAGAAAATAAATATGGTGAAGAGCTGGCACAATATTTCAAACTGCTGCATATTCCTGTGTACAGTAAACGGCATTTGAATATTCTTGAATTACCGCTGGCGCAAAAAATAGTGCTGCTGTTAAAATACCTTGCTTCCGAACACGATACATCTTACAGCGGCGATGAAATGTTGTTTGAAATTTTACATTTCGATTGGTTTGGTATTCCTCCTATTGAAATAGCCAAACTAAGTATGGAAGTAGCAGAGAAAAGGTATAAGGAAGATAAGACATCCATCCGTCGATTATTGGTTGAAAAATCAAAGGCGCCTGCAAAAGATCTTTTCAGTAACACCTTGCATGAAGGACTTAAAAAAACATCAGCAATAATTGAGAAATTGATTGCAGATGTATCCAATGTTACACTGCAACATTTGTTTGAAAGTATTATCCGTGAAGCGGGTGTACTGAGTCATACAATGCAAAACAATGATAAGCATTGGCAATTACAGATATTAACCGGACTGTTTGATTTTGTAAAAGAAGAAACTCATCGTACACCAGCATTAAACCTTCAGAATTTTGTGAACCTGGTGGAAATGATGGAGAAAGAAGAAATTAAACTACCATTGGTACAGGTAAGTGGCAGTGATAAAGGCGTAAACCTGATGACAGCACATGGTTCCAAAGGATTGGAGTTTGAATACGTATTATTGGTTGGCTGCAATTCTTCCTTCTGGGAAAAGAAAAGAAAACCTGGTGGTGGCTATAAATTACCAGATACGATGTTCACTTCAGCCACTTCTTCCGGAGGAAGTTTAAGAGAGACAGAAGAACTGCAAAGATTGTTTTATGTAGCAATAACCAGAGCCGAACAACACCTTTTTATATCATACAGTAAATTTAATTCGGTAGCGGGTGACCTCGATGTTCATCAGAAGATCCAATGACGGGGGCGCACTTGCTTCGGGTTCACTGGTCATAGTCATCGGACAAGAACT
>JANMLJ010000577.1:0-3331 GCA_031372465.1 Chitinophagaceae bacterium | reverse complement strand
CATTTTAATTTGCAATTTCCCATCTTTCACCTTCAAATCCTTCATCATAGTTACTTTTTCCAATTGTCCTGCTTTTTCCAATGTTGCAACCTGTTCTTTCTCCGGACTTTGCGGCGAACCCATTTTCTTCCAAACTTCGTAAGAATTACTATGCTCATCATCAATTCTGTATTGTGTAAGTGTAACTGATTTAGCAGGCAACCCGTTTATGCTGACTGCAACAGGCAATGTTGGCTTCATCACATCATCATCATGATAATTCCATATCATCACCGTAGCAGATCTTTTATCTTTTGCTGCCAGACCACCTATGTCATTAAAATTTTTTCTTACACTCGAATCTACCATCGTTTTTAAATCATACATCTGGTTGCCCTTCACTTCTACTCTTTTTCCTTTCATCATACCAAACATTCTGAATACATTCAATACCGGTTTATCTACACCGTTAGTAGCCAGGTCCCTGAAACCATAAAACCAGGGCTGGTTCTCAAATTCAAAGGCCCAGGTAACCGCACCCAGAAAATTTACCTTAAAAGAATCAGCTAATAAATATTTCCTGGCAAATGATGCAGCGGTGTAACTTGAATACATCGTACCATTCCGGTAACCATTGGAAGGATTTGTTTTCATTCCACAGGCTGCGCAACCTTCCGGGTCACTTTCACCAATTACAACCGGAAGATTCTTTATCTCCGGATGTGATGCCACGAATTTAAATCCGGTATAAATATCAGTTAACTGCCGTCCCATATTCATCTGCACATGTCCATCTACCACTTTCGGAGATCCTTTTGCATGAAATAATATCATATCAACCGGTGCACCAATTTGCTTTGTTACATAATTAGTATCCGAAAAACAATGCTTTACAAAAGCATTTAACCATTGTTGTGCATTTGCGCCAGCTGTACCGGCAATATTTATTCCGCCGATTTTAGCAGTGGGCAAAGCTCTCTTTACCGCATCGGCTGCATAATCATATAATTTAAAAAATTCTGCTTGTGTTCCTTTCCAGTAACCGTTTGGCTCATTCCATAATTCCCACCACCAGCTTTCCACTTCTTTTTTTCCATAACGGCTTACACTATGTTTCACCCATTGATAAACCAGATCCGCCCATTTGTTATAATCTTTCGGTGGATAAGCCCAGCCGGTATATATTTTAGAATAAGGTTCACCTGGTTTCCAATCATGCTTGTATGGTGTTGGATTTATTGACATCGCTTCGGGCATAAAACCTATTTGCGCCAGTGGCTTCATCCCTCTTTGTACATAGGTATCAAAAATACTATCAATGATAGTCCAGCTATAAACGGGATTCCCTTTTGTATCTTCTGTGTAGGCATTGGTACTGCCCCATTTTAATGCCGCCACACCATCGCCTGTTACCAATAAACTATGAGCCCTTACATATACCGGCACGGGACTTAATTTTGCAATTTCAGTCAGTAATTTTTTACCATCTTTCATATAGGTATAGTTCGGTTCATCATAACCAAACCATGCCCAAACGGGAGTCATGTCGCCGGTTTCTTTTTTTAAATCAACATTGATGGTTGCCTGTTGCGCTGTTGCACAAGAAAAGAAGAATACAAATATGAGATACGTAAATATTTTCATTAGTGAATATTAAAAAGATATGTTTGAATTTTTTATTGATTTTTTATTTTTAAAGCCTTCACTTGCCTGTATATTAAAGCCTTCCACATTAGTTAACACTATACTTTTTGTTCCCGGAACAACTTGTGTTTTTATCCGAAACAAGTCTGCATCTTTTACATCATCCATTATTATCGCCGGGCGAATTTCTTTTCCTAAATACCCTACTTCTACATTATTCATTTTAATACCCTTTACATGCCGGATAAAAAAACCATAAGCAGGCATAATACCCATTTTTGCCGGCTCGGGATAACCTTTTTCATTCTCCGGAACTATAACGGGAATTTTTGCAAAAGAAGAGTCCATCGGACGATACCAGATACGGATATTATTTAATGCTACATCTTCTATCATATTACCGGGTACACCACTAATGATAGATGCAAAATGTGCATCAGCATTATATACTGTTACATGGCTAATCATAATACGGCGTAAAGCACCATGTGATAAACTATCAGGGCTTCGCATTCTTGCACCGAGCCGTAAGAACAGCGGAGCATTTACGATATCTCTCATCGTAATATTCGTAATGGTAACATCTTCCAGCAAGCCCCCATCTACTGTTTCCAATGCCAGGCCACGGCAATATTCAAATACACAATTGGAAATGGCAATATTTTTGAAACCCCCATTTGATTCGGTACCAAATTTTATTCTTCCCGTCGGGCCTTCCCTATCAGGGACCCTTTTCCATTCGTTACGTTGATAAGTGCCGTTGTAAAATGTACCCAAATCATAACCACTCACCTGGCAATTCGTAATAGTTACATTCTGTGTTGGCCTGGCATACCCTAAACATAGAGAACTTTTCAAACATATCGCATCATCCCAGGGAGCATTAATAGTACAATTTGAAATGCGGACATTACTGCAACAATCTATATCCATACCATCCCTGTTAGTATCCATTTTAAGATTATCAATAGTGAAATTATCAACGCCGGTTGCCAGTATTCCAAAATGTCCGCCATTGAGAATAGTAAAGTCGCGAAGTATCACATTCCTGCAAAGTTTTAATGCTATGGCTTTATTGCCCCAGGGTCTTCTGGGAGAAGCATTTCTTCTCAGTCCCTTTCCATTAATGATGCCTGTACCAATAATAGAAATATCATCCAGGTTTTCTCCCCATATCAAACTATTATGCCAATGGCTGTGACCATAATCCTGGTAATTGTCAAATGTATTCGGTTCTGCATCATCATATTTTCCATTGGCTGTAGAATCAGCAGCTAATAAAACACTTCCTGCATCCAGGAAAATTGAAATATGATTTTTAAGATGAATGGAGAAACTAAGATAAGTTCCAGATGGGAAATATACCGTTCCACCACCTGCATTAGATGCTGCATCAATCGCATCATTGATTGCTTTGGTATCCAATGTAATACCGTCGCCTTTAGCACCATAAGTTCTGATGTCGTAAAAGAAGGGAGTTGCATTGATTCCCATTGAAAGGAAAACCAGAATTATTAAGAAGTGATATTTAAAGTTTCTATATGACAATTATTTTTTGGGAGCAGCATTCGTTTTTTATAGCTTACCCCGCTTTTGTTTTGTGGGTGCATTTTCGTTACAAGATTACCCTAAGGTAACGAAAGGCACACTTGTACTTTCTGTTCATTGAGCATCAACCCACCCCGGTTCCCGATAGTATCTATTTTCC
>JANMLJ010000576.1:0-5888 GCA_031372465.1 Chitinophagaceae bacterium | reverse complement strand
ATTTTCGCACAAGCAGGAAATACGAAACTTACCATCTCCCATTTAACCGGAGACTTTTATATTTATACCACGTACAATACCTACCAGGAAAGTCAGGTGCCGGCAAATGGTATGTATCTTATTACTGACAATGGTGTTGTTATGTTTGATACACCCTGGGACACCACACAATTTCAGCCATTACTGGACAGCATAAAATTAAAACATAATAAAAGTGTGACGATGTGTTTTGCAACGCATTGGCATAGCGACAAAACTAATGGACTTGACTACTACCGGCAACTGGGCATTAAAACCTATACTACGGTACTCACCGATGAATTAAGTAAAAAGAATAATAAAAAAAGGGCGGAATTTTTAATGACCAAGGATACCGTCTTTACGGTGGGACAATATTCTTTTGAAACGTATTACCCCGGACAAGGACATACAATAGACAATATTATCATCTGGTTTGAAAAAGAAAAAATTCTCTACGGTGGTTGCTTAATAAAAGGTGCTGATGACGAAAATCTTGGCTATTTAGATGATGGAAATGTAACAGCCTATGCATCTACGCTAAAAAATGTTCAGCAGAAATGCCGAAAACCAGCCTTTATTATCATCGCACATAGTGATTGGAAAAATATACATTCATTGAAACATTCTTTAATGATGGCAAAAGAACTTAAAAAGAAAAATGACCGCTAATATAGATGCCCGGAGGATAGGGCTGGCAAATGCAAACTGTAGTCCGGGCCGGACATACCACTTTCAACCTTGGTTCGTACCTTCAACTCAGTTTTTAACAGCAGCGGTTGTGGGTAAACGGGATACTTCCACGGCAGCTCTATTTGTGCCGCTTATCGGGAAAACACTGTCCGTTGACCACATCCAATATAGCACTCAAATAATTTAAAGTAAATGGCAGACTATACAAATGAAAAACCACTGACAATCCGGCAAGTAACCAATCGCAAAAACCTTCCCATGCAATTATCCCCGCTATTAAAACAGAAACCCAAATCAAGTAAGTTCCTCCTTCTCTAAAGCAATGGAGGATAAAAATAAAAATATGGAAGTACATAATCACGCACATTCGTCCCATGGAAAGAAAAACTGGAAATCTTATTTCTGGGAGTTTTTAATGTTGTTCCTGGCTGTATTCTGTGGTTTTTTAGCAGAATATCAGTTGGAACATTTTATAGAAAGTGATAGGGAAAAACAATATATCCATTCATTGATGAATGATTTGAAAGCCGATGTCATTAACATTGAGTCTGTTCAAATACAAAATTTAGGTGTTAAACAAACAGGCGATTCATTATTTATGTTATTGACTTTGCCAGACAATTCAAAGAATACCAATTCAATTTATTATTTCGGCAGAAGTTTTTCTAATAGAGTTTTTTTTAATATGAGGGATGGAACAATAAAACAGCTTAATAATGCTGGCGGACTCCGTCTGATCAGGAAAAAAAATGTTGTTGACAACTTACAAGTATATCAAAATCTCTATTCAACAGTCTTAAAGTATCAGGAACTAAAAGAAATTCAGTTACAAAATTATCGCGATGTTATGTGTAAAGTATTTGATGTAAGTATTTTTGAGGCAATGGTTCGTGGTGAAAAAATTCAGAGGCCCGATGGAAACCCAGCTTTATTTTCACAAAATAAAGAATTGATAAATGAACTTCTGATGAAGGCTCATTTTGTGAAACGAAACAATGCTCAATTAATGAATATGCTGGAGGAAATGAAGCAGCACGCATTGAATTTACAAAACACAATTACGAAGGAATACCACATAGACTAAAATAAAAAAGCACGAACACATAGAAGGGGTTTGGCAAAAAGTGGCGGTTCAGTGCTCAGCAGAAAGTCCCGTTAGCTATCGGTTCTGTTTCACTTTTAGTTATTAACTTCATCATCCCCGCCTGCTGACAGCAGTCGGGAAGAAGTTTTTTAACAGGCGCCGGAAGGGCATCATTGCAGAAACACAACCATGGTGGATCTTGCGATTGAAAACGCTAACAACTTAACAACAAAAACTAAATGGCAGATATTACAGACGAAGAACATTCAGATAGTACAACAATTAAGAAAACAGAAAATCCTGCAGACGAAATTATACCTGCTATTAATACGGATACCAATAACCCAAATCAAGTAAGTTCCTCCTTCGCTAAAGCTACGTAGGATAAAAATAAAAATATGGAAGTACATCATCACGCACATTCATCCCATGGAAAGAAAAACTGGAAAAGCTATTTCTGGGAATTTATCATGTTGTTCCTGGCGGTGTTCTGCGGCTTTTTGGCCGAGTACCAGTTAGAACACCTTATTGAAAAAGAAAGAGAAAAACAACTTGCTAAGAGTTTCTACCAGGAACTTAAAGGAGATTCAGTAGCCATCAAAATCACCATTGAAAACAGGCGAAGAAAAGATGCTGCATTTACTTATATGAAAAACTATTTCCGTGATAGCAGTATTACCTTTTGCTCCAAAGCATTTTCTGTTAATTTCTTTTATACTTTTGCGACCTACAGCCCCTCTATTTTTGACCCAACCGATGCAATTCTTAACCAACTTAAAAATGCCGGTTCTTTACGGTATTTTAAAGATCAGGAACTTCAGGAATTAACCGGAAAATTATCTGTTGCCATTTCCAAAATTAAAAATAGAAATGAAATGGAATTGACATACGTACAGGAAATTATTAATCCTTTTTATATAAAGCACAATGATCAGAATTGGGTAGATAAAATTGACCAGGACAGCAGTGTGTTTACTTTTGTAGCATTGCAGAAATATGAAAAGGCAGAAAAGAAACTGGAACAAATTCCTTTTCATTTTCAGAACGCTGACAAATTTGATAAAGTAGAAGCCATTAATATGGTTGGTTTATATCAACTTACTTTCAGGGGCACTTTGCGAAAGCAATATCACGATTATGAAAATTTGAATGCGAAACTGTTAGATGCTTTACGAAAAGAATATAAAATGAAGTAAGCGTTACTATGCTATGTATGCAGGAATGCAGAACAGTAAGAACAAAAACCGAAAGCCTCTTCTAAAAGGTCTGGATGAAAATATCTCACGAGGGGCTTTTAGTTATCGTTCATTGATCCCCAACTGACAGTCTTTCCTTCTTTCCATCATCGGTGAATAGCAGCTATTCTGCAGGAAGAAAATTGATTGAATCCCCTCCATCAGATCACTACCCTAAAAAGAAAAAGAACTAATTTCATCCTGAAAGAAATTTTTCGCAAAGATGTTTCGCCGTTCTATTTTATTTATTTTTTTCTGCCTGCTGTTTTTATCACCGGCTTCAGCCCAGAAAATACCTGTTCAAACTATCAAGGGAATAGTATTGGATCACGCCATCAATACCCCGCTGGAAGGAGCAACCGTTGTACTGCAGGGTACGCAAGCAGTTTCTTCTATCACCGGCAAGGATGGTACATTCCGTCTCACCCACATACCGCTTGGCAGGCAGTCTATCCGTATAAGTTTTGTAGGTTATAATACAATTACACTCAGCAACCTGCTATTGGAAGCGGGCAAAGAACTGGTTTTGGTCATTGAGATGGAAGACCAGGTAGCCATAGGTAAAGAGATCATACTGCAAAGCAAAACAAATAAAGCCATGCCGCTGAATGAAATGGCCATGGTAAGCGCCAGAATGATCAGTGTAGCTGAAACAAGACGTTTTGCCGCCGGCTTGAATGATCCCTCCCGTATTGCCACCGCTTTTGCTGGAGTGAATGCCAATGGTGATGGAAATGCACTTATCATCAGGGGCAATGCGCCCAACGGATTGCTCTGGAGAATGGAAGGTGTAAACATACCCAATCCCAATCATTTTTCAAGGGTGGGTACTTCCGGCGGCGGTATCTCCATCCTCAGTGCCCAATTGCTCAGCAATTCAGATTTTATGATCAGTGCTTTTCCTGCAGAATATGGAAATGCATTGTCTGGTGTTTTTGATATCAAACTTAGAAAAGGAAATAAAGACAAACGGGAACATAGTTTTTCCATCAGTACCGTTGGTATTGATGCCAGCACGGAAGGGTATTTTAAAAAAGGATATGCAGGATCTTACCTTATCAACTACCGGTATGGATTTCTTACATTGCTGCAGAAGTTTGGATTAAATATCGGCGATGCCCCTACCTCCTTTCAGGATCTTTCTTTTAATATTCATCTTCCCACAAAAAAGATGGGCAATTTCTCCATTTTCGGTTTTGGTGGGTTAAGCAAACAGAAAACGGTAGCGCAAAATGATTCAATCACCTGGACAGTTGAACCCTCTAAAAGAAGCGGTTGGCTCGACCAGAGCAATACAGGTGCCATAGGAATAACGCACCAGATCACCTTTTCTAAAAAAACAATGCTTCGTACCATCGTCAGTCTGAATGCATATAATAACAGGGAAGAAGATAACCGGTATGGCAAAATCAACGGACCACTAATTGTAAACAGAAATAATAAGTTTATGGAGAAGGACGTAGTGGTATCTGCTATACTAACGCATAAGTTTAACCGCCATCATCTGCTGAAAGCAGGCATGTATACCACGGGTAAAACCTTTGATCTGAACCAGCGTGAAGCCGTAAACAATGTGCTGAAAGATAAAATTAACATACAGGACCATACCCGGCTTACCAATGCTTTTGTACAATGGAAATGCGATCCTGTCACCAATTTTAGTTTTCAATTGGGAGTACATGCGCAGTATTTTTCACTTAATCACCGCTCAATAGTGGAACCCCGGATGGGTATCCGTTACAGGATCGCAACCAATCAGTGGCTTTCTGCCGGAGTTGGTCTTCACTCGCAGATACAACCGCTGGGAAATTATTTTGTGCGGATCCGGTCAGGCAATGATACCATTCAACCAAACAAAGGCCTTGGTTTTAGCAGGTCAACACATTATGTATTGGGATATGCTATCCAGCTTTCCCCCAACTGGAATCTTAAAACAGAACTTTATTATCAACGGCTATACAATATTCCTGTATCTGCGTATAAGCCTACCAGTTATAGTATAATAAACCAGGATGATGATTTTGCCATTGAAGCCTTACTCAACAAAGGAAAAGGTACAAATTATGGAATTGAACTCACCCTGCAAAGATGGTGGAACGACCGGTTTTACCTGCTCAGTACAATAAGCCTTTATCAATCCACTTACCTGCCATCCGATAATATCTGGCGTAGTACAAGGTATAATTCCAACTCCAATTTTACTTTCCTGCTGGGTAAAGAATGGAATTTAAAAAGCAAACGAAGCTCCTCGATCGGAGCAGATATTAAAATAGGTTACACTGGGGGGGCCCGTGTTACCCCCATCAATCTCCCACAGTCCATTCTTCAACGAACTACTGTACTCGATAATTCCAGGATCTATGGAGAGAAACTGGCTGATTTTTTTCGCATGGACCTGCAGGCAGAATGGAAAATACAATATGCACATAAGACTGCCAGCCTGATCGCAGGTGTGCAAAACTGCACCAACAGGAAAAATCCTGTCAGGCAATCTTATGACCCAGCTACCCGGCAAATAAAATATACTTATTTACTGGGCATAATTCCCGTATTTGGAATTAAAGTGGATTTGTAAGGATGATTCTTTAAACAATTTTCAACTTTAGCCCTTAATTTCAACCAACTATTCCTGCAGATGATGGACAAGTGCAGAAATAAATTTTACAAAGAAATCAGTATATGGAAAAAATAAAAATATCGACTGCACAATTTGAGCATAAAAGCGGCGACAAAATTTATAATCTTTCTGTTATTGAACGCCTTGCCAAAAAGGCTTCTCAGGAAGGTTCATCTGTTATTTCATTTCATGAATGTTCTATCACCGGTTATACTTTTGCAAGAAACCTGTCAAAAGAACA
>JANMLJ010000528.1:0-9931 GCA_031372465.1 Chitinophagaceae bacterium | reverse complement strand
CATTTTAGAAATTGAAAGACATATTCAAAAAATAATATCCTCCATTATATCCAAATGGCATGGCCTCATTGCTATAAATTAAAATTCCTTCTGTTGTGTTCAGGTAATTTTTTAACCGGTCAGGATACACATCAAAAATATTATTGGCACCGGCCGTAATAATGAGCCAGGGTTTTGGCGAATAGTTTATGCTGACATCAGTTAAAATTTTTGCGGAGAAAAATTCATCCCGTGATTTGTCTGCTGAACTAAAGACAGCAGATGTTTTTCCGAATCTTGTGTTACGGATTAAAATTTCCACTTTCCCTTTTTTATAATTTGCTGATAAAATTATTTTACTTCCCGGGTGTCCATTTTCAATCTTTTCTTTTTCTTCTCTGTTAAACAATGTATTTGTATTAGTTGAAGTGTCTTTAAGATTATCGGCAATTTGAATGGGCCCGAAAATATTTGTCCGGGCGAAATTTGCTGCCAGCATTAACCCTAAACTTGCTTTGCAAACCTTCCAGTTTCCATTCATTACAATATCTATCCCACTGGTTTTTGTATTGATGGCATTAGTAATGAACTGCACCTGGTCAACTTCAGGACGGTTTTGCAGTATTCTTTCTACATCCGAATTGGTGGTTCTATCAAATCTTCCGCTGAGTACTATCCGGTTTTTAATTTGTATCCAATAAGCATCAACTGTCAAACTAATATGCTGTGAAATGGTTGATGTAATTCCACCACTCAGGTTCACTGCCTTTTCCGGCTGTAATTGTTTTACACCGAAAGCCTGGGCCACTGCACTATTATTGCTGAATGTGCCGAGCCGTATAGGGATACTACCCCCAGGAACATTTTTCCAGGCAGGTGCGGTTGAACTATAATAAATTTGCTGAAGAGCGGGGGCATGATAACCATTGCTTAGTGAGCCACGTATAGAAAATGCAGAAGATAATTTATAACACATGGCCAGCTTACCGGCAAGGTTGTTGCCAAAGTCGCTGTAGTATTCGTATCGGCTGGCTATATCAATAAGCAAATGATCATTAATATCTATTTCCAGGTCAACATACATTGCAATCATGTTCCGATTTGCCTTTGCAGTATTGGAGTCACTAAAGCCAGAAAACCCCTGCGAGCCTCCTTGTGTTTTGTTTGTAGTATCATAGTTTTTCCAGGACGCATCTTCGCCTTTTTTGATCCTGTAATTTTCAAGTCGTGATTCACCCCCAAAACCAAGATTAAAAATTTTGATTCCATTTATTTTTTTTGCAAAATCTTTTGCAAAGCTGATGGAATTGGTTAGTTGTTTAAATAAAAGGCTTCCGCAATTAAATTCTGTCTGTGCATTTTTGCCCTGTGCAAATTGGGAGGCATTGTTTGTGTTTCTTGTTTCATAAGAAACATTGTTACTTCCATATGCGCTGCTGAATTCCCAATGCCATCCTTTATTTGTTTCACCTCTTGAGCCAGCTATTCCCGACAAATCCCAGGAAGGGGTATATATCTTTACTTTAAAACCATCAGGATATAATGCTTTATTCACCTGGTTTGTATTTTTCGGAAAGCGGTAAAGACCGGTGTAAACCGGATGCCGGTAATTCAAGGCTCCCGTGCAAAAAAACTTCATCTTACTGTTGATAGGGTAACCTCCATTGATTAAAAAACCGGAACTGGTTAATTGAATACTACCATCATTACTGACCGGTGTTTTTCTGTTAAAACCCCTTTCCCGGATTTTAGTATTGTCGAGTGCGATGGTAAGTTCCCGTATTGCCTGAGAAGCAGTAGAAGGTATAATATAATATACCGTCCCCAGGTATTCGCCGCCACGGT
Organism: Chitinophagaceae bacterium; assembly: GCA_031372465.1. Lineage (GTDB taxonomy): Bacteria > Bacteroidota > Bacteroidia > Chitinophagales > Chitinophagaceae > JJ008. Next base: position 8,107 of record JANMLJ010000528.1, on the reverse strand, counting down.
GTGTCAGGTTCCTGAACAGGAAATCTCCTGAGAAATTAAGGAATCCCTCCCGGTGGTCCGGCCGTCTTTTTCCAATAGGAATCCCATGGTTAATTCCGAATACAAAATTTTCTCCATCTCCTTTATAATGTTGACCGGTTTGAAGGTTAATGAGTGTTTTTCCTGTAGTTTTTTTCAATTCAATATTCATTACACTAGCTATAGCATCCGACCCATATTGAGCGGAGGCGCCATCGCGGAGTATCTCGATCTTTTCGATAGCTGAGAAAGGAATAGAATTCAAATCATTGCCAACTCCACCGCGACCCAAAGTGCCTTTAATACTACCTTGATTTAACACGGCAGGGTTATGATAGCGAATGCCATTCATCAGGATCAGCAAATGATCAGGACCGAGCCCACGAAATGTTACCGGCTCAAATAAATTTTGCCTGGAAGTATTAAATGATGGTACTGTAAAATTCAACATTTGAATCAATGATGGCTGACCGGTTTGTATTAATTCTTTTGAGGTGATGCGATCCACTGGAACAGGTGTGTTCAAATTACTTCTTTTTTTAACAGAACGGGAACCCAATATCACTACTTCACCCAACTGTTCTTTTCTTATCATGCTTATTGTTACCGTTTGTGTTTCGTTGGGCTTTACAATAATTTCCTGTTCAGATTTTTTATACCCTGCATGAGTAACAACGAGGAAATAAGTACCCGGATTTATTACAATAGAAAACTCACCATTTGAATTGGAGACAGCAATGTTGTTTGCAACAGAAACTGTAGCGGCTGGCAAAATTGTTTCTTCATCTTTTACCAGGCCTTTTATAATGCCGCTTTGTGCAAAGGAAACGGAGATATATAGAGTGAAAAAAATAAATATAAGCCATCCTGGCTTAGAGACTTTTCTCAAAGCAGGTAAATATTTGGTTGTTATTTTTAAAAACTGTAAAATAATTTTTGTTTTTACCTGCAGCCAATGAGAGCCTGTACCAATATTTTTTTCAAAACCTGTAAAGTGCCTGTTTTGAAAGTTCATGAAGCGGCAGACGAACTAAGGATTTTATTCACATTAAATTTATATGACCGGCCAATAGGAATTTCTTTTTTCCCGATTTCTACCGAGTCGGCATTAAAACTTTCAATTTTATTTATTGCAACAATAAATGATTTGTGTATCCGCACAAACTCACTGGGTGTCAACATTTCTTCCAGTGATGCCAGCAGGTGTTTTGTTATGATGGTTTTACTGGTGGTGATGATCTTAATATAATCATTCAATCCTTCTATGTACAAAATATCATTGAAAAGCACTTTTACCATTTTACGGTTTGCCCGGAAATACAAAAAAGGAGGAACGGACTCGGTATGGTTTTCAGAAGTTGCTGTCACATCATTATTGGCCTGCAGATTTATTTGCAATACTTTATTTACTGCTTTTAAGAACCGCTCAAAATTGATGGGCTTCAATAAAAAATCAACGGCATCAAGTTCAAAACCTTCTACCGCATATTTCCGGTAAGCTGTAGTGAAAATAACTTTGGGAGAGTTCTTAAGGGTTCGGATAAAATTTGTGCCCAGCAGGTGTGGCATCTGAATATCGAGAAAAAGCAGATCAACCCGGTGATCTTTAAGAAAAGAAATGGCTTCCACCGCATTGGAGCAGGTACCGCAAAGCTCTAAGGCTTCCACACCGTTAATGTGTTTTTTCAGAATTTCCCTTGAAGGAAGTTCGTCATCAATTACCAGGCATCTTATTTTATTAGATTCCGGCATGACTCAAAACAGTTTTAGTTTTTTCAAAAGTAGTTTGATCTTCCTGTGTTGCCCCCTCTAATTTAAGATTTAAATGAACCATTAACAATTCCTGTTCAGCATTTATTTTTAAATCATGCCTGCCGGGATATAATAGCTGAAGGCGTTTTTGCACATTGGCAAGAGACTCCTCTTCATGAGTTGTACCATCGTATATTCCTGCAGGCATGCCGTTTATTAGTTTCATGGATAAATTATTGTCATCAATAGTTATATCCAGGTTTACCCAGGCTTTTTCCATTCTTTCATTGTTGCAATGTGAAAAACTGTTGTCAATAAAGGGAAGCAATAATAAAGGACTGATCAATTGACCATTCAGATTACCTTTTATTTGAAAGGTCAGCTCTAATCTTTCTCCCTGCCTGATCTTTTCCAGTGCCATATATTCTTTTATCATACCAATCTCTTTTTCAAGCTTCACTTTGGGTGCATCACATTCGTAGAGCATGTAGCTTAACAGGTCAGACAGCTTTATCAGCATCTCCGGAGCTTTTGGTGAGGCCACCCGGGCATGTGATATAATGTTGTTGAGTGTGCTAAATAGAAAAACCGGATGAATTTGCGCTTTCAGTAATTGCAGTTCGGCGTTTATTTTCTCTTTTTCTAACTGTTCTTTTTCTTTTTGTTTCAGCCACCATCGTTTCAGTAATGTAATGGCAGCAGCTACCAGGGTTACTTTTATAGCATTTATTAATCCCGCGTCGATGCTTGCATAAACAATGGATTTATTTTGTTCAGCCAAATGAAGAGTAAACAGGTCGTCAACTAAAGGGTAAACTAAAGAATATAAGAAATATCCCACTGGAACGATGAGGATGCATAGTATCAATATTCCTGTAATCAGATGCCAGTATTTTTTTTTCAATAGAAAGTTGGGCAATAAAATATAAATTATAACATAACAAAAAAGTAAATGAGTAAGCAGGAGTAAAAAAGATTTTATACAAACCAGCAGGAAGTATTGCAGATAACCCAGTTCATTTAAACCGGGCTGGTGCTGATAGAAGGAATTAGTACCACGGGAGGCAATTTGCCGGGTAAAAAAAATAGTGAAGACAATATAAATCCACCACAGCAGCCAGAACACCAAGTGGCGCCGGTTTCGGTGTCGGGGTTGATTGGAAAAAACAAACTCATGCCATCGCATATTCTTTGGTTTCTGTTTTTACATCTTTTTCAATAATATTCGTATCTTCTAAATGGATCTTCATGAAAACCTCAAAACTTTTTGTGCTTTCTGCGATCTTCAATTCATGTGCGGCCGGATATAGTAACTGTAATCTTTTTTTTACATTGTTTAAACCGATTTGACCATTATGCTGCGACTGGGTTATTTCATCAGGCCGGCTGTTACTCAGTATAAAATATAAGTATTGATCTTTTATGGTAATATTTAGATTTACCCAGGGTTGATCAAGCATTTTACTGGCACCATGTTTAAAACTGTTTTCCACTAATGGTATCAACAACAAAGGCGGAATCATTTTAAGGCTGTAATCGCCTTTTATTTCAAGTTCCATTTTCAAACGGTCACCATAACGTATTTTTTCCAATGCCACATAGTCTTCTATCATTTTCAATTCTTTCAGCAATGGAACCAGCGGTTGGCTGCATTCGTTTAAAATATAGCGAAGAATGTCAGAAAGTTTTGTCAGTATTTCCGGGGCTTTTTTGGGATCTGTTAGCGTAAAAAAATAAATATTGTTCAGTGTGTTGAACAGAAAATGCGGATGGATCTGTGCTTTTAATAATTGCAGTTCGGCTTTTGCTTTTTCACGGGCCATCTGTTGGGTCTCCTGTTGTTTCAACCAGCCCCGTTTCATCATTTTAAGGATAATAGCAAAACCCGCTACAATGGGATAATTAAATAAAATGATTTTACTAATTGAGTTTACGATATTGTTATGATCAGGCATTACGCTGGAAGGATTTACTTTGACGACATTCCAGGCTACCAGCCACCAACTGAAATACTGAGTTAAAAGAATAAGTATAAGCATCCCCGCAAACAGAACTGTAGTAATGAGCCAATTTTTTTTATTGAAAAAATGCCGGGGCAATAAAAAATAAATAATGGAATAGGCAAAAGCCAGCAGGGGAATAAAAGTGATAGTGGAATTAATCAAACGTAACCACATCCATTTTAACAGGCCAATCCTTGCAACAGCAACGCCAAATCTTTCAGCATTCCATCCTGGAAACACACAAAAGGGAATATAAAAGGAAAGCAAAAAAAATATCCAGCAGGCAAACCAGAATGCAGCATGCCGGGCTATCCGTGGGCGGAAATGGTTGGAGAATATAAAATCATGTTGGCTCACAAAGTTGAGTTGTTCTATGAAATTACATAATCGCATTTGTAAAAACCGGCCTGCTTTCTTATTAAGGGTGAAAGACACTGCATTAACAGTCAATGCAGTTTACCGACGGTAAGCGGCATTGGCAAGAAGGAGAAGGATATGTACCCTGCTGAAAAACCAGTTGACCGAAATGAAAAAAATGAAGTGATCAGCCATTGTAATTTCGGAGACAAAGCAATTTTAATCTCTTTTTATTATATGAAACGGATAATGAAAACTTTCTTTTTCTTTTTAATGGCTGGGATGATATTTAATATCTCCTGTAAAAAAGTAGAGTCATGTAATAATTGTGGAATCAATCCACAATCGACTGGTACAAATAAGCCGCCGGTAGCCAATGCGGGTCCGGATCAAATAGTCACATTGCAGAACAATCCATTAGTGCTGAATGGAGGTAGATCCGCTGACCCGGATAATAATATTACCGGTTTTACATGGTCAAAAATATCGGGACCTTCTTCATTCAATATGGCAAATGCAAATATTGTGATAACACAGCTAACCGTCATGGCGCAGGGTAATTACCAGTTTGAATTGAAAGTAACAGATGGGGGAGGTTTGATTTCAAAAGACACAATGCTTGTAAGCGTTTCAGATACATTAAGTGGCCGTGAATTTATATTTGACGGGCTCACATGGGAGCTGGGAGATTTTTATGGCACAGGGGGGCATGATATTTATGTTGGTACGCCGGCCAGACCTGATCTGTTTCAAAATTCAAGCGGCCTCTATTATAATTTAAACCTGCATAATGGGGAGGTTTATATAAAGTTTAAGCCTTCGGGCGATTGGATTCAAATAACACCCTACTCTTTGTTCCAGCCCGGCGGATCAGGGCCATATCTATATGACATCGTTTCGCCATATTTATATGTGCATGCTTTTCCTTTAAATTATCAATTGGAGGGTACCAGTGTTTCGATAAAAGTAAAATTTCTATAGTAGTGGTATTAATTAATCATTAAAAACTTTAGTATCATGAAATTGTTATTAAAGACTGTTCCTTTAATTTTACTGATGGGAATATTAATTTATGCCTCCTGTAAAAAAGACCAACTCTGTGAAAACTGTGGTATCAATCTTCCGGGCAACACTAACAAACCACCCATAGCTAATGCGGGTCCGGATCAAACCATTATTCTCCCAAAAGACAGTGTAACGCTCGATGGCGGTTTATCGGTGGATCATGATGGTTCAATAAACAGTTTTCAATGGATCAAAATTTCCGGTTCCTTGACTTTTTCAATTGTTAATGTTACAAGTGCAAAGACTTTAGTTAAAAACCTGTTGGCTGGAGTTTACCAGTTTGAATTAAGAGTGACTGATAATAGAGGCCTCACTTCAAAAGACACTGTTATTATTATTGTAACAGATCCGGGACAAATCAACCGGCCACCGGTAGCACATGCAGGGGCAGATCATACGGTTATAAGACCATCCAATATTACGGATCTTAACGGTTCCGGATCTACGGATCCGGATAATAATATCATAAGTTATTTGTGGTCAAAAATTGCTGGCCCTACATCATATACTATTACAAATGCTGGTCTCGCGCAAACACGGGCTACAAACCTGGAGCTGGGTGTTTACCGGTTCGAATTAAAAGTAACAGATACGGAAGGCTTTTTTTCGAAAGATACAGTGGAAGTTACTGTGAAGGAATCCTGCGGGAAGCTTGTATCTATCGGTACATTATCCATTCCCCGTGAATATGTTTGTGCTGCAACGGCCGGAAACAAAATATTATTTGCCGGTGGGGCTACACAGTTTTCCCCAACAGTAATCGGATCTTCCAGGGTGGATATCTATGATATGGTGAGTCAGAGCTGGACCACAGCAGAATTAAGTATGCCGCGGCTGGCACTCGTGGCAGTTACACAGGGTAATAAAATTTATTTCACTGATGGTTTTTATAATGGTGCATCAAGAGTCGATATTTACGATGCTTCTTCCAATACCTGGTCTATTGCCGAGTTAAGAACGGCAAGAGCGGGACTTGCTTCCTGCGCTTCCGGAAACAAAATTGTATTTGCCGGCGGGTACGACCCCTTTGGTGATAAAATTGATATCCTTGATGTTTCTGCAAATAATTGGTCATCGGGAACATTGAATGAAGCCAGGGCAGATATGTCGGTGACATCCCTGGGTAACAAGATTTATTTTTCCGGAGGACTTATCAATTCTGCGGGAGGAGTTTCAAACAGCGTGGATATATATGATGCGGTTTCAAGTAGCTGGTCGGGGATAACCATGACAGAACCCCGTTGGGGGCATGTCTCGATTGCGGCAAATAATAAAATTTTCTGGGCTGGCGGAGGGTCATATTTTGATGCTAATGGCGATATTACAAATAACAATACAGTTGAGATCTATGATGTAAATAGCAACAGCAGAAGTTTTCATCCTTTATCAATCACCCCTTTTAACGGAGCTGTTATCAATAACAAAATTGTTTTTTTACCTGGTCTATCATATTACTCCGGGGGATTGACTTTTAATGTGGAACTGTATGACATCAATACAAAGGTCTGGTCAGTTTGTACTATTGCGACTCCCGGGCCGGTAGGAATTGGCTGGCGGCAGTCAATTATCGGAGCGGGTAATAAGATCTATATGTCGGAAGGGTTAGGTGGAAATAATCTGTCTAAAGTGTGGAAGCTGGAGTTTTAACTTGTGTCTGACGTCTCGCAGAGCGTCTGACACATAATGAGATTTAAAAAAAAGATCATGAAGACGTTTTTGAAATATATATTTTTTGTATTACTTACCGGATTGTTATTTCTTCTCTCCTGCAAAAAAGAACATTCATGTGAAAATTGTGGTACAAACAACCCACCAATAGCTAATGCAGGACCCGATCAGGTTATCACTTTACCAATCGATAGCGTTTCGTTGGATGGCAGTGCATCCAATGACCCCGATGGCAAAATAAACAGTTTTCTGTGGACAAAAATTTCCGGCCCTGCTTCTTTTACTATCCTTAAACCAGCTGATTCAACAACAAATGCTAAAACGCTTGTTCCTGGTATTTATTTTTTTGAATTAAAAGTAACAGATAATGGCGGGCTATCGGCAAAAGATACCCTACAAATTACCGTTAACGACAAATCACAACCCAACCGGCCACCTGTTGCCAATGCAGGTGCAGACCAAATAATTACTTTGCCAACGAATACACTAACAGTAAGTGGCAGCAGCTCCACTGATCCGGATAATAATATTACCGGTTATGCATGGACGAAAATTTCAGGACCTTTATCATTTACAATTGCCAATGTAAATGTTATGCAAACACAGGTTACAAATCTTGTACAGGGTATATACCAGTTTGAATTGAAAGTAACAGATGCCAGAGGTTTGTTTTCAAAAGATACTTTAGTAGTAAATGTAATTGCAGCATTACCTACCACCTGTAACCCTGGAAACAGAGGCTTTACTAATGCTCAACTGGTTCCCTTTGGAACACTTTCACAGACCAGGTCGTCTTTGACCATTGCTTCCGCAGGAAATAAAATATTATTTGCCGGGGGGAATTATAATATTCCCGGATCTACCCCTGCATCATCAAGAGTAGATATATATGATAGGGTCTCCAATACCTGGTCAATAGCTGAACTCAGCGAGGCACGATTTGGAATTTCCTCTGCTGTTCTTGGTAATAAAATATTTTTTGCAGGTGGATATAAAGATGCAAACAGAACATCATCCACCATAGATATTTACGATGCCGTTACCAATACCTGGACTGTTGCGAACCTCAGTGTAAACAGGGCCGAGATTGCTGCAGGGTCAGCCGGCAATAAAGTTGTATTTGCAGGTGGTGTGCATGCGGAAGATGGTCATTGGTCCGGCGGCTCGGTATTCTCAGACCAGGTTGATATATATGATGTCTCTGCAAATACATGGACGGTTGCAGTATTAAGTGAAAAAATGCG
>JANMLJ010000520.1:0-16943 GCA_031372465.1 Chitinophagaceae bacterium | reverse complement strand
ATTGCTTTTCCAAGAACACCGGGGAGTGCAGAGTTTTAAATCAATACGAAAAACATCAAGAGGCTGTTAAAAGTCAATTCAATAATAAATGCCGGTAAGGCGATAAGACGGTAAGTATTGAAATTCAACTACTATTTTCTTCCCGACTTACCGTCTTCCCGGCAATATTTAAATTTGGAGACAGCCTTTGATAAAATAAAGCCTCAACATCTTTTATTATTTCGCATACATTTTATCAGAAATGGCACTGACTTTACTTGAAAACTCAACAGCTTTTGCCGGATCGGTAAGCGTTTTGGAATAGGCAGTAGATGCTTTTAATACGGCGGTGTAAAGTTTTGTAAGATCAAGGTAATGCCCGGCATAGTTAGGGTCTTCTTTTTGTTTTTTCTCATCGGCAATCCTTGCATCCGTTACTTTCTGCATTGCAGCAAGAATAGAAGCTTCGTCCTTCAGCGTAGCGGTATCGATTGCCGGTACCATTCCATCATCATTACTTGTAGTTGTTTTTGTGGTTGTTTCAACAGCTGGTTTGTCATCGCTTTTTTTATCTTTTCCTCCGCAGGATAAAAAGAAAAGAGATGAAATGAGCAACCCGATAAAAAGAAGTTGTTTTGGTTTCATAATAATAAAATTTAGATGATTAATAATTATAAAAGGTACTGATTTCATCGTATAAATACAAAAAGCGGGTTGAATTTCTCTGACTAAATATTCAACAAGCAGATATTTCAAAGGCGAAGCCCTAAAAGAGATTATGGAACTGACTTTTCCCTGTAAACCAAATAGACATTATCATAATTACGATAAAGCGATACACCGGGCTTTCGTAGATAAGTGCTGATAGCGGCAGTGTCTTCATACGCAATCGCTGTTAGCAGTATTGTTTTAGGTGGCAGCCGGAAAGAGTTATCATTTAGGGATACAAGACCAGTCATCACCTGTTGATTATTCAGTTTGGCATACCAATCTAAATGTGGTGTCTCCGTAGCCAGCCATACATTAAAATCCGGGTTTACTTTTTTACTACTATCTGCCATAGCAGTTACTAACCGGTTTACAGAATTCTTTTTTTGATTAGATGATGAAAAGCCGATTATTTTTTTAGTTAGGAAATAGGCGCCATGCAGAAAACTGACTGAAAGAATAATTAAAAAGAATGTTCGGGACCTTTGGGTAAAAACAGTTTTTTGGATTCTTGAAAAAAGAAAAACAAATAAACATAGTTGAAGAAAAATAATAGGAAAAAGAAAATGCCTGTTTTCATAAACAAAAGTCCAGGATGCGTTGCTCCCTTTATATTCAATAGTACGGTATAGTACCGAAATAACAGACAAAATGGTAATCGTGGAAAGAGAGATGAACATTCCTGTAAGAAGGAAACTAATTTGGTTTGAAATTGGTTTACGGAAATATTTTTTTAATAAATAAAAAAATGTAAAAATAAAAATTGCAAGACCGATAAAATTAATGGCATGAAGTACTACTGCATAAACAGGATAAATAGAAAACAACTGAGATTTAATCTGTACACCCAGCAAATCAAGGTTTATAACAGAAGCCGGGATAAAGGGATACATCATCCGTAAATTCTCCGGGAAGAATCCTGGAACAAAATCGTTGTCACTTTTTGCCATTGACCATCGTTGGGAATAAAAATCAGGAAAGAGAACATTTGTTTGGTTATCTAATGCCAAAAAATAGAAATAATGACCGGCTACAAGAAGTATAGAAAGCAGGAGTGTAATAAATCCTGAACGTAGTAGCTGCTTTTCTTTTTTAAGCAACCCAATAAATAGCAACGACAAAGGAAAAACTATAGCAAGGGGCAGGTAGGTTAATTTCATCAGACCGGGAAGAATGAACAGAAGGCCTGTAGTTGCCAGATAACTAACTGAAGGGTGATTTCCGGTGGTGCCAATACGAATACACCTGAACAAAGCCAAAAATAACAAGGCAATGGCCATTACATCTTTAGGTGAAGAACTTAGTTCAACATTATACAGAAAGAGCCCGGAAAAAAGTATAAAAATATTTGTCCAAAAATAATTTGCTGTGAGTAGCAACAATATTTTCCTAAGTACAATAAAAAGCATCAACCAGGAGAAAGATTCAATCAGCCAGGAAACAAGAAAATAATTATCCGGAAATAGTTTTAACAGTGGTGCTGCCAGCAAAGAATATAGGGGAGAGGTGGCCGAAGGCAGATAAATATTTTCTGTGATTCCCGGGTTGCTCAAAAAAGTATAAGGAATTGTAAACCCTTTTCCTGCCGCCAGGTTTTTTGCCAGCAGGAGGTAATAAGATTTATCTGTTTCATAATTGGAAAAAAACGCAACCAATATTGATTTACTGATGGTAGCTATGGCAATAACCAGCCAGCTATTTTTTTTTTGATTTAATAGTTGATATATAAAAACACGGGTAGATGCCATTCCTTAAAATTACTTCTTCGCAAACATAGTTATACGTTGTTGTATGTTTTCCCGGATATTCAGGTAAAATAAATTTATATCGGCAATATGATAATTTCTGGCGACGTATAAAAAACTACCCGGAAATCCTGGTTTTTTTACATACAAATACCCGTTACTAATTTGGGCATCCGTTGTTTGTTGATATATGGTATTGAATTTTGTTAAGACACTTCCTTTGTTCAGCTTTTTAGAAGCATATTCATTACCTGTTGTCCAGGTAAGAGGGTTGGTAACATAGGAATTGCCATTCTCTTTGGTGGCATAAGAAGGAATAAACCCATTTTTTAATGTTCGCCAACTGCAGATGCAGCCTGTTTGTAAAGAATCACTACACATTTTCAGCGATTTGAAATATTCTTTCGGCACCGGCCAGCCGATAATATAGGCAACCACCAATTTGTTTTTTAATTCTTTGTCTTCGAAAAATTCTTTCAATAGCTGTTCGCCCAATAAACTTCCCTGGCTATGGGAGGCAATGATAATAGGTCTTCCGTTATTCCAGTTTTTTAAATAGTATTCAAACGCTGTTTTCAAATCCTCGTATGCAAGTTTAAATACTTCGGCAGCCTTTTCTTTATCACTCATAAAAAAGCTGGTGATATGAGCTTGCCGGTATCTGGGTGCAAACACACGGCAATGCTGATTAAATACGCTGGCCTGGTATAATATAGTTGAATAATCTGTTTTAGCATTCGTATAGTCATCATCAATAGCAGCATTCTGGTCTTTCATTTTTTTTTGACTGGTATACGTAGTTGGATGCAAAAAGAAAACATCCGCGAGAGAGTCTTTGAATTCATTCCGAAGGGGTAATGGTACACTATCTGAAGGGTCCCATTTCCAGGGATGTGCCGCCCAATAATTTAAATCGCTGTAATCGGGTTTTCCGGTTGGGCTTTTAAATTGATATTGGCTTCTGAAAGCCTGGTATTTATCGGAACAGGAGATCTGGGATATTATTAAAAATATTAGAAAGATGAATAAACGCATTAGCAAAGTAACCCAAAAGCTGCCAATAAGGACTGCTTGTCCAGTTATTTTGCCATTTATAAAAACTGTCCGGTTGCAGAAAATTGCTTATTTTTTATAGGTTAACCCTTTCCCAGCATGTGTTTCAGGGCAAAAATAGAAATTTTTTTCGCCGTTACTCTAAAAAAACCGGTACTTTAGTTTGCATAGTACCAAATATCACCCTATCTTTAGGGTAGAATTGAAAAGTATATTACTAAAATGGGTCTTATGACGCAGCAAAAAAATAATAATGTTCAAAAAATCAAACCTCGATGGATGAGGAAAGGAGGGCATTTGTTATGAATATAGATAATACACAAAGTCAAATGCGGAAAGGCATATTTGAGTTTTGCATTCTCTCCATCATTCGGCGGGGAGAAGCATATCCCAGCGATATTGTGGAAGAGATGCGGGGTACCAATCTGCAGATACTGGAAGGCACGTTGTACCCGTTGCTTACCCGGTTGAAAAATGCAGAAATGCTTACCTATCGCTGGGTTGAAAGTAATTCGGGCCCGCCACGTAAATATTTTTCACTCACAGAAAAAGGCAATAGTTTTTATAAAGAATTGCAGGAGACCTGGAACGAACTATCAAACGGAGTAAATGCACTGACCAGCAAAAAAGTTGACGAACCATTGAATAATAATTAATCTATATATTCTCTTTCGTCCAAATTCAATAGAGAAAAAAAAGACCAACTTCAACCAAATAATTATAACATGAAAAAGATTATCAACATCAACTTAAGCGGACGGGTAATCCCGATTGAGGATTCTGCTTATGAAAAATTGCAATCTTACATTGAAAGTTTGCGCCGCTACTTTGCCAATGAAGAAAGCCGTGATGAAATCATTAACGATATTGAAAGCCGCATTTCAGAATTACTACAGGAGAAAATCCGTAAAGGTGCTGATGCTGTAACCGACCTGGATGTAAATGAAGTGATAACATCAATGGGAACGGTAGAAGATTTTGAAGCTGAAGAAAAAGAAAATGTTTCTTCGGCAACAACGGCTTCTGCCTCTCAGCAGAGCAACCAGCAAAATAGTACTTATAACGAAAAAAAACCACGGGGCCGTTTATACCGTGATAGCAATGACAGGTTTATCGGTGGCGTTTGTAGTGGAATTGCAACTTATCTTAATGTTGATCCTGCGGTTGTCCGTTTATTATTTGCCATTATTGGATTTGGTACAGGTATTGGCTTCCTGGCTTATATCATTTTATGGATTGTGTTGCCACCCAAAGATCTGGAAGGATACCGTGGTAAAAGACTATATAGAAATCCTGATGACAAAGTGTTAGGCGGAGTAGCCGGAGGACTTGGTGCATATTTTGATAAAAAGGCATCCAATATCCGGATAATCTTTGCCGCACCGATTTTACTGAATGTATTAATCAGGATCCTCAGCGGTTTTCGATGGAATACGGACTTTGACCTGGCATTGAATATAGGCTTCGGCTCCCTTACCGGCACATTCATGCTTACTTACATCATATTATGGATTGTATTGCCTGAGGCAAACAGTGATTATGAGAAAATGGAAATGCGGGGTGAAAAAGTGGATGTAAACCGTATACGCCAGAATGTAAAGGAGGGAATGGATAATATGAAAGACCGGATGAAGGGCTGGAGTGAAGAAGTAAAAGAGTCTGCACAAAATATAAGCACCAAAGCAAAAGAATTTGCAGGAACAAGAGGAAAAGCTTTTGCTTCAGATGTAAATACAACAGTTCGCCGCACCAGTGGTGGCCTGGGTCATGCGATAGCAGTACTGTTTAAAGTATTTTTTCTTTTCATTGCCGGTGTTATTACACTCTCTTTATTTGTAGCATTAATTGCATTGTTATTTGGTGGCATAGCCTGGTGGCCGATTAATAATTTCCTATGGACAAGTAAATGGCAGCAAATCTTTGCATGGGGCACAGTACTATTTTTTCTTGTAGTTCCATTAATAGGCTTTATTACCTGGCTTGTACGCCGCATCATTAAAGCAAAATCAAGAAACAATTATCTCGGCTGGACGTTTGGTGGTCTGTGGGCTATTGGCTGGGTGGCAATGACATTATTTGTTTCCAGTATGGTAAAAGATTTCCGGGAATATGAACATGTGGATACTTCTGTATCGGTTACTCAACCCGCCAATGGTAAAATGATTGTTGAAGTATCCCAACCGGAACTGGAATACAGCGGAGGCTTTGGCTGGATGAATGATGGCAAGGATGGTTGGGACCTTTCGTCTGATACATTGAAAATAGCCGCTGTTCAATTTAATGTGAAAACAAGTACAGATGATCAATACCGGGTGTTTGTAAAAAGATACAGTTTTGGAAGAACGAATGAAGATGCTTCACTAAGAGCTGAAAAAATTCAATTTACTGCAGTATCAAGGGATAGTGTGCTTGACATTGCAAACGGATACGCCATTGGTAAGGAAAGCAAATTTCGCGGACAAAATATAGAGATTGAGATACAGGTACCCGTCGGAAAAAAACTGAGGTTTAATAAATCAGTAACGGATAAGCTTAATTCTATTAACATACAAGTGAAGAAGGGCGGCAGGAGAAACAGGATAACCGGCGTTGAAATTAATAATGACGAAAGTGATTTCCGATATCGTTCCGATGTGGATTATATAATGGGAATAAACGATGAGTTAAAAGACCCGAACGGAACAACGATAAACACTCAGCCTGATAATGATTACCGTTATCAGAAAGCCGACAGTAATAAAACAAATAAACCCGGCAAAATAGAAACCCGGGAGGAAAAAAAGATAAGACTGGAAGAAGAATTAAAAAAAATGAATGAGGAAGAAAAACAGAAAAAGCCAATTGTTTTGAAGACGAAAAAAAATACGAAAAGTGATAGAAGTTCATTTGCCGGAGGTCCTTCGCCGGTGTCTTCACTGGTAGAATGGTTTTAGTCTGACAGTTAAATTAGTATAAAAAAAATATGAAAACAAATTTTCGCCTGCTGATCCTTGTATTGTTTGTATGTTTTTCTATTGTTGGCTGTTCTGATTCTCAATTGTTGATGACTTCGGAGCAGAAGAAAAATTCCGGAGTTTTTATAGAATTATATGATGAGATAGCGCATATGGATAGTGTTATGTTTGCTGCGTTTAATGCACATGATCTTGAAAAGCTTCAATCAGTTTTTTCAGAAGACCTCGAATTTTATCATGACAAAGGCGGGTTGACCGGGTACGCACAAACAATGGAAAATTTCAAAAAATTATTTTCTACTAATAAAACAACCGGTTTAAGAAGAGATTTGGTAAAAGGCAGCCTGGAAGTTTATCCTATCAAAGATTATGGTGCTATAGAAGCCTGCCTTCACCGGTTTTGCCACCTGGAAAATGGAAAGAATGACTGTGGCACATTTAAAAATATTATGGTCTGGCAGCTAAAAAACGGGCAATGGAAAGTTACCAGAGTAATCAGTTATGATCACTGATAAATTTGGTTGAAGTCCCGGCGCAATGCGGGAAACAAAATGGCTTCCGTAAAAAGAAGCCATTTGTTTTTTGGGGGTTATGAAGGAATAATAAAGTAAAGTGGTAAATAGGTCAACCTTAAGGTGCAAACCGGTGATCTGAAAGTCTTTTATCGGTTATTTAAGGATTCATTGAGCTACTTTTTTATGATAACCCTGATGGAAAAGGTAAAACCAATTTGGTTACATTTGCGGACAATTTTGTCTGCATGAAAAATACACCCTTTACGGAAAAACACATTGCGCTTGGAGCTAAGATGGCGGAGTTCGCCGGTTATAATATGCCAATTTCATACACCGGTATTAATGATGAACATGCGGTGGTTAGAAAAAATGCGGGTGTGTTTGATGTAAGTCACATGGGTGAGTTTATCCTGAAAGGCGAAAAAGCGCTTGAACTTATTCAACGGGTAACCAGTAATGATGCTGCTAAATTAAAAGCGGGACAGGCACAATACAGTTGCCTGCCAAATGAAGACGGCGGTATTGTTGATGATTTACTGGTTTATTGTATTGAAGAGAATAAAGTATATATGCTGGTGGTGAATGCTTCCAATATAGAAAAAGACTGGAATTGGATATATAAGCATAATACACACCATGCTGAGATGCATAATATTTCTGATAAAACATGCTTGTTGGCCATTCAAGGACCCAATGCCACAAAAATTTTGCAATCGTTGACGGAGATGGATATTTTGAATTTGAAATATTACACGTTTACAAGAGGAAAATTTGCCGGAGTTGATAATGTGATAGTGAGTGCAACCGGCTATACCGGTGCCGGAGGAATAGAAATTTATTTTGAAAATAAGGACGGAGCGGCAGAACAAATATGGGATGCCATTTTTGCTGCTGGTGCACCACAGGGAATGAAACCAGTTGGTCTGGGTGCCAGGGATACACTTCGGTTAGAAATGGGTTTTTGCTTATATGGAAATGATATTGATGATACAACTTCACCCATGGAAGCGGGCCTGGGATGGATAACAAAATTTACCAAAGACTTTACATCCAAAGAATTTTTTGCCAATCAGAAAGAAGAAGGCGTAGTAAAAAAGCTGGTCGGTTTTGAAATGATCGAAAAAGGAATACCAAGACACGGTTATGAAATAAAGGATTTTGAAGGAAGAACAATTGGTCATGTTACGTCGGGTACCCAATCGCCCAGTCTGGGAAAAGCAATAGGAATGGGATATGTACAAACACCATATGCAGCAATTGATTCGGATATTTACATTAAGGTGAGGGATAAATTATTGCAGGCAAAGGTTTCAAAAATTCCTTTCTCTTAACCCGTTACCAAACCCTTTCGGGGTCAGACGAGAATCAATCTGCCCTATATAAATTTTAATCCAAAAGGGAATAAAATTTCTGGCCGGTTGATTTTAGTATGTTCAAATTGAAAATTGTATTTCAAACTTGTGTAAATGCCAACGATTCATCTTACAACATTTATAGCTGCACCGGTTAATATGGTTTTTGACCTCAGTCGAAATATAGACCTACACCGCGAATCTATGCAGGCGTATAAAGAAGAAGCTGTTTCAGGAATAAGATTTGGATTGATTGAAAAAGAAGAGACGGTGACCTGGAAAGCAAAACATGTATTTAAAACAAGGTTACTACGGGTTAAGATAACCGAAATGAAAAAACCGGAAATGTTTATTAGTGAGCAGGTAAGCGGAGATTTTACGGTAATGAGGCATGAGCATTATTTTAAACCTTGTGATAATGGCACCATCAAGATTGATCTTTTTTATTTTGAAACGCCATATGGAATACCGGGACAATGGTTAAATAAGCTATATCTTACCAATTACCTAAAGCATTTGCTCGAAAAACGAAATAAAACTATTAAAGAGTTTGCAGAAAGTGATAAAGGGAAAAAGTTGTTAAATAAAGTAAAGAATCAAATGGTTTAATTTGTGTTCCATTATTTTTACCATCAGCTATGACTAATAAACCTACCCTTCATACATCGCTCTCTCCCGCCTTATTACATTTATATGATCTGAGCAACAGTGTTGTTGTTATCATAGATGTATTTCGCGCTACTTCTACTATTGCATCGGCATTATATAACGGTGCTAAATGTGTAATACCTGTTGATTCTGTTCCCAAAGCCATTGAAATCAGTAAAAAAATTGGTGGCATTGCTGCAGGCGAAAGGGATGGAATCATTGCCGAAGGACTTAAGCATGGTAATTCGCCCATGGAGTACCCCCGGAGTTTTATTGAAAACAAAACACTGGTACTCACTACTACCAATGGAACAAGATTGTTGCAAATGGCATTAGATAATAATGCGGACACCATTATTGCCGGCTCATTTCCCAATCTTTCTGCGGTCTGCGATTTTCTGCTTTCAAAACAAAAGAATGTAGTGCTTGGTTGTGCAGGATGGAAAGACCGGTTCAATCTGGAAGACACTTTATTTGCCGGAGCAGTTATTAACCGGATTGAAAAATATTTTACTGTTCACTGCGACAGCTCCCTGATGGCAGCAACAATGTACACCCGCCAAAAAAATGATATCATTGAGTTTGCTCCCAAGCTTACTCATTATCATCGCCTGGTGGAAAGATTTGGTTTAATAGAAGACATTAAATTTTGCCTAACCAATGATGTGGCTAATGTGTTGCCTTTATACACTGATGGGAAATTAATTGCAAAATAAACTCCTTTAATTTATTTGGCTAAAGCCAATTCATCTGTAAAGGTATCCACGGCCTGAAGGCCGTGGCAAATAATAGCCTGCGGCAAATAATGGCCTGCGGCAAATAATAACCAATGGCAAACAATAGCCAATGGCAAACAATAGCCCGGGGTTTTAACCCCGGACACTAAGAATGAACCTCCCTGTATTGGCTTTAGCCAAACGTCCTTCAAAGAATTTAACCTGTATCAAGAGCTTGCAAGTTGATAGATAATTGTAAATTCGGATGAACAAAACAATTCAATATGCCCTATATTAAAGTGTGGATTCACCTGGTATGGTCCACCAAAAACAGATATCCATTTCTGACAAAAGAAATAAGGCAAACTGTTTTTGAACACATCAGGAAAATGCCAAAGCAAAAGAAATATATCTTGATTGTGTAAATGGATTTACCGACCATATTCATTGTTTGGTTTCATTATCAAATGAACAAACTATCAGCAAACTGCTACAGTTAATTAAAGGCGAAAGCTCTTTTTGGATAAATAAACAAAAACTTAGTCCATCAAAATTTCAGTGGCAGGAAGAATACTTTGCCGTTTCTGTCAGTCACTCACAAGTACAGAAAGTAAGAGAATATATTTATGATCAGGAGAACCATCACCAAAAGAAAAATTTTCAACAGGAGTACGAGGAGTTTATCAAAAACTATGGGTTTGTAGAAATAGCGGAGGACTAAAAAAACGGAACAAGATACTCATTTTTTCTTTTACTTATTACCAATAAAATTTATTTATTATTTCTTCTGATTTACGAGGAAATACGCTGTACATTCTTTTACATTTGCCGATTAATCTTTATTGAAACACGAAATATTATTTCGTAATTCATATACCTAAAAATCCCAGATCACTTGGCATTACCGCACCTTGTTAAATACGTTTATACCCATGGAACGGATGAAGTAATCCGCAGAGGCAAAAAAATTCATGCTATTGGTTTTGTAGAACTGGTAGAATATGACGACCTGTTTGGTTCAGCTGTGTTCCGGGTAAAAGATGATAGCTACGCTACTTACTACAAAGTTTATATCCAGAAATTTAAAGATCCAAAATCAACATCACTTCGTTGTGCCTGCCCTTACAACCTTGGCGATATTTGCCGGCATGAGGCAGCCGCCATGTTTCAGTTGCAGGACCTGATAGACCGCGGCCATTTACAGGCAGAAGAAGTAGTCTATGACCAGCGGCATACAGTTGCCAAGATGAAAGCAATAGAACTTAAAACACTACGGTTGCTTTCCTCGCCGGAATTATTTATTGAAGCAGAAGCATTTTTACGGACTAATAAAGCCAACATTGAATTTGCAGAAAATGAAGTGGTAAAGGCATCTGTAAAGCTGGAAGGAAAGGAATATAAAGTCATCATCCGTAAAAATGAAGAAAGGAATTTTGATACAAGTTGCGATTATGAAGATGAAGAACATCTGCTTTGTTTACCAAAGCTGATTGTTTTTTTACAGTTGGTGAATACTCATGGAACTAACTATTTTGATACGATCAGAAACTGGGATAAAGAGAAGAATAAGTTGCTGGAAATTTATGGGTATTCGTTAAAGGATGATATAAAGGGTAAGTTTGAATTTGCCTATAAAGATGCAAAACCTTTTTTAAGGGTATTGGATACCAGCATTAAAAGAGTTGCACAAATCGCTACTACGCCTAAACCAGTATTATTACCACAAAAAGAAAAAGAAACCGAACTGTCTCCTGAATTGACGGAAGAAACGGCACCTGCCTATTCTCACCGGTTGGGAGTAGTTTTTAATTTTAATAAGAAAAATTATCCAAAGTTTACGGTAGATGTTGTAATTGGTGAGCCGAATGATACGAATGAAGCATTTACAGGTACGGTTGAAAAACTGGATATCAGCCGTTATGTAAATACGGATAACTTACCTGAAGGAGACCAGGAGTTGCTGACCTTATTACGTAAACTACAGGAATCGGAGATTAATAAATATATCAGCCGCAATTCCCCTTTTTCCGGCATCTGGGAAAATATAATTCATGCGGAAGAAGATGATTTACCAGATGAAACAAAAGAACTAATGGCAGAATATATGCTGCCGAAACTTAAAAAAATATTTACTGAATCAGCCGGTAATCCCTTTATTTTTTTATTAGCGGATAAAAAAACATTTAAAACCAATAACCTGGAGCAGTTGCAGTTGCAGGCAGAAGATGCAAAGCCGCACTTTTTTATTAAGACACCTGTATCTAAAGGGGCTGATTATACTATTCATTGCAGGGTCAAGGCTGGTCCCCTTGAATTTGATCTGGGAGATAACGAAGCAGCAAGTCCCTTATTTTTTCTATATAATAACCAGGCATACCTGTGGAAAAACAATGATGTTATTCATTTAGTAGAAAAATTTTTACCATCCGGTAAAATGGGTGTGCCTGCCGAAGAATGGGAAAAAAAGCTAAACGGATTTATCATGCCGCTGGCGAAAGAACATAAAGTAGACTTCGATAAATCGCTGGTGCAGGAAATAAAAGATGGCAATCCGGAAGTAAAATTGTTTTTAATGGAGAAAGGAGACTTTCTCGTTTTTCAACCTTCATTTTCTTACAAAGGATATGAAACAAGAACCAGGGACCGGGATGAATTGATAGTACCGCTGGGAGATAAAGTATTAGTGGTGCACCGTAACCGTGAAAAAGAAAATGAATTTATTCAAAAGCTTCAAAATCTTCATTCAAGTTTTGTATTCAATGAAGACACCGGCACGTTGGCATTAAAAGGAACAGATGTATTGAAAAATAACTGGTTCTTTCTATTTGTGGATGCGATGAAAGATATGCGGACGCCGGTTTTTGGATTTGAGGCGTTGAAAAATTTCCGGTTTAATACATCAAAGCCACAGACAAAAATTTTTATCAGCAGCAATACCGATTGGTTTGATGCAAAAGTGGATATTGTTTTCGGCGACCAGCAAGTAACCGTAGCAGAAGTAAAAAGAGCGTTGGCCAATAAACAACAGTTTGTACAACTGAATGACGGAACATTGGGGATACTACCGGAAGAATGGCTGAAGAAATATTCTTTATTGTTCCGGGTGGGAGAAGGAAAAACGGATACATTAAAATTATCCCGGTATCATCTAAGCGTAGTAGATGAATTGTATGAAACAAGAGATGAAGAAGAACTGGTGGTACAATTGGAAGAAAAGTATGAAAACCTTAAACAGTTTAACCAGATAAAAGAGATTGACCCATCGTATCATTTAAAAATGGTGCTGCGGCCCTACCAGGTGGCGGGCTATCAATGGTTGAATTACCTGAAAGATATCCGCTGGGGCGGTATTCTGGCAGATGATATGGGACTTGGTAAAACAGTACAGGCGCTTTCATTTATGGAATATTATAAAAAGGAGAATGGAAAATTAAAAGCGCTGGTGGTATGTCCGACAACACTGATCTATAACTGGGAGAATGAGATTAAAAAATTTACCCCAGAATTAACTTACCGAATTCATCACGGAGGTACAAGGACAAGGATAAAAGAAGAGTTGACAGATCATGATATTACTATTACCACGTATGGTACGTTGCGCAGTGATATTAAAATGCTGATGAGTATTGAGCTTGACTATGTGTTGCTTGATGAAAGCCAGGCTATTAAAAACCCTTCGAGCAAAGTAACCAAAGCGGCTTGTTTATTAAATGCCAAAAACCGCTTGTGTATGAGTGGTACACCCTTGCAGAATAACACCTTTGATATTTTTGCGCAGATGAATTTTCTGAATCCGGGAATGTTGGGTACGATGGAATTTTTCAGGCAGGAATTTGCCATTCCCATTGATAAATTTGGCGACAGGGACAGGAAAGACCATTTGAAGAAAATATTGTATCCTTTTATACTGCGAAGAACAAAAGAACAGGTGGCGAAAGACCTTCCGGAAAAACAGGAAATGATTTTGTTTTGCGAAATGGAAGATGAGCAACGCAATATTTATGATGCGTATCGTAATGATTTCCGTAATCAGATTTTGGGTACTATTGAAACACAGGGTATTCAGAAATCGCAGCTAACTATTTTGCAGGGTTTGATGAAGCTCCGGCAAATTTGTGATTCACCGGCGATATTGAATGAACAGGAGAAATTTGAAAACCATTCTATCAAGCTGGATGAACTGGCAAGAGAGATAACCGAAAATATCGGTGATCATAAGGCCTTGATATTTTCCCAGTTCCTGGGTATGCTGGCATTAATAAGAGGAAAGCTGGAAGAGCTGGGAGTCAAGTATGAGTACTTTGATGGAAGCACGGCTGCACCAGACAGGCAAAAAGCTATTGAGAGTTTTCAGAATAATGACGAAGTAAGGGTGTTTTTGATTTCACTGAAAGCAGGGGGTGTAGGTCTTAACCTGACTGCTGCTGACTATGTGTATATTGTTGATCCCTGGTGGAACCCCGCTGTGGAGCAACAGGCTATTGACCGTACTCACCGTATAGGACAAACGAAAAACATATTTGCCTACCGGATGATCTGTAAGGATACTATTGAGGATAAAATTCTGCTTCTTCAGGAAAAGAAAAGGGCATTGGCCAAAGATATCATTTCTGATGATGCATCTTTTGTAAAGGCATTGACGAGGGAAGATGTGGAGTATTTGTTTAGTTAGATTCTTTTTTTTCTGCTTCAATAATTATTTCTATCCATTGTTTAAGATCAGGAATATCAGTTTTTATTGTATCCCAAATAACTTCATAGTCAAGGCCGAAATAATCATGAATAATAATATCCCTTATTCCTGCCATCCTTTTCCAGTCCACTAAGGGATATTTTGCTTTGATGTCAGGATGAATATTTTTTGTAGCCTCGCCAATTATCTCAAGGCTCCGGCATACTGCATTGGTGAGAGTTTTATCGTTAAAAAAAACACTAAAACTTATTTCCTTATAATAATCTTTCAGGTACACACATTCATCAAGAATATGGTGCAGAAAATCAACTTGCGAGGGGAACATTTTCAACTGTTTTTAAAATATGGGGTCCGATGTATGGACTTAAACCCTGGCGGGTTAACACTTCTACTTTTCTTTGGAAAAGGTCCTCAAGAAAAAAAGCCAGGTCCATAAAATTTTTAAACGTTTTTTTCCCATGCTCAAAATCCACTAAAAAATCAATATCGCTTTCATCCGTTCCTTCATCTCTTACAAAGGAGCCGAACAAACCTATTTGCATTACACCGTATTGTTCGAGTATTGCTTTATTTTTTTGCAAGTCTTCGTAAATGATTGTTTTATTCAGCAGCCTGTTGTTCATACTACTAAAGTACAGAATTTAGCCGGGAAAAGAAACGGTCATTGGCAAAAGACATCATTTCTGATGATACATCGTTTGTAAAGGCATTGACGAGGGAAGATGTGGAGTATTTGTTTAGCTAGGAAATACATAAATACTGTCTTACAAGTATTCGGCTCTTTGAATAACCATTAAATAAAGGTAAACTTATCAGCGTTTGCATAGAAAATATACCACTTAATTGTATTGGTAGATTGTTAAGTATGCTTTATTTTTATTAAGTATGGCGACAAAAGCATCTACATATTTCTTTGTAATTATCATATTGGTAGCTTGTGGCTCTTCTTCAAAAACAACTTCATCAGTAAAAAGGCAAGATCAAAGAGATATTGATTCGCTTTTATTAGTCCGTTCTTTGCCTGTAAAAATATCTGGAAAAGATTCGCTTTTCAGGATGGATATACAACTATTACTTAACGACAGTTTAAAAGCAAGAAATTTTGACTGTCTTAATTATCGGGACGCTACCGCTCTTTCCAAGAAATTCATGGAAGATTTTTTCGGAGTAAATAATAAACAGCGTATGCTTGATAATATGGAAAATATTAAAAAAGACAAGCAATACCTTCTTAAGGAAATAGAATTTGTACAACCTATTATGCAGACAGTTCAAATCTCTCCCTGTGATACTGAGCCAGCTAATTGCATAGTAGCTAAACGATTTAACTTTCCAAATGGCAGAAAGCAAAAGAGTTGGGAATTTAAATACGAACAATCAGAATCTATAAATCACCTCGCAAGCCGCATTATCGATTCATTAACCGGCCACTAGAACTATCAAATGAAAAAAATACTTATTTTAATCTACCTTTTAATCAGCTATCACGCATTTAGCCAAACCAATGATACAGTATTAAAAAATGTATGATCAGCAGATATTTTATCGCTATGGCTCTTTTTTCATACTTTTAGTTGGCTGTCTTTTAGCTTTAGATTAATAGATTCTAAATGAGGCTGTCCTAAAAGCCAATACAAGAATAAATGCCGGTAAGGCGATAAGACGGTAAGTATTGAAATTCAACTACTATTTTCTTTCCGACTTTCCGTCTTCACGGCAATATTTAATTTTTGTAGACAGCCTCATTTTATTAAAAATATTGAAAATGAAATACTGGATAATTTCACTAATTCTTTTTTTTATTATAGCATGTAAACCACCTCAGGCTGGCCAATCTGCCAGTAATCATATATTTGATAAAAAACAGGAACAAAAGGATTTGGATTCTTTATACATCATAAGTTCACTACCAATAAATGTTATATTTTCTAAAGACTTTACCTTGTTTGACTTACAAGACTCACTCATTAAATTATTAAAAGAGAGAAAATACAAGTATCTTGATAAATCAGCTAATGAAGCACTGTTTAAAGCAAAACAATTTGAACCGCTCCAGACAAACGACCCGGTACGAATGAGGGAAATGATTGACAAAGGGCAAAATGATAAAAACTATTTAAAAAATTTGATGTTGGATGCTGATCCTTATGTACAAAACATAGTAATATCTTTTTTGAAAAATGAATCCGGCATCAATTATATTAATGTCATAAGGAGTAATTTGCCAAATGCAATAAAATAAAGGTATTGGGTTTTTACCTATCAAGATTCAACACCATCCGGCGAACTAGCTATACGCATATTGGACACTCTAACCAACAAAAAATTTATTCAATGAAAAATCTAGCAATTCTTTTTTTGTTCCTCTACCCATCAACACAATTGTTAGCACAAAACAGCGACTCATTGTATAAAAAATATAATACTGGGTTAATTCATATGTATGGCAGTTCAATTATGAAAGGGAATGAAAGAATAAGTTTTCAGGAGCTTTCAAAAGAGTTTTCAATGTCTGATTTAGGTTTGGATCAATACCAAATCTCTAAGAAAAAAAATACTGTTAGCCGTATTCTGTCGATT
>JANMLJ010000500.1:0-2706 GCA_031372465.1 Chitinophagaceae bacterium | reverse complement strand
TGTTGAAATAAGAACCCTGATGATGGTGGATAGTTTACAAATGACGGATGGTGACCGTTCATTAATTGCGCATCAATGCCTTAGTTGTGATGAAACGCAGATTGTAGTTACCCATGGAACCGATACGATGAGTGAAACCGCAAAAGTACTGGCGCAAAAAATAAAAAATAAAACAGTGATACTTACCGGCGCTATGATACCGATAAAGTTTGGCAGCTCTGATGGTTTATTTAATCTCGGTAGTGCCCTGGCATTTGCTCAAACTCTTCCTCCGGGAGTGTATGTAGCTATGAATGGCCGATATTTTAACTGGGATAATGTGCGAAAGAATAAACAAACGGGGGTGTTTGAAGAAGTGCAGTAGATGGTAGGTTGTCCGAGAAGAAAAAGAAGTTGTATTGAAAATACTTTTTTTTCAGCTTTGAATAGAAACTATTTACTAAATTCCAAAAGTGTTTCAACGTTAAAATAATTTATAAAAATAAAACAACCTCTGGGGAATTCAGCCATTGGGAATAATAACTACTGTAATAGTTATCAATACTTTTCCTTTTGATTTTTAACGTGGGCGTAAAAAAACCATTGGTTACCGACCATTCTTCTGCTACCACTACCAGTTTAGCCAGTTGTTCATGCTGTTCCAGTTTTAAATTTATTTTTTGCAATAACTCTTTTAATAATAAAGTTAGCTTCACTTTTTCCTGTTCAGAAACTTTTGTCGTCAGCATACATAAAGCCAGTACATAAGGCTGCCCAGATCCTACCACACATACCTGTGCAATAAGTGGGTCATCCAGCAACCTGTTTTCAATAGGTGCAGGAGCAATATATTTTCCTTTACTGGTTTTAAACTGGTCTTTTATCCTGCCGGTAATAGTTAAGTATCCCTGCGCATCAATAAAACCTTCATCGCCGGTTTTCAGAAACCCCTCTTCAAAACTTTGTTCAGTTAATTCCGGTTCTTTATAATAACCAATCATTGATGCAGGACTTTTTACCTGCACTTCATTATCTTTTCCCAAACGCACTTCTACACCATTGTACGATTGCCCCACAGTTCCAAAGCGGGCAGTTTCTTTTCTATTAATGTGCGATAATGCCATATTCTCTGTCATACCATAGGCTTCCTGAATGATAATATCAAGTTTGGCAAACCATTGCAATAAGGAAACTTTAGTTGGAGAAGCCCCGGTGAGCATATATTTTGCCCTTGACAAACCCAG
Source organism: Chitinophagaceae bacterium (assembly GCA_031372465.1). GTDB lineage: Bacteria > Bacteroidota > Bacteroidia > Chitinophagales > Chitinophagaceae > JJ008. The sequence continues at coordinate 1,483 of JANMLJ010000500.1, read as the reverse complement.
TTTTTTCTTTATAAATTTTTTAAACACAGAAGAGAGTAGTGGAATAGATAACAATCTGTCGAGAGTTCTTTGTGAAATTTTTTTCAGCATCTCCTGTTGAAATTTTTCCCAGATTCTTGGAACCGCTAAAAAAACAGTGGGTTGTGCATTCGCCAGGTCTGCAGAAAATGTTTCCAGTGATTCAGGAAAATAAATAGTACCTCCACAAAACACACCGGTATATTCCACTACCATTCTTTCGGCAACATGACAAAGTGGTAAGTAGGAGAAAAATTTTTCGGAATCAAAATCATTACCCAGGGAGTCAATAACCGTAACCAGGCTATAACTATGCGCATAGTAACTATGCATTACGCCTTTTGATGTACCCGTAGTGCCGGATGTATAAATAATACAAGCCAATGAACCGGGGTCAGGCACCGGATTAGTAATTGAAAGCGGGTATTTATTTATTAAATCATTCCAATCCAAACAATCTTTTTTAGGATAAAAAGGAAAGCTTATTTTTTTAATTGATGAAGGAATTCCAGCTTTCAACTCTTCATAATTATCTAGCTTTCCAATGAAAATAACCTTGCATTCACTATGTTCTAAAATAGCTTGTAATGTTTCAGCTGAAAGAGTAGGGTATAACGGTACCGATACAAAACCGGCCATCATAATCGCAAGGTCGGCCAAAATCCAATGAGCAGAATTTTTACCCAGGATAGCAATTTTAGCTTGTTCTGGCAAACCCATTGATTGAAGGGCTGTAACAATTCTGCGTATTTCATCGCCTGCCTGTTTCCAGGTAAACGTTTGTGCTATCCTGTTAACTGGTTCTGATAAAAAAAGTGAGCCTTCACGAGTCTTTTCAAATTCGTAAAATTTTTCAAGTATCGTTGGATATTTTATACGGTTATCAGCCATTTGCAGAACTATCTTTTAATAAATGTGCCAATCCCAGTTCCGGGTATTTTCCGGATATGGGAGCAAAAAAATGTATAATATGCTCAAAATCCTTTGCTTCATCATCACTGGTATAAAATGGTTCAGCGATGATTACTTCTTTTTTGGTAAAATCCAATCCGGCCATTACAATAGGAATACCTGCTTTTTTGGCGATATAATAAAAACCTGTTTTTAACCGGTCTACTTTTTTGCGGGTACCTTCCGGTGATATAGCAATGATCATTTCTTCGTACTTGTTGATTATTTCAACAACCTGATCAACCATATTTTTTTTACTGAACCGATCTACCGGCAGGCCACCCGACCAGCGGAAAATAAATCCGAATGGACCATCGAATAATTCTTTTTTCCCCAGGTATTTTGAACGTTTTAATCTAAACTGGCTCCGGTAGGCCAGTCCAATGATCAGATCCTGCCAACAGGTATGCGGTGCTACTATAATGATACATTTTTTTAGCCCCGGAGGAAATAAAACATCCGTTTTCCAGCCCATTATTTTCAAGATCATTTTCCAGATAAATCTTCTCACAGT
>JANMLJ010000496.1:0-2289 GCA_031372465.1 Chitinophagaceae bacterium | reverse complement strand
CACCATCATAGAAGTGACCGTTCAGCGGATAGATGATTACAAAACAGCTCCCCGTCAATACGAGATGCATCACGCCAATACCGAAGTAAAACTGACCACCAGTCTCCAAAAAATTAAATTCAACAAAGGCGATTATTATATTCTGCTGAACCAGGTGGCCAATCGTTTTTTAATAGAAACATTGGATCCAACATCCGAAGATTCTTATTTTACCTGGAATTTTTTTGATGCCATGCTGGGACAAAAAGAAGGATTTTCCGGTTATGCCTTTGAAGATATAGCAGCCGCCTATTTAAAAACAAATCCGGAACTTCAGAATAAACTGGCACAGCGAAGGGCCACTGATACTACATTTGCTAAAAGTGCCAATGCACAGCTCAATTATGTATTTCAGCAATCACCTTATTTTGAACCCATGAGTATGCGGTATCCTGTGTTTAGTATTATGAAATGAGCCATCCCGCTAATGGCCTATCGTGTGGACACAAATAGGTAAAAGTTGTTTTTTTGCAGATGCAAAAAAGAGAATTTACGGATTTAGAAGATTTGCGGTTGGTTTATAGAGGTAATAAGATTTTAAGTGATCTATTTAGCAAGAGTGTTCATTCCATACGTCAATTATCAGCTAACGACGCCTCTGCTAAAGGGTTTTATCGTTTTTTACAGAACGACAGGGTAAGTGAAGAAGACATTATTTATAATCTGTCTGCTAATTGTAAAGCTGCCTGCTTTGGTAAATATGTAGTGTGCATTCAAGACACAACAGAGATAAATCTTAGCAGCCATAGCAACAGAATTAAAAAGGATAGCGAAATTGGCACTACCAATGCCAACAATGAAAAAGGCCTGGGTTTTTTATTGCATCCCAGTTTGGTATTAGATGCTGCAGAGTGCATTCCTTATGGCTATGCCGATGTTAAGGTTTGGAACAGGCCATTGTCTTTTACCTCAAAATTTGAGCGTAAATACAATGCCTTACCAATAGAACAAAAGGAGTCGTACAGGTGGATTGAAGTATCCAACAATACAAAAGCAGCGTTGAGTGACGTGGTAACCGGGATGGTAATTGTACAAGACAGAGAAGGCGATATTTATGAGCAGTTTGCCACTATCCCGGATGCAAAAACAGATTTACTGATACGGGCCAGAACCAACAGGGTACTAAGCGATAAAACAAAGTTGTTTAGCTGCCTGGAAGGCAACAGGGCAGAAGGTACTTATACACTTGCAGTAGAGGGTAAACAAAAAAGAAAAAAACGAACGGCACAAATTGAAATACGGTATAAAGAAATAGAGATACACAAAACAGATGGGGCAAGTAAGGGGGTAGCAAAATACATTAAGCTTACTTTAATAGAAGCAAAAGAAACAGGCTACAACGGTACAGATAAAATATGCTGGCGGTTATTAACAACCCTCAATATTGCCGATGTACAAACAGCAAAAGGCTGTATAGAATGGTATAGTTGGCGGTGGACGGTAGAAGAAGTATTTAAAATATTAAAAAAAGAAGGTTACAATATTGAAGCATCGGAATTAGAATATGCTTCATCGGTAAGAAAAATGTGTTTACTGATAATGGAGGTGGTCATAAAATTATTTTTAATGCGGTTAGCTTATGCAGCACCAGAAATAGTATTAGAGGCGGAGAGTTGTTTTACCAAAGTTGAGCAGAAGTTTTTAGACCAGCAAATAATAAGCCTTGAGGGCAAAACCGAAAAACAAAAGAATCCTTACAAAAAAAAAGACTTAAAGCGATACGTATGGGCAATAGCAAGGATGGGTGGATGGAAAGGTTACGAAAGTAAACGGCATCCTGGCATAACAACCCTTTGGATAGGAATAAAATATTTTAAAGCGGCTATGCAAGGATGGATGATAAACAGAAATGTGTCCACACGATAGGCTTATGGCGGGACCAAAAGTTAATGATTATTTAAGGCGAATTCCATAGCCTGCCCCGAAGAAAGCGGGGTGGCTACTAAAATAAAAAATAAACACATGAAAAAACTTTTTGTTTTTTGTATCGCTGTACTTCAAATTTATCATGCTTATGCACAATCGAATGAAGTAGATAGCCTTACCCAGGCCTTGCAAAGAGAAAAAACAGACACAGGTCGGACTTTATTATTGGGAGAATTAAGCTATGTTTTAAATGAATCCAGACCTGATACGGCTATGTCCCTGGCCATGGAAGCATTGACCCTTTCCCGCAACATCGGTTTTGAAAAGGGAGAAGCCATGAGTTTAAACAGGTTGGGAAACGTTTACAACATATTTGGCAATTAT
>JANMLJ010000485.1:0-7466 GCA_031372465.1 Chitinophagaceae bacterium | reverse complement strand
TAGTGATATTCCGCGCAATTGAAACATAAACTACAATCGCCCTCTTAATACCAGCAAAGAGAAGACTTACTTAAACATTTTCTCGAACTCCGCTTTGGTTATTATTTTAAGTTTTTTAAACTTTCTTTCAAGATTGACTTTTTGAGAAAGTATATCATCATCGCCAGAACTAATAAACCCAGAAGAAGTTTGCAAGGCAAGTGCAATCAGGAAATCATCATTTATACCAATTGCCAAGAGTTTAAAATCAGCAACAAGGAAATAACTTTTCATAGTATAGTTTATTACATTGATTGATTCTTTCTTTTCTTTTGACTTGATGCAAAAGAAACAAAAGTTCAAGGAAAAAAGAATGCTCCGCCTTTTTTCCGGGCCAGCGCACAAAGACTCCGATTATTTGAAATGTCTTTATTGGTTTTACAGTGGGTGGCGCAATACTCTACTTCCTGATATGGCTGGCACCGAAAGGCACTATGTTCCGCCTTGTTAATGCTTAAAGCAATAAGAGTTTGAAAGTACGGCGGAACAAGGTGCTGTAAAAGTCAATTATCAAAAGATGACGACAACTATGGAATAAAACATCGGACTTTAGTTTTCAATTTCAATTGATTAATTGTCATGTGATTAGATCTGAGTTATATAGATGGAATTTTTAAAATATTGGCATATTTTAAAAATCAACAAAAAATTACTGCCCTGAAAATAAAAAAGCGACTGGCTAAAGACCAGTCGCTTCAAAATATATTAAAAACTTATTACGCTTTATAAGAAGGAATCAATCCATTCGCCAATTCCACCATTTTCTTCAGGCCATCTTCCGGTAAATTTCCTTTCTTAAATTCTGCCATTACTTCCGGCAGCCTGTTATTCATTTCAATCAAAAAATGTTCTTCAAATTCTTTTACTCTTTTTACCGCTACATCTCTCAGCAATCCGTTGGTACCAAGGTAAATAATAGCTACCTGCTTCTCCACCGCAAAAGGTGAGTACTGTGGTTGTTTCAATATTTCCACATTCCTGGCTCCCTTATCAATTACATTCTTGGTAGCTGCATCCAGGTCACCACCAAATTTGGAGAAAGCTTCCAGTTCCCGGTAAAGGGCCTGGTCCAGTTTTAATGTACCGGCAACTTTTTTCATTGATTTAATCTGTGCATTACCTCCTACCCGGCTTACAGATATACCAACGTTGATGGCTGGACGAATACCCGCATTGAACAGGTTTCCTTCGAGGAATATCTGTCCATCTGTAATGGAGATTACATTGGTGGGGATATAGGCTGATACGTCACCGGCCTGCGTTTCAATAATTGGCAATGCGGTTAATGAGCCTCCGCCTTTTACCAGATGTTTGATACTTTCCGGTACATCATTCATGTTCTTTGCCACTTTGTCATCATTGATCACTTTTGCAGCTCTCTCCAGCAAACGGCTGTGCAAATAAAATACATCACCAGGATATGCTTCACGGCCAGGAGGACGACGAAGCAATAAAGAAACTTCCCGGTAAGCTACCGCCTGTTTAGAAAGATCATCATAGATGATCAATGCAGGACGACCGGTATCACGGAAAAACTCACCGATAGCAGCACCTGCAAATGGTGCATAGAACTGTAAGGGTGCAGGATCTGAAGCAGACGCAGCAACAATAGTTGTGTATTGCATTGCACCGGCATCAGCTAATGTTTGCATCACACCGGCAATGGTAGAAGCTTTCTGACCAATAGCCACATAAATGCAATAAACAGTTTTACCCGCGTCAAAAAATTCTTTCTGATTGATGATAGTATCAATACAAATTGCTGTTTTACCAGTCTGACGATCTCCAATAACCAATTCCCGCTGTCCACGACCAATGGGGATCATGGCATCGATTGCCTTGATACCTGTTTGCAATGGCTCTTTTACCGGTTCCCGGAAAATTACACCCGGGGCTTTTCTTTCCAGGGGCATTTCGTACAACTGGCCTTCAATAGGACCTTTTCCATCAATAGGCTGGCCCAGTGTATTAACTACGCGACCAACCATTCCTTCTCCTACATTTATAGAAGCGATCTGGCCGGTACGTTTTACTTTTGAACCTTCTTTAATAGAACCGCTATCTCCCATTAATACAACACCCACATTGTCTTCCTCCAGGTTCAATGCGATGGCCTTTACACCACTTTCGAATTCCACCAGTTCACCATAGCTAACATTTCCTAATCCATATACACGGGCAATACCATCACCTATCTGCAACACAGTACCAACTTCTTCCAGGTCTGCATTGGCGTTAAAATTGCTTAATTGCTGGCGCAGTATTGCTGAAATTTCATCTGGTTTTATCTCTGCCATATTTTCTATTTTTTTCTTTTATTGTTTAAAAAAGCTGTTAGCTTTTAGCCAATGACTATTAACTGATAGCTAAGGGCTATCTTACTTTGTAAATAAAATCATTATTATCAAACTGCTTTGAAATAGTCCTTAAGTCATAAATCACACTTGCATCAACTAATTTATCACCTGCCAGTAAAACAAAACCGCCAATTAATTCAGGATCCACTTTTTCTTCCAATTCTATGTTTTGAAACCCGGCTGATTTCTTTACCTGTTCAATAATTGCATTTCTTACAACATCGCTGATCGGAGATGCAGTCGTCAATTCAATAGTCTGTATATTTTTCTTTACTTTATAAGCAGTAATAAAAGCTTTGCTTATTTCCGGCAAATTACTTTCGCGGCCTTTGGTAATAAGTAACCTGTTGAATGAAGCAGTCAGTACACTTATATTTCCATTTGTAACAGCTTCAAGAATTTTTTTCTTGGTATCCCCTTTAATAATAGGACTGCGCAGCAAGTTTACAAAATCACGATTGCTTTTACAAACGCCATTCAGCCATTGCATGTCCGCAAATACTTTCTCTAATTCACCTCTTTCAATAGCAAGGTCAATCAGTGATTTGGCATATCTTATTGCTAAACGTGGATTGGGCATAATTTTTAGCTTCTAGCATTGAGCTGCGAGTTTCGAGCCAGAAGCGACTAAACTCGCAGCTCACCACTCACAGCCCGCAGCTGTTCTTAATTCATTTTAACTTCATCAACAAGACTTTTGATATGGGCTTCCTGGGCTTCTTTATTAGCCAGCTCTCTTCTTAATATTTTCTCACTCACTTCAATAACCAGTTTACCTACCTGATTTTTTACATCCGTCAATGCAGCCATTTTTTGAGTAATAATGGCAGCCTGTGTTTCAGTAATAATCTTATTAGCTTCTGCTTTCGCCTGCTCTTTTGCCTCGTTAATAATTTTATCTTTTGTTTCCCTTGCTTCTTTCAGCAACTTTCCTCTTTCCTCTCTTGCCAAAACAAGTAATGCTTCATTTTCATTTTTCAACTGGGCCATTTCAGCCCTTACCTTATCAGCAGTAGCTAAAGCTTCCGTAATATTTTCTTCTCTTTTTTTCAGACCGCCTACAATAGCAGGCCACGCAAATTTTTTAAGAATAAAAAATACAATAAGGAAAGCCACCATTGTCCAGATGAGCAAACCAAAAGCCGGTGTAAGTAGTTGCATATAAAGAATTTGATTTTTCTATTCTAAATTGTTTGTTGTGTATTGATTATTGGTTATTCGTTCAAAAAATATTCAATAACCAATATTCAATAATCAATGTTCAAATTAAAAACTGCATCCTCCGCCCTGTGCATTGGATGCAGTAGTTTTTTTAGAGCACCATTGCCAGGAAACCAATGATGATAGCAAACAACGCAGCTCCTTCAACCAGTGCGGCAGTAAGGATCATGTTGCTTCTGATGTCATTGATAGCTTCCGGCTGACGGGCAATAGCTTCCAGAGCACCTTTTCCGATCTGGCCAATACCAATACCGGCACCGATTGCACCAAGGCCTGCGCCTATGGCACCACCTGCGTTTGCCAGGTCTGCTAAAAGAAATAAATCCATAATTGTGATTTTATATTGATTAAAAAAAAACGTTATTAATGATGTGCTTCCTCCGCCTGATGCCCGCCTTCAAATGCCTGACCGATAAAAACAGCGGTCAGAACAGTAAATATGAAAGCCTGCAAAAAGGCAACTAATATTTCAATAAAATATATAAAAACAGTAAACCCTATTGACAACGGTGCAAAACCAATACCCACGTATTGATTCAATGCCGCCAAAATAAATATCAGGGAGATCAGGCAAATAATCAGGATATGACCAGCTACCATGTTTGCAAACAACCTTATCATCAATGCAAAAGGCTTGGTGAAAATACCTAATATTTCTACAGGTACCAGGATTGGCTTTACTCCCATTGGAACTGGCGGATTAAAAATATGACTCCAGTAATGTTTGTTACTGCTAAACATAATAACAACAAAAGAAATAACAGAAAGTACCAGCGTAAAAGCAATATTGCCGGTTACATTGGCAGACCCGGGGATCAAACCAAAGATGTTATTAATTAAAATAAAGAAGAATATAGTTAATAAGAGTGGCAGGTACTTTTTATACTTATGGCCCAAATTGGGTTTTGCTACTTCATCAATCACAAAATTTACCATTGTCTCAATGGCATTCTGAAGCCCCTTTGGTGCAGTTGTCACCCCATCGCCTTTATTGTAACGCCTGGCTACAGAAAGCATGATCCAGATTAATACGCCAAGTGCCAATATCATCTGCACCACATTTCGCGTAAGCGAAACATCATACACTTTTACAGTTGGATCAAATTCACCAGCTTCAGTTAATGGTACAATCTGGCCAATAAAGAATTTTTTGGGATCTAATTTCAACTCTTCCCGGTTATGCTCTGTCAGCAGGGCATAGCCTTTATAGGGTTCATGACCATGATGAAAATTAGACGACATGAAAGTGGTAAAACCCCGTTGAGGTGAATAAAGAATGACGGGTAGCGGGATAGTTACATGCTTTGGATGCTCTTTGGGGCCATAAGAAAGAAAATGAAATTCATGGGCATCCATAATATGACCAAAAATGACCTCATTGGCATCAAATAATTTGGGCTTTTTTACTTCGCCCTGGTGTTCTGCTGGCTGACCGTCATTTTTGTGTTCTTCCTGGGCAAAAACAGGCAAAGAAATAATTACAAAAAAAACGCTGAAAGTCGCTACCAATAAGGATTTTAAACGTCCTGTAATCATACCTATTCTGAAATTTGCGGCAAAGATAGGGGGGTAGGGTTTAAAAACCTTGAAAATGCAAAAAAATGGGCTCTGGAACAAAGACATTCCGTTACTTAATCGGGAATTTTATCAATGAGGCTCTCAAAAATAGTTTTAACCACAAAGAAGTCAAAGGATTCGCAAAGGGCCACAAAGATCAAACAATTCAATAGTATTGATTTGTGTACTTTGCCTTTTTTATTTTGTGCACTTTGTGTTTAGTTTTTATTGCTTTTGACAGCTTTATTGGAAATGCATTTTATTATTGCTTTAATGCTAGTGGGGTGAGGTTCCCGCAACTTTTGTTTTGCTGTCAAATTGAAGCTGGTAAAGCTTAAAATAATACCCCTGCAATGCCAATAGTTCATCATGTGTACCCATTTCTTTTACCTCTCCTTTATCCAGAACGATTATTTTATTTGCTTTTCGGATGGTGGATAAGCGATGGGCAATGACTATTGACGTACGCCCTTTAATTAAGGTGTCAATAGCGTGTTGTATAAGCATTTCACTTTCAGTATCAATGGAGGAAGTGGCTTCATCCAGTATTAAAATGGAGGGATTATAAAGTAAGGCACGAATAAACGATAATAATTGCCGCTGTCCCAACGACAGGGTAGCGCCTCTTTCCATTACATTATAATCATAGCCGCCCGGCAGCCGCATAATAAAGTCATGCATATCTATCATTTTGGCCGCTTCTATTACTTTTTCGCGGGGAATATCTGGATTTCTCAACGTAATATTATCTATCACTGACCCTGAAAATAAAAAAACATCCTGCAATACAACCCCTACATTTTTTCTAAGAATATCCAATTTATATTCTTCAATATCTACATCATCAATTTTAATCTGCCCTTTCTGAATATGGTATAACCTGTTTAACAAACTGATGATAGTTGTTTTTCCACTACCGGTATGACCTACTATAGCAAATGTTTCCCCGGGGTTGGCGTCAAAACTTACCTCTTTCAACACATAGTTATCTTCACTATAAGCAAAGGATACTTTGTCAAATTCAATTTTTCCTTTTACAATGGCGGGTGAATAATCTCCCTGGTCATCTGTATAATCGTTATTGTCCAGTACTTTAAACACCCTTTCACTGGCAATAATACCCATTTGCAGAATATTGAATTTATCAGCCAATACCCGAAGTGGCCGAAATAATAAATTCAAACAAAGAATAAATGCTACCAATGTACCCTGCTGACTTTCTTGCAGGTGAAAGGCTTGTTTGGAAGTCCACCAAACAGCTAGTCCGATAGACAAGGCCAGTACAATTTCCACTATTGGAAAAAAAACAGAATAGGCGAAAATTGCTTTGATATTGGCATTGCGGTGCTGCTTATTAATCTTATTGAACTTTTCCGACTCCCTTTTTTCTGCAGCAAAAGCTTGTACTATCGCCATTCCGGTTAAATGCTCCTGTACAAAAGCATTGAGGTTGGCTACAGCATTCCTCACTTTTAAAAAAGAATGGTTGATACTGTTTTTAAAATAATAAGTGGCTATAATTATGATGGGGAATGGGATCAATGCAATTAAAGTAAGTTGCCAATCTGTCCAAAGCATAAAACCCAATACACAAACGATGGAAAGCAAATCGGCAATAATCGGCACCAGGCCGTCTGAAAAAATATCATTAATTGATTCTATGTCATTAATGGTTCTGGTGGTCAGTGTTCCAATCGGTGTTTTATCAAACTGAGAAAGATTCAGCCCCATTATTTTTTTATAGGTTGCTACCCGCAGGTCTTTTACTACTGATTGTCCCAGTAATGCCGTAGTAAAAGAAAAAAGAAAACGCATAGCTGTCTCTACCAGTAATAACCCGATTTGAATAATGGTAAGATTAATCAGCATGGCCGTGGCCGCATTCGCAATATATTTATTGACGGTAACCTGTATAAGCATTGGTCTTACAGGTGTTAAAACAGCTAATAGTATGGCCAGTACAACCGACCAGTAAAATTTTTTCTTATACGGGCCTGCATACTGAAAAACCCTCCGGAGAAGAGTAACATCAAAAAAGCTTTTTTTGGTTTCAGGCAAAATGAAAATTTGAAAGGCAAAGCTAAGAGAACGAAGGAGAAAATGAGAAAAAGAGAAATACTCTTACAGGAATTTCAACCCGACACTTAGAGAAATTCAAAATAAAATGGTAAACTATTGGTATTCCTCTTTTGTCTCCTTCTCTCCTGACTTCATCATTAGGACACCCAAATAATGAAGTCATGAAAAAGAAAAAATGAGAAAAAGAGAAATACTCTTACAGGAATTTCAACC
>JANMLJ010000483.1:0-6924 GCA_031372465.1 Chitinophagaceae bacterium | reverse complement strand
TGTTGAAATTGCGACTTGTAGACATTGTAAAATGTGTTTAGAACTACAAGTTGCTTTTTCTTTTTAAACCCTTACTACCACTATCTTTCCACTGACGTGAATAACCCTTAACTTGACGCTAATGCGCCACGGCGGGGTGGATAGAACTACCTATGTGTAACCCCCCGCCTGAATGGCTTAGTCGGGCAGGTATTGTTTTCTATCTTCCGTAGCCTGCCCTGACAAAGGAAGGGTGGTAAAAGCAAAATGATTACTTGATTTTATTGAACTACCTATGAAGTATAAAAGGTATTACTCCTTCTATTTAAACTTCAGGCTTAATGTAACAATATCCGATTTCAACCCATTCGTTCTCGAATAATGACCATAACGTAATTCCAGTGTATTCAGGCGTTGTACTCCAAATACTCCTTTCGCTGGCGTTATTTTAAATCCAGCACCATAAAAATTACTGTTGAATTTTGATAAATCGTAATTACTGGTATAATACTGATCGGTAATTTTATGCACTTTATAGGCTGCAAAATAATCAACCGCACTCTGTGTATAATATCTGTAAAAAGGAGTAACAGAAAGAAAGGGTGTAAGTTTTATGGATGATTCTAACTGTAATGTATGTGCCGTTAATCCCCAATCGTCATTATAATATCTGTAAAAGCTACGCAAGACCACTTTATCACCCATAAAATAATTGGCCCTTATGCCAAGTGGAATCTTGCTGCGAGAATCAGGTAAATTTTCAACTTTTGGTAAGGTAACACCTGGAAAATACACCCGGTGAAATGGTAAGCCAAGATATCCCTGCTGTTGAATAAACTCTGCAACAAACATTAGCTGCAAGCGCTGATTAATAATCTGAGAATAAGATAATGAACCGCTAAACGAGTTACGTGGAGTGGTTGGATAGTTATTCTCATCATCATCACGACTACCGCCAGTTCTTAATTCATATGGCTTTATCAGACTAACCTTATCAAGAAAGCCCTGAATCTTCGCTGTAAACTCTCCATTTCTATTCTTGGTTTTTTTAGAATACAACAGGTTGGCACCAAACGACTGGTAGTCATATTCTGTGGAAGAAGAAAATCCAATACCGATAGTAGACCCTTTCTTATGATTTTCTACAGACCAATTAATAGAAGGAAATAATCTTGAATCTGCATGTGAAGCTCCTGACTTTGAATTAATATTTACATTATCCGATGAGGCCGAAGAGTAATGATCAAACCCGATCTCCACATCATAAGTATGTTTCCTCTCCTTCTTATCCCAACGGGTCAGTTTCACATCAAGTACATTGGAAATGTCGGAAAGTTTTTCTGTACCAATACCACCGGTAACCGCAGAATTATTTCCATCCTGCCGGTAATAACTTGACACAAGATTCGCTTCTTCAAAACTTAACTTCCGGCTTTTGTATTGAGTACTGTCTTTAATTGTTGTTTGGGCAAAGGAGGCAAAAAGCGTAAGAAATATCCCTACTACTGATAAGCAGATTCTTTTCATTGAATTAAGTTGATTTTGTGAAATAGTAGTTTAGTTACATCCGCAGCCACCGCCGGTTTTACCGCCATTGGCTCCCGACGCCCCTTCCCGGTAAGATTGAAAACTCATCTCGGTTTTCTCCACTTTCCGGGCACTCAATGTCATCTCACTATCATTTATTTTGTTTTTCTGGTACTCTTTTACCGTAGTACAGGAGCCAAGCATGGCAGCAGATGCTATAGCAGCAACAGCAATGCTGGTTGTTTTTTTCCGGTGTATGTTTTTTGTCATGTAAGGTGTATGTTTTTTGATGTGTAAATTTTATCATTGTCATCTACAATAATACAAGCTAATCCTTTTACCTGATTCACCATATTCAAGCCAACTTTTATACCCATGATCATTACCGGTGTTGCCATGGCATCAGCAATCTCTGCATTCGGGCTGATAATGGTAACACTTTTAATACCGGTAACAGGTAAACCGGTCTTTGGATCAATGGTATGCGAATATCTTTTTCCATTAATAGTAATAAATTTCTCATAATTACCCGAAGTGGCAATAGCCATATTGGTTATACGGAGATAAGAAAAAGGATGGTGGGCAGAGTTGGGATCTGCAATCCCTATCGTCCACTCCTTTCCGTTAAGTTGATAGCCCCAGGCCGTAAGATCGCCTGCAGCATTTACAATGCCACTTTTAATTCCCTTTTGCTGAAGAATCAGTTTAGCTCTTTCAGCAGCATAACCTTTTCCAATACCGCCAAAACCAATCCGCATCCCCTTCTCTTTTAAAAAGACCGTTCCTTTATTTTCATCAAGAATAACATTACGGTAATTAATAAGATGCACGGACCTCTTTGCGGTTTCACTATCCGGCAGCGATGTCATCGTTTTATCAAAATTCCATAATTTTTTATCAACCGAACCATAGGTTATATCAAAAGAACCCTGGGTGATTTCCGATATTTTCTTTGATCGCTGGATGATATTAAAAACTTCCTCATCAACTTTCACCGGTTTAATACCTGCATTGCTGTTAATAAGATTAGTTTGACTGTCATCACTAAATGTTGTCAGTAATTTTTCTATGCGGCTAATCTCCGCCACCGCATCATCAATTCCTGCCAATGCTTCTGTCTCCGTGTCGGTTACAACGGTTATTTCAAAACGATTACCCATCAGTTTACAAACTTTCCGGTGCATCGTTGGTGCTATGGTCAGGGTATTATTTTCGGGCATTTACAAACCCCTTTAACAGACCGGTAAATTGTTCAGCCGATAGATTGGGAAACCCTTCCCAGGATTTAATCACGTTGCCTTTTGCATCCAATAACAAAGTCAATGGAAAAATTCCCTGCGAATTATATTTATCCGCCAGCTTATCATTTTTCTTCTGTTGATCTTTTGATAACTTATTTTTTTTAAGGCGGGGGAAGTCAGCATTCATTAAAACCAGCTTGCTATCTGCAAATTCTTTGAATGTTGTGCTCTCAAAAATCTCTTTGGTAAGGCGGATACAGGGAATGCACCAATCGGAGCCGGAGAAATTCAATAAAATAAGTTTGTTTTCTTTTTCTGCCTGTTTTTTGGCATTCTCAAAATCAGCCTGCCATCCGTTACCAAAAAATAAAAAAAAACCTGCAAATAGCGCCGGAAAAATCCTCATAGTAACTCTTTAATTTCAAAGCTAACGTTACAGTTAGCCTCAAAGTATGACTTTTGTCACATTAACATTAAATTATCTATGTAATTTTCCGGAACGACCCGATTTAGAGAGCCATTTTACATTTATTGAAGTTCATTGAGAATATATTCAGCTACTTCATTGGCCCTGTTGTAAATAATCATATGGGTTCCTTCTTTGATAATATGCGTAGGTTTAATTTTTTTTATTGGAAATATCTTATCCTTATCTCCATTGATATGAATAATATTATCAGGTTGCCAGTCATTTTTCCAGTTTAAAATTTCATGAATAGCCCAATCAAGGTAAACAGGGTCTGCATTTTTCCGGTAATTTCTTACCATGTCCTTTTCTTCTTTGGTAGTGGCCCCAAGCCGGTTATTATCAATTTTCTCCGTGAGATGATAGGTTTTTGCAGGTATCAGTTTATTTAATTTTATTTTACCGGCAAGCTTCATCCAACCAGGCATTTCAATAGTTGATTTAATGCTGGAAACAATTATAAGACGTTTCAACTGTATTTGTTTGGCAATCTCAATACCTATCATTCCACCAAATGAAACGCCCAGCAATATGGGAGACTCCTGTTCGATATGTTCTGCCATTCTTTTAGCGTAACTTTTAAGTGTCTCTTTTTTATGAGGTATCAGCCATGGTATATATTTTAATTTATGCCCCTTCAGTTGCAGGTTGTAAAATACCTTTTCATCGGCACCTAATCCACTAATACAATAAACAGTTTTAAGCATAAAAATTATTTACAGGTATGAAATTAAAATTATTCATAAAAATACTAATGAAAAATAAATAAAATATGCTGAATGCTGCAGCATTTTACCTGTTTAATCAGCGCAGGTTGCTAATCCTTTTATAGTATGCTGATTTAGTACCCGCGGTTTATATCATTACAATCCAAACATACCTTTATTCAATTGCTGCAAAATTTGTGTTTTGTAAACTGCAGGCACCAATAAAGAAATATTGTGCGGACTTCCGCCATAACTGACCATCCTAACCGGAATATTCATTATCGAGCCAAATAATTTCTTTACCATATCTTCTGTGGCAGCTATCTCATTACCCACTACTGAAATGATCACCTGGTTTTCATCCAGCTCTACTGTGCCAAATGGTTCCAGCTCTTTCAGAATATCTTTCAGGTTGGTTGCATTGTCGATCGTTAATGACACCGCTACCTCAGATGTAGTGATCATATCAATAGGTGTCCGGTATTTTTCAAATACTTCAAAAATCTTTCGCAGAAAACCATAAGCCAGTAACATACGGCTGCTTTTAATGCGGATCGCAATGATATTATCTTTTGCAGCTACCGCTTTCACACCAACACTACCTGCTTTTTCAGTGATCAATGTTCCTTTTGCTTCCGGTTGCATGGTATTAAGCAACTTTACCGGGATATTATATTGTTGTGCCGGCCAGATAGATGCAGGGTGCAAAATTTTTGCCCCGAAATAAGCCAACTCTGCCGCTTCATCAAAACTCATTTGTTCTACCGGAACAGTTTTATTTACAATCCTCGGGTCATTATTATGCATGCCGTCAATATCAGTCCATATTTCGCAAACAGAAGCACCAATTGCTGCTGCAATCAGGGAGGCTGAATAATCACTACCACCTCTCTTCAGGTTGTCCACTTCTCCTCTTGCATTGCGGCATATATAACCTTGTGTTACAAGTATTTTTTTGTCTTTATTTTTCTTCAGTAATTGCGATAGTTTCACTTTGATACTACCAATCTGCGGTTCATCATAATTATCAATGGTCATAAACTCCAATGCAGGTAACAACAAATGATCAAGTCCTAGTTCTTCCAGATAAACACAGAACAATTTAGTAGATAATAATTCACCCTGTGCCAGGATATCTTTACTCAGTGCTTCACTGAAAGATATTTTCAAAATGATATTCAGGAACTCAAAATGCTCCGCAATAATTGCCTTAGCCTTAGCAGTTGTTTCCGGCTTTTTTACCAGTTGTGCAATAAAATCCTGGTAATGTGCTTCCAGTTTGTCGATAGATTGTTTGGCAGTTTGCCGGTCACCATTAGCAATATGATTACCTATTTCTACTAATGCGTTGGTAGTCCCGGACAACGCAGATAATACAATAATAACTGGTTCTGTTTCCTTTGTAACAAGCGATACAATCTGGTGCATACGTTCGGGCTTCCCTACACTGGTGCCGCCAAACTTCATTACTTTCATGTTGTTTTCTTTTAATAATTTTTGGATTAAATTAATTTGCTCTTGTCATTGGTGCAATGCAATAAAGCTCAAATGGCTTATTTCATTTGTCCCCCCCCTCCAAAAAATTTTATGGAATAAACTCCAGCTGGCAAGACCACAAAGATACGCTTCAGCAGTCAGATTTTTAACGGTTAAAGAGCCGTTAGATTAAATTTTTCTGCTAATGATTGCAGATCATCTGTTACCTGTTGCAACAAAGGTATTCCATCCTTCATTCTTTGTGCTTCAAATTCCCGTTCTGGATCACCGGGCACCAATACTTTTTCTTCGCCGGGTATTGTTTTTGCATTGCGGAATCCCTGTATCCAATGATCCATATCTTTTTTAAAATCCGCGGCAGGTCTGAACGCATCTATTCTCATTGCTCCTAAAAAATGACCTATACCTTTTCCTGGTTGCTGTGCGGGCATTGGTACATAGGCCGGAAAGGGAGGCACCCAGGGGGCATAGTTAGCCCCACTTAATAAAGCAGAAAAAATATCTACAACGGCACCAAGCGCATAACCTTTATGACTGCCATGTTCTCTATCGCCACCAAGTGGTAATAATGCCCCACCCGTTTTTAATGCATGCGGATCATTCGAAGGATTGCCATCTTTATCCTGTACCCAGCCATCGGGTGTTTGTAAATTTTTTCGTTGCAATATTTCAAGCTTGCCATTGGCCGCTGTAGTGGTGGCAAGATCAGCAACAAATGGCGGTTGATTACCCGCAGGAGCAGCCACACAAATCGGATTTGTACCCAGCATCTTGTCAATAGAAAATGTGGGGGCAACTAATGGACTGGCATTTGTCATGGCAATACCCATCATGTCATATGGTAAAGCCATCATAGCATGATGCGCAGCAATACCGAAATGATTACTGTTTTGCACACTTACCCAACCCGTACCCACTTGTTTTGCTTTTTCAATGGCTACCTGCATGGCAAATGGTGCAATCACCAATCCCAAACCACTATCACCATCTACCACGGCTGTTGAAGGAGTTTCATGTATCACTTTTATTGCAGGTGCAGCATTGATACGTTTTACTTCCCACAATCTTACGTAACCACTCAACCTGGCTACACCGTGCGAATCTATTCCCCGCAGGTCAGCTGCTAATAAGGATTCGGTTGCAATATTGGCATGCTCATCACTGCATCCAATTTTTTTAAAAACTGATTTAGTAAAATCAAACAATTGCTGGTAAGTGAATAATTGATCGGCCATGACGCAAAGAAACAAATGATTTACCACATAAGAGCATAGAAACATAGTAAAACACATAGTATATTTCTTAACACACTTTCAGCATTACAAGTAATTAAATCATTAAAACTTTTGTGCGGAAGTAAACTATTTTATTTTCATATTCACCGGATCCCAGTTAATTACTTTTTTTTGAAAATAACTTTCGTTGCAGGCTAAACAGGGAGCAGCGGTACAGCATCCAACTACATCATTTTTCAAAACTGGTTTTTTTCTGATTGATTCAAAAAAGT
>JANMLJ010000479.1:0-3531 GCA_031372465.1 Chitinophagaceae bacterium | reverse complement strand
GCCACCATCCGGTAGTAGCTGGATAGTACCAAAACTTACAGCAGATGATATTACTTCTGCAGACGTAAGACGATGCATTGGTATATTATTTAACCGGTAACCCATCCGGTCTGATTGCCGGGTGACTACAAAAGAAGTCATACTAAAATTTTCTTTTGATTCAGTCGTCAGCTGTTCCCACTCATTGCCAGGAAGAACCAACACTTCTATGCTTTCATCTGTCCCGGACTGTCCGGACTCACTCAATGGTTGATTTAATAAAGACGAAGAAGACAAAAAATTAATATCCACTTTCCAGGGTAAAATCCTAAAATCTTCTTTATGAAAGGAGAAAGAAAGCGGCTGTTTGTATAACAGTTCATCGTCTTTACGAAGATTTCTTCCGGCATAACCGCCAGCTTTTGCTTTCAGGTTGGTGCTATTGCTGTTCATCCATTTATTAGTTGCCAGTCCACCTGCCACTGCCAGATAAACTCTTGCTCCGTTTACGGGTTTATGAAATTGCAGTAAATCATTTTTCCCAACAAGAATAGGATGCAGATGCGAAACCAGTTCTCCATTGATACTGGCAGAGAAATCAGCACCACCCAATGCGATGAGTGTAGGTTCAGTAAACATAAAGACAGCAGCCGGGAAATGCATTTCGATAATAGCTTCAAATGGTTTGTTACCTACCAGCATATTTGTTACCTGCATTGCATACTTATCCATTGCTCCTGATGGGTTGATACCAAGATGCTGCTTGCCATAGCGACCATTATCCTGTATAGTATCCAGGATACCTGCTTTAATAACTTTCAAACTCATTTTTTTTCCGTAGAAGTGCAGTAGTCCATCAAGTTGATAACTTCATTACTTCTCTGCGTTGCTGTTTTTTATTTCTTCAAAATCTTTTTTACCAATCGAATAAAACTGAACCGTATCGCCTGCTCTGAATAAAGTTGGCTCGTCCTTTTCCACATCAAATAATTTCAACGGCGTCTGTCCAATTATCTGCCAGCCTCCCGGTGAAGCCATAGGATAGATGCCCGTTTGTCTTCCGGCAATACCAACACTACCTGTAACAATATTGACGGGTTGGGGCTTTCTGGGAACAGCAATCCTTTCATCTACTTCACCCATATAAGAAAAGCCAGGTAAAAAACCCAGCATAAAAACTTTATAGCTCTTCGCCGTGTGGAGATGAATTACTTCCCCAACAGAAATATTTTTTATTGCAGCCAATTGTTTTATATCCAGTGCAAATTCATTTTCATAACAAACGGGAATTTTTATCAGCCGTTCTTTTATTTCTTTCTGTTCAATTGGTTGCTGTAGTTTTTCCAATAGTTGTTGTTGCACCCATTCAAAAACATTGCTGCCGGCAGTAGATTTATTCTTCAAAGTCAGCACATCATAATGAATAGTAAGAGAACTATAGGCAGGTACTGCTTCAATCATTCCGGGTATCGGGTCTTGTTGTAATTGATTGAATCTTCTTATTACTTCATTATTAATAGTTTCATCTATACAATTACCAAAATCAATGGTAATGGCCGAGTCGCCGAGCGAAAAAAAACTGTATGGAATAATCGGTGTATTCATGGCAACCTAATTTGAAGATAACAACTTACTCCGTACTTCGAAAACCGGATATTGAACGAAAGAGTAACTTTACCCCGATGGCCAGATTTAACAGAAAAGACAGTTTCAATTTATTGTCAAAAATAACACCACGACGTGCATGGAACGGGATAAAAGTCCTGAGTAGTTATTATATCAGCAAATGGTTCAAAAGGGCTGTACAATGGGGTTACCCGGTTTCTATTTCATTTGAACCTACCACCTCCTGTAATCTTCGCTGCCCCGAATGTCCTAGCGGTCTCCGGGCATTTACCCGGCCAATTGGTATGTTGAAAAAGGATTTTTTTACGGAAACAATTGACCAGCTTTCCAAAGATCTGCTATACCTGGTTTTTTATTTCCAGGGCGAGCCCTATCTCAATCCTGATTTTCTGGATATGGTGCACTATGCCACTAAGAAAAAAATTTATACCGCTACATCCACCAATGCACATTATTTAACGGATGAAAATGCAAAGAGAACGATTGAAAGTGGATTGGACCGGTTAATTATTTCTATTGATGGTACTACCCAGGATGTATATCAGCAATACCGTGTAGGGGGTCAACTTTCAAAAGTAATTGAAGGTGCTAAAAATATAGTGAAATGGAAAAAGGAATTGAAAAGTACAAAACCATTTATCATTTTTCAATTCTTAGTAGTGAAACCGAATGAACACCAGATAGAAGATGTAAAGAAGCTGGCAAAAGAAGTGGGTGTAGATGATGTATGGTTTAAAACTGCGCAGGTATATGATTTTGAAAACGACCCGAACCAGTTAATCCCCACTATTGATAAGTATAGCCGCTATCGTAAAACTGAAAATGGACATGCTTTTAAAGGCAAATTGGCCAACCAGTGCTGGCGTCTATGGCATGATCCGGTGATTACCTGGGATGGTCTGGTAGCCCCCTGTTGTTTTGATAAAGATGCACAACACCAGCTGGGTGATTTGAAGAAAAAGTCATTTAAAGAAATCTGGAAGAACGGTGAATACAGTACATTTAGAAAGAATATTTTAAAAGGGCGTAAGAATATCGATATCTGTTCAAATTGCAGCGAAGGAACAAAAGTGTGGAGTAGTGATTAATTAATAAAGGTGTTTATTATGGATATGCCATCATCATTATCAACCCGCTTGCAATACCAGCACAAATCACTGATGGATATTATTGATGGATTAACGGATGAACAAATCAGACGACAGGTAATAAGTGGAAAATGGTCCATCTTTGAACACTTAGTTCACCTGCAAACTTACCAGCACACATTTATTGACCGGATAAAAAAAATACTGGAAAATACCAATCCTTCTTTTCCCCGTTATAGTGCTGAGTCAGATCCTTTGTTTCTGAATAATTGCCATAAATCCACCAGAGAAGTAATGCATGATCTCATAAGTATAAGAAAAGAAATTGCAGCCGGTATGCTCTTGTTTACAAGTATTGATTTTACAAAGACCGGAACCCATCCTGCTTTCGGAAATATGAATTTGTTGCAATGGGTAAATTTTTTCTTACTGCATGAGGCTTATCATCAGTTTGCCATATTTAAATTGGCGGCGGAGTTGAGGAATGCTGCGTGCCGCTAGATATAAGCTACGAGCCGCTAGTTATGAGCTACGAGCGGACTCACTATAATTTTCAAGGTATTCGCACATAATTAAACCTTTTCGGCTTTAAGTCCCGCAACCCGAAACTCAAAACTCGAAACTTTTCTCTACCTATGAAGTATGAGCAGGCTCACTATAATTTGTAAGGCATTTGCACATAGTAAAACCTTTTCGACTTTAAGTCTCGCAACCCGAAACTCAAAACTCGAAACTTCTCACTACTTACGAGCTACGTCCAGACTCATTATAATTTTCAAGGTATTCGCACATAATTAAACCTTTTCGGCTTTAAGTCTCGCAACCCGAAACTCAAAAC
>JANMLJ010000464.1:0-30761 GCA_031372465.1 Chitinophagaceae bacterium | reverse complement strand
CATCGTCGTATAATTATTTCACTTCCTACCAGGCTAGCCGGTTGATACAAATAGTCAGCGCTGAAAATAACAGGCTGCCACTGGCCAAATTATCTTATCGCAGTATTGTAGACCGGAATAATTTCAGCCAGGTTTATAATGTAATAAGCAGCCAGTCAGGTAAGAATGAATTGACCACTTATGTAAACAATTATAAAGAAAATAATAATTCAAATAATGCAATGACAGAAGCCAATTTTAATACTTTATGGCAAAACATTCAACAACAATGGCCCGTCAACACCCAAATTAATTCTTTGACCAGTGCATTTAATAATACCAATAACTATTTTTCAAGTTTTCAGGCAAGCCGTCTGATACAGTTGATAACAGAAGAAAGTACCAGGTTGCAATTAGCCAAATTGTCCTTTCGCAGTATAACAGATCCGGGTAATTTCAGCCAGGTAGCTGATTTGTTAAACACTCAAACCGGCAAAAATGAACTGGCAGCTTATGTAAATAATTATAACGGCGGCAGCATTGGTTATAAAGTGCCCATGACGGATGCCA
This sequence comes from Chitinophagaceae bacterium, assembly GCA_031372465.1. Lineage (GTDB taxonomy): Bacteria > Bacteroidota > Bacteroidia > Chitinophagales > Chitinophagaceae > JJ008. The sequence continues at coordinate 30,212 of JANMLJ010000464.1, read as the reverse complement.
ACTTCACTACCTTTTTTCAAACGCTGCAGGCACAATTTTTGCCCGGTGAACAAATGAGTTCTCTCACCGAAGCATTTAACAATCAAAGCTATTATTTCACTACTGCGCAGGTAAAGCAATTGATTCCATTAGTGTCGTATGAAAGTAACCGTCTTCAGTTAGCCAAATTAGCATATCGCACCATAACAGACCGGAATAATTTTACGCAATTGTATGATTTGCTGAACAGCCAGTCCAGCAGAGATGAGTTGACTGCTTATGTTAATGGGTATAAAGATTGATTGCACCAGCAGATTTAGTTGAGGCAGTTTTGGTTTAATTATTTGATAGATACCAGACTTCCTGTAAGCTATAGCTCAGAACGCGATTTAGTGGAATTGGAAAAAGTTGCTGGAATAATTTTAGCCAAATTGCGTGTATAAAAATCAATAGGTCAGGTCTTAATCCGGGTATGAGGTAACATCAGATATACCGGACACTAATGAAAAAACAATGCTAATAGTCACCGTGGTTTCCCAGCTGGCCGGCCGTTTTATAGCACCAATCTGATACTAGGCTAACTTAAAACAGATAAGGAGAAAAAATAATAATCAACCAAACTGGTGGAACTCCTGTCAAAAAAAATATTTTTCTGAATACTGATACTTACTCTTACTGTTAAAACTGCCAAAGTTAAAAAGGAAGTATGATAAAGGTTAATAAAAATGGAGTCCTGCTGAAGAAAACAACTCTTGGTTTTGAAAGCGAGGGAGTATTGAATCCTGCAGTAATAAGCGAGGGTGGCACTATTCACCTTTTTTACAGGGCGGTTAGTAAAGGGAATTACTCCAGCATTGGTTATTGTAAATTAAATGGCCCTTTGGAAATTGGAGAACGATCTGATACACCTGTTATATTTCCTCAACCCGACTTCGAATCGCATGGGGTAGAAGATCCCCGTATTGTAAAGATTGAGGATATGTTTTACCTGTCATATACTGCATATGACGGGGTAAATGCACTGGGCGCATTGGCCGTTTCAAATGATTTAGTGCATTGGGAAAAATTGGGAATAATAGTACCCCTGATGACTTTTGATGAGTTTAATCACCTTGCTGGCTCTAAGGGAATACTTAATGAAAAATACCTTCGATATAATAAGCACGAAGGTGTAATTGAAAACAATGGAAAGAAAGTTTTTGTCTGGGATAAAAATGTCATTTTTTTCCCAAGAAAAATAAAGGGGAAATTATATTTTCTGCACCGTGTAAAACCCGATATTCAGATCGTATCGATAAATAGTTTACAAGAACTCACTATTGAATTCTGGCAACACTATTTTCTTCGTTTCGATGATAGTATTGTGCTTTGCCCAAAACATGACCACGAGGTAAGTTATATAGGCGGAGGTTGCCCGCCTATTGAAACAGCCGATGGTTGGTTGCTGATCTATCATGGTGTGCATGATACAGTGAAAGGATACGTTTATACCGCTTGTGCTGCATTACTGGACCTGGAGGATCCGCGTAAAGAAATTGCCCGGCTTCCCTATCCATTGTTTAAACCCGAAGAGGAATGGGAATTAAAGGGAGAAGTGAATAATGTTTGTTTCCCTACCGGGGCAGTTGTAGCAGAAGATACCTTATACATTTATTATGGAGCTGCTGATGAGCAGATTGCCTGTGCCACCATAAGCTTATCGGCACTGTTACAGGAATTAATTCTAAACAAGGGTCAAAATATACCTTGTACATCTACCGGGGATGTATTGCCGGCTGATGGAGTTGTTGATTCCCTGCCAAAATAAAAGTAAAATGCAAAATGATTTGTTAGTAAACTATGATAATACCCAGGCAGTTGGTGTATCCCATAATATGCCCTGCAAGTTGATCAATGGAATAATGGCAGGGAAAAACGATATAAAACTCCCCGAAATTTTATTCCTTTGTTCCTATCCTCCCAGGGAATGTGGTATTGCTACTTACTCACAGGATTTGATAAGAGCATTGAAGAATAAATTCAATAAATCTTTTACAATCAGAATTTGCCCACTCGAATCGGAAAGTGAACAACATACATACACCGATGAAATAAAATACATACTGAATACTGATTATCCTGCTGCATTCATCACGTTGGCCAAATTCATTAATGAGGATGCCGGCATCGGGATGGTGATGATACAACATGAGTTTGGATTGTTTAAAAATAACGAAGATAATTTCAAACAATTCTTACAGGCACTTGCTAAACCCGTAACAATTGTATTTCATACGGTAATACCTGACCCGGATAAATCATTAAAAGAAAAAGTTCAACAGATAGCCGGCGCTTGTCAATCTATCATCGTAATGACAAACACCTCTGCAAAAATATTGACAGATGATTATGGTGTTAAAATAGGAAAAATTACCATTATTCCCCATGGTACACACCTGGTTCCTCATTCAGATAAAGAATTATTGAAAGGCAAATACAACTTATCCGGCAAAAAAATACTTTCAACTTTTGGATTATTAAGTGCCGGAAAAAGTATTGAAACCACCCTGGATGCTTTGCCGGCTATTATTAAAAAAAATCAGGATGTACTTTTTCTTATCATCGGCAAAACACACCCATCGGTTATAAAACAAGAAGGGGAAAAATACCGAATCATGCTTGAAGCAAAGGTGGAGGAATTGCAGCTGCAGCAACATGTGCAATTTATTAATCAGTTTCTACAGTTACCCGATCTGTTGGAATATTTACAGCTTACGGATATTTATTTATTTACTTCCAGGGATCCTAACCAGGCGGTTAGCGGAACTTTTTCCTATGCTATCAGCTGTGGCTGTCCGGTTATCTCCACACCCATTCCTCATGCACGGGAAGTTTTACAGCATGATGCGGGCATCATCATAGATTTTCAGCAACCCCATCAATTAACGGAAGCGGTAAATAGTTTATTAAATGATGAACTGTTAAGAAGGAATATCAGTTCAAATGGTTTGCACCTCATGGCGCCCACTGCCTGGGAAAATGCCGCCATCGCACATGCCAGGTTGATTGAAAAATTAAACAACCATCAGCTAGTGCTGCACTATAAGATTCCTGCGATTAATCTTGATCATATAAAAAAATTGACAACAGGTTTTGGGATCATACAATTTTCTAAAATCAATCACCCTGATATTGATTCTGGTTATACATTAGATGATAATGCAAGGGCTTTGATCGCTATGTGCCAGCATTATGAATTAACAAAAGATATTGGCGATATAGCATTTATTAAAATTTACCTCAATTTTATACAATATTGCCTGCAACGCGGAGGCTATTTTTTGAATTACGTCAATGAGCAAAAGCAATTTACAGAACAAAATAATTCAACCAATCTTGCTGATTCAAACGGAAGAGCCATTTGGGCATTGGGTTATTTAATTTCAATTGGCGAATTATTACCAAAAAAACTGGTAACTGCTGCAGAACTTACCATGCAAACTGCCTTGTTGAATGTAAACAGGATTCACTCTACCAGGGCAATGGCATTTATTATAAAAGGATTGTATTACCGTAATAAGAAATACAGTTCGGAACAGGATATATCATTAATAAAACACCTGGCAGACAGATTGGTTCAGATGTACAGACATGAAGCAGACAACGAATGGCGATGGTTCGAAAGTTACCTTACCTATGCCAATAGCATATTGCCCGAAGCATTGTTGTGTGCATGGCTGGCCACCGGAGAAACGATCTATAAAGAAATAGCCAGGTTATCTTTTGATTTTCTTTTGTCAAAGACGGTTAGAGACAACAGTATTCGGGTAATTTCTAATAAATGCTGGCTACATAAAGATGGAGCATCAGCCGATATAGTAATCGGAGGTGAACAGCCTATTGATGTAGCATATACTATTCTGGCTTTATATAAATTTCAGGAGGTTTTTGGGGATTCAAAATACGGGGATATGATGGAATTTTCGTTTAATTGGTTTTTGGGAAAAAATCATTTACACCAGATTATTTACAATCCCTGCACCGGCGGATGTTATGACGGACTGGAGGAAAACTATATCAACCTGAACCAGGGCGCCGAATCAACTATTAGCTACCTGATGGCGAGATTAACGGTTGAAAAATATTTCAACCATAAGCAAAAAATTATTTCTGTAAAAAGGAGAAAGACCAGCGACTCAAAGGAACATTTCCCTGAGAAATACTTAATTGATCTTTAAAAGAAGAAATTTTGGTTATTTATCTAAAAGGCGTATTTACTGATGCGGGTAATGCTACCCGTTTTACTGCAAGATTTTTTAAGGAAGTTTTTAAACCACCTTATGAAATAAAGGAATTTATCCGGCAATGTTATACAATCGGATATAAATCCCTTCCATTGGTGAGTATTACTGGTTTTATTATGGGATTGGTGCTTACGCTTCAATCACGGCCTACGTTGGCGGAGTTTGGCGCAGAATCATGGTTACCCGGTATGGTTGCACTTTCACTAATAAGGGAGATAGCTCCAGTGATCACCGCGTTAATATGTGCCGGAAAAATTGCATCTGGCATTGGCGCCGAGTTAGGTTCAATGAAAGTGACAGAGCAAATTGATGCCATGGAGGTATCTGCTATTAATCCCTATAAATACCTGGTCGTTACAAGAATACTGGCTACCACGTTGATGGTTCCGCTATTAGTAATATTCGCAGATGGTATTGGCATTTTGGGAGGATTTGTAGGTATCAATATCCATAGTGATGTTAATATGGTTCGGTACTTTTCTCAGGTATTGGCCTCTCTTGATTTTATTGACATTATACCTGCCACTATAAAGACATTTTTCTTCGGATTTTTCATCGGGATGATTGGCTGTTATAAGGGGTACACGGCGGCTAGTGGAACAGAAAGTGTAGGCAAAGCTGCTAACTCTGCAGTAGTGGCAGCTTCACTCACCATCTTTATTATCGATATGCTGGCTGTACAGTTAACTGACCTTTTTTATTAAAAATTAATGATACAGGAAACACAAAAAATAAAACAACAGGTAACGGATGGCACCATCGCACCTGTTATAAATATAAAAGGGCTTTATAAGTCTTTTGGTAAAGACAATGATATATTAAAAGGTGTTGATCTTATTGTACACAAAGGTGAGAACCTGGTAGTGCTGGGTAAGTCAGGTTCAGGTAAGTCAGTAACTATAAAATGCCTGGTGCGGTTGGTAGAAGCAGACAAAGGTGAAATAAAAGTATTTGATACTGATGTAAGCACATTGGATAATTATGCGCTCAATGCGATCAGGGTAAGGATTGGTTTTCTTTTTCAAAACTCGGCTTTATATGATTCGATGACTGTGCGGCAGAACCTGGAATTCCCGCTAAAGCGGCATTCAAAGAAACTATCTTCAAAAGAAGTTGATGAGGCGGTTATAGAAGCATTGGAAAGTGTTGGTCTGGCAGACGTCATTGATAAAATGCCTTCAGAATTATCCGGGGGCATGCGTAAAAGGATCGGGCTTGCCCGTACACTTATTTTAAAACCCGAGATCATCCTGTATGATGAACCGACTACAGGGTTGGATACGATCACTTCCAGGGAGATCAGTGAACTGATAGTAGCCATTCAGAAAAAAAATAAAACTACTTCTATAATTATTACCCATGATATGGCCTGTGCGAAGCTTACCGGCGACAGGCTGGTGATCTTAAAAAATGGTGTAATTAATTCGGAAGGTAGTTATGATGAATTGGCAACTTGTGATGACGAATGGGTGCGTTCTTTTTTCAATTAATAGCAGTAAAAAAATAAAAATATGAATAAGCGATTGGGATCAACATGGAAACTGGGAATGTTTGTAATAATAGGGTTAGGGCTGCTTGTTTTTACCATCTATTTTGTAGGGAAGCAGAAAAATATTTTTGGGTCTACCTTTCATTTAAGAGCTCAATTTAAAATGGTGAGCGGTTTGAAAGTGGGAAATAATGTACGTTTTTCAGGCATTAACGTCGGGACGGTAGATCAAATAGAATTGATAACAGATACCTCTGTAATGGTTGGACTGGTGATCAGAAAAAAGTATCAGGAGTTTATAAAAAAAGATGCCATAACCAGTATTGGCTCTGACGGATTAATGGGAGATAAGGTGCTGACGATCTCTCCGGGAATTGGCACTGGCCCTAAAAGCGTGGTACAGAATAATGACCTGATCGCTTCAAAGAACGCCCTTGAAATGGAAGATATAATGAGAAAGGTTCAGGCAAGCGTGGATAATGCTGCAATTATTACCGACCAGTTGGCACAGTTCAGTTCCAAGATGAATAACGGGAATGGTGCATTGTCCAAATTAATCAGTGATCAGCAATTTTCCAGGAGTCTTCAAAATACACTCAGCAACCTGGAAACCAGTTCAAAACAATTTGCCCAATTCACAACTAAAATAAATGATGGAAATTTCAATGAAGCACTTGATTCAACAATGGCTAATATCCAGGGTGCAACAAAGGGATTGAATGAAAATATGGAAGCTGCTCAACATAACTTTTTATTAAAAGGATTTTTTAATAAAAAGAAAAAAGCAGAAGCTAAAAAGGCAGCTGCAATTAAAAAGGCAGAAGATTTAAAAAAGAAAAATGATTTAAAGAAGGCGGCAAATGATAAGAAAAAAGCAGGAGTGCCAAAACCGCAAATTATTGCAATAGATAGCACAAAACAATAAGTCTATAGTAAAAATTACAAAAACTACGAGGTATCGGCGACAACCGGATTAAATCTGTTTTACAAGTTTTTAATTTCTTCATCTATTACCGGGCTGGAAAATGCAGCACCAATAGTTTGCATCAAACTGGACATAGGTCCTTCCATCTTATTAGTCTTATCATCCAGGGTTGAATCGTTTAGTAATTCACCCATATTTAATGCTGCTGGCAAATATAAAAGAATATGATTTATTTGGTTGCTGAAGTAGAATTTCACATCTTTTATAGAAGCATCAACCGGTAAGGCTTCATTGGCCAATTTTGATGCTTCACTAGCTATGGCATTCATCTTTGCCACCGTTTCATGTGTGGATTGTTTGGCATAGGCTGAAATTTTTTGAACAACTTTTTTTTTAGTACGGCCGAAAATTTTATTTACCCAATTTGGGGAAATTTCATACCGTAAATAATCTGCTGCCCCTTCATCAGATTGCACATATTTGTACAATCCGGTAAGTACGGCAGGTATCGCCGCCTGACTAAATTTGTGTTCTTCCGGTGTTTTTTCATCTACTACAACTTGTTGAGTATTAGGATCTATTTTTTGTAAGACTGGATAACCTAAATTTTGTTGTATAGATTCTAACAGATTGATTGACATAGCAAGAGATTTTATTGATGTATAAAAAAAATTACTGTTCTGTGTAATAGAGTTGGAAAACCATGCCAAAAAATGAATAATTTTTTTTTTATTCTCTTTACAGAATTTTCTGATTACCGGACTGAGAAATACTTTTCAACCGGGAGAAATGGCTTTAGGTATAGAGGAAAAGAAAAAGATCAGCGGAGGCTGATCTTTATGAATAATCTGACTAATTAATTACTATCGTGCATCAATAATTTTTAAAAATCACGCTTACCCTGCTGTATAAACTTCTGTTGCCGCTGGCATTAAAAAAGCAACCACAAAAGCCAGCATAGCTATTACAAGTCCAAACATGAAAACATTGTACGCAATACGCAGGTACCTGTATTTCTTCGCCAGCACTACACCAAGGAAATAATTATCCTTGATCATACTGGTATTCATATAATCTTTATCTACCAGCATTTCATTCATTCCCCAGTTATAATCATCCAGGCTTACATTATGAAAATTTCCGAAAAAAAGCAGGTTTGTCCGCTTATTGGCAATATCATCCCGGGTGAATTTGCCCGAGGTTACATTGGGCCTGGTAGCCAGAATTCCAAATACAATGGATGACACACAAACAGTAACAATCAGGGCAACAGGAATCTGCAGATTGGGGTCTGTTTGCAATTTTTCAAATAAAGTAGAAATAATAATAGAAAGAATAATTGAATTAACAGAGATGAGAATATTTGCTTTTGAATCGGCCATCTGGCTCAGAGAGATATGATTATTAGCCATAATACGGAAAACTGTGGCAATACTTCTATCAGCCTCTTTTTCTTTATCTTTTTTTCGCTTGGCTTCTTCTGCTGCTGCTATAGCTTCAGGGCTTTTTTCTTTTTCTTTTTTTTCTTTGATCTTTTCCTTGTCCTGCTCCTTATCCTTGTCTTTTGGCTTGTCTTTCTCTTTTTTTTCAGGTTTCATTTCATCAGTTTTTTTAATCTTTTCTTCTAAGGCGGCCAGGTGTTTTTCTTTCACCGGCTGCAGTTTTTCTATTCCATAACTGGTAAAGTAATGATGTCCTTTCAGGAACCGGATATTGATATTGCGCCAGTCTTTTTTTGAAATATCATTATTACTATGTGCTTCCAACTCTTCCCGGAGTAAGCGGCCTTTTTCTTTAAAGTCGTTTGTTCCCAGGTGAAACAGATCGGCATCACAAATTATTTTTTCTATCTCTGAACCAGGGCTTTGCGGCATCCGGGTAGCATTGATACATCCGGTCACTTTTGCTAACATTTCATCACTGATAACATTCGTCGTTAAAAATTCAGTAGCTAAATTTATACTGATTGTTTCATGACCTTTTGCATCGCCGCCTGTATAGCCGGTATCATGAAACCAGGCAGCCAATAACAGGGCAAAACGTTCATCTTCCGCGATATTATAAAAATCAGCCAGCTTTGTACTGGCAGCCACCACTTCCTGTGTATGTAAAAGTGTATGAAACCTGATACTTTTACTAAGTTTGTCCGATAGTAAGTCAGTTACATAAGTTTGTGCCTTCTCTACCATTAATAATTGGGCTTCTGTCATGCTATAAAGATAACTTTTGATAAATTTAAACAAAATTAGAATAATGAAGTTTTTAAATTTTGGGGTAAGGGCTGTTTTTGGGATACTTTTGCTGGTCGTTTTAAGTATAGGTTGCCACCGTAAAACAAGGGTATTGCAATCTCCCCGGCATTATAATTTTTCTACCCCGTTTACTGATAAACTTGATCTGAAAATCAAAGAAATATCAGGTATTGCCTGGGATACAAAGAGCAATGCTTTTTTGGCTATAAATGATGAATCGGGTAAGCTCTTCTTCTTAGATAAAGAAACAAAACTCGTCAGTGCCGAATACAGTTTTGCTGGTAAAGGTGATTATGAAGATCTGGCCATTTACAACGGGGTGCCGTACATTTTAAGGAGCGATGGAATGATTACTAAATTTATTAAAGACAGTACCGGGAAAATTTTTGGGCTGGAAATTGGTACAATCGGTCTTTCAGGAACCAACGATTTTGAAACAATGTATAGCGACCCAGCCCGTAAGGCCCTGGTGCTGATCTGTAAAAACTGTAATGCTGATGATGCTAAGACGGTAAGCGCTTTTGCTTTCTATCCCGATTCTATAGGCTTTGATAATAAGCCTTTGTTTAGGATTGATGCAGCAAAAATTGCAGGGCTTTCATCCTTTAAAACATCAAAATTTCAGCCTTCTGCAGCAGCCATTCATCCGGTTCTTCAGAAACTTTATATTCTTTCTTCCGCCAGTAACCAATTGGTAATAGCCGACCTGGATGGTAAAGTGGAATCTGTCTATAAACTTTCACCCAAACTTTTTCCTCAGCCCGAAGGAATAACGTTCAAGAGTAACGGTGATATGTACATATCAAATGAAGGGGTAAATACAAAATCAAGCCTGCTAAAATTTGTTTATGTCAATATCAGCGATAGTGAAAAAGTATTGGTAAATAAAGCCGGGTACAATTTTTCAAGCCCCACGGAAAAAATGGAATTGGGTAAACACCTGCAGGAGATTTCAGGGATGGCTTATGTACCGGCAAAAAATGTGATTTTGACAGAGAATGATGAGAAGGGCGATATTTTTACGATAGACTATAAAAATAAAAATGATAATGTCGGAAAAATAAAATTTGGCGGCAAAGGTGATTACGAAGACATCGTTTATACGGATAGTGCTGTTTATATGCTGGTAAGTACCGGTTCGGTGGTAAAAGTAGAGACGAAAGACAGTTCATTTACCACACAGGAATTTATCCTGGATAAAGGGGGTGTCAATGAATTTGAAGCAATGTACATGGATACAGACAGCCGTTCTTTGATCTTACTTTGCAAGGACTGTGCAAAAGAAAAAAATGAGATAAGGGTGGCCCATAGGTTTGATCTTGCTACCAATACTTTTTATCCTGAACCAGCCTATACCATTAATATAGCTGACATACAAAAAATACTGAACGATGATAAAGCAGAATTTAAACCTTCTGCTGCCGGTATCAATCCCGTTAATGGTAAATTATATATTGTAGCATCGGTTGGCAAACTGCTGGTCATTGCTGATAAAAATGGAAAAGTGGAACAGGCTATCCGGCTTGATCCGGTTCTTTATAACCAGCCCGAAGGAATGACTTTTGCGCCAAACGGGGATTTATATATTTCTAATGAAGGCGGCGAAGGGATCGCTACTATTCTGAGGTTTACCTATAAAAAGTAGGGTCTTTATTTCAATGTAATAGCCGCTTCTTTTTTATCAATATACCATAAACAGAAATCCAGCCATACAAATCCTATACAAATACCGGCAATAACATCTGTGGCATAATGTACCCGAAGATAAATACGGCTGAATCCAATACTGGCAATGACCAGTAAAAGAAATGCGATTACCAGTCGCCTTGTCCATTTATTACTGATATAAACGGAGGCAAACCATATCAGCAAACCATAAAATGCTACACTCATAAAAGCATGCCCGCTGGGAAAACTGTAATTGGTAATTCCCTCTACCAGCGGATCCGGTGGCCGTTGCCGCTGAATCAATCTTTTTAAAATTGACATAAGCAAAAGGCTACTCAATAAAACAGTGGCGGTTCTGATAGCCATCCATTTATTTTTTTTGATCAGGAAGTAAGTAATCAGTAAAAAAATAAGGGGAATTAAAAATGTATGTTTTGCCAGGAACGAAATAAAGCGCATAATCCTGGTTCGGTTTTCTGTAATAGTTGGCGCGATAAGACTAAATATTTTTTGATCAAAAGAATTTCTGCCATATACAAAAACTACCCAGGCCAATATACCTATCAACAGCAATGCGGCAGCCAGAAGGATTTTTTTAGCTGTTCTTCCATGTTCAAACCATTGTGGTAACAACAGATTCTTGCGTTGCATAGTAGACTATTTCATTTCAGGAGTAAACCATGAAAGATAAATCAAATTTTCAATGCAAATAACTCAATATCTTCTTTTTTCCCTTTTAAATCTACCATACCCAGGCTTTCACTTTGCCAGTCTTTCATGTTAAGCAGTTCAATAAATTCTTTAGAGGTAAGATATTTTTGATTTAGTTCCGTGCAGGCACTCCTGATCCGTGCTGCTGTATTAATAGTGTCTCCGCTTATTACCAGGTCCTTTTTTGTTATACCTACCTGTCCCACCGTTACACTGCCTGCATGAATACCCACTTTATATTCAGGTATAATATCATAACTTGTTTTAAATTTTTCCGCATTGTGGTTAAAAATTTTTCTTGCGGTAATCAGCGAATTGACACATTTCCTTGCATTGGCGGATGTGTGTGGCCACCAGGCTACAATTTCATCTCCAATATACTGGTAAACCCTTCCATCATATTCTGCAATTCCAGCTGATAAACAATATATTACATCCCGGATAAATTTAAAATATTCTGTATGGCCCAGTTTTTCAGCAATAGGAGTTGAATTTTTCAAATCAATAAACATAATGATCCTCTTTTCATCTCTCGGAAGAAGGTATTTGCCTACTATAATATTAAAAAAGACACCATGGGAATAATTATGATTTATTTCTATAGCCAGTTGCGTTAATACAAATAATAAAACCCACTCCGGCATTTTCTCTAATAGCCATTTTTTACGAAATGTATTTTCAATAAATTTTTGAAAAGCAATACTTAGCGATTGGTGTTCGATAAGCAGGCTATACGTAAAATAAATAAAAAAATTCATAGCAATGGCTATGACAACAAGCAACAGGGTTTTAATAATGAGATTGATCCCTGGAGATTTATTGTGCAGAAAATTTTTTAATACAATCAGCAGGAAATACCCGATGATAAAACTGAAAATAAAAACATTCAGTTCCCTCAGTAAAATGGCCTTTAGACTTCCGGCGTTGGTGGTTTCATATTTGGGTGTATAAGCATCTGCCGCAAGCCGGATAATAAAAATCAGAAAATCAATAATCGTCCAGGATATGGCAACTGTAAAAATGCGTTTTAATTCATTTTTTTTAACGGCAGAACGCCTGGGTAATACAATATAGGTGGGTTTCAATTTTAATACTTTTAAACGGAAAAATTCTTCCGCCAATGGAGTGATTATCTATAACCGTGCCGTATCAGTAAGTAAGGTTAATCTTGGTACCCAATGAAAAATTAAGCATTTTTTGTCCGTCTGAAAATCCGGCAGTAGCGGTAATAGCAAAAAGATTAAAGGGTAAAAAATAAATACCACCACCATAAGCGCCATGCCATTTCCGTGACTTTTCTCCTCCTCTCAGCCATACCCGGCCTATATCATAAAAAGCAGTGAGGCCAAGTGGCCCGGGTAAAATGAAGGAATTTACATCAACTAATTTCATTTTTAATTCTACGCTGGTATATAATGATGATGTTCCGGCAAACCTGTTTTTCCGGAATCCGTTAAGTCCATTATTGCCTCCCAATGAAATAGCCTGGAAGTATTCATATTTTTTACTATAGATTCGACCACCGCCTATTTTCAATATGGCTACCAGTTTGGCAGGTTCGCTAAGGCTGGCAAAAACCGACATATCTGAAGTAAATTTAATAAGCTCATCACTTCCTTTTGAAACTCCTGCCAGCGTTGTCAGCTCATTATACCATCGTATACCCCTGGTAGGAAAAAATTCTTTATTCGTATTGTCAATTGAAAAAGCCATTTTCACACCTGCATAGTTTTTTGCACTGTAAATGTCAGCTGAATCAAGACGTACTTGTTTAGGATTACCCAAAATACTACCTGCATTATCACTATACTTACTGTTGTAATGATAAAAATAGGGGCCTATCATCAGGTTGGCTTTTTCAAAAAAGCGTTTACGTAAAAGAGCTTCCAGTTCCAATGAACGATAACGGGTAGTGTAGTAATTAAAATTTCTTGCTTTATCAATATTCACGTTGTTGCCCAAACCCACAAAATTCCGAAGGGCAGGGTTAGAGAAATTTCCCTGTAGTATCAGGTCGGCATTCCGGGTAATATGATTAAATTCTCCCCGGTAATTAAACTGGTAAGCTTTACGGTTGATAGCATAGAGTACCCCTAACCGCTGATCGGAAGCATAAGGAAAATTTCTGAAGCCATAGGTTCTTTTTGAAATGCCTGCACCAACCATTAATCCATCATCAGAATTATAATTTAAATGAAACCGGGGAAGTTTGGTGGTGTTGTAATTAAATCCCAAAATACTCCGGTCATTTACCGGTGCATCAAAAGAGAAACGGCTTTTACTGTGGCTGCTGTTTTTAATAAAATTGCCATCCGTATTATCAACTGTTTTCAGATCATATAATAAGGTTTCTATTTTACCCTTTATGTCAAATGTGTCATAACCTTTTCCACCGATGATCCGTAGTTTAATTCTGGAAGCGGCATTTTTCTCCACGTCGAAAATGTCATCATCGTTTAATCCATATAAACGTATTTCATGGGTCACAGAAGGGTTGAAGATCCTGTTGTACATGATAAAACTGGTATCACTACCTCTTGAAATGGCATATACCCTTACCTGTAAACCCTCACCATAATTGCTTACTTTAAAATATTCCCGCTGGTTGCTGCCCACCACATTTACCTTTTTAGAAATGAATTTATAATATTTCAAGGCCTGTGAAGGCAGCAGGTTGCGACGGCTGATCAGTTTTTTGATGATTGTCTCACCATCTATAGCAAAAATTTCAGGGGGCATTTGTTTGATAGCATTCCTGATAACGGCATCCGGCAGGCTTTGCTGAAAATCAGCGATTGTCTTTTTCCATTCCCCTTCATCAAGGTCAGTAAGGAAAAGACGGTCAAAATCCCTGGCACTATATCCCAGCCAATTTACTTTTGGAATAGTATATTTAAGTCCTTTTAAGAAGGGCATTGTACGGCCGCTTATAAACCGTAAAACTGCTCCATCAGAATGAAAGAAAGCCTGGTCCCTGTCTCTTGGAATTGGGTAAAATATTTTTCCTTTACCAGTATCGGTAATTCCCCATTTCCATTGATCTAAATGACGGTCAAAATCACCGGTTAGTATATCTAGTAATCTTGCCCGCAATACAGCTGGTTGGTAAGGAAGGTGATCATTATCTTCCAGCATTTCATTCAAAACTTTTGCCGTCGTTTTTGTATCGGTTCCATCTACGGATGCATCTCTTTCTTCAAGAATACAAACATTATTCTTAAAAAGATCACGGAAAAAACCTAACGATGGATCATCGGGTACAAAAAATAATTCAGGTTGGGCTACAGATAAATTTAATGGCTTAGCCAGAGCCGGAAAACTAAGTGCAGCATAAGGGTGTGAGGCAGAACTTAATTCTGGAGCAAGATTTGTTGCCAGGGTACCACGAAATCCTTCAGGAATAGCTTTTGAGGGATCTTTATTCATACTACGTAATACCCATTGTTTACCGGTTTTTTTCTCCTTTAACCGCAATGATTTTGTTTGCGTGCCCCCCATCCCATCAATCGTCATTCCGCCTTTTTCCTTACTGATATTAAAGACTTTCATCGTAACCGGGGTTGACCATTCAGGCCGGTAGTTTTGCCCCATGAAAAACTTCTTTAAACCCTTGATCCTTGGAAAATCTTTACTGGCCGATACAGTAAAACTGTCTTTATATTTTAAGAATGGATCATCCACAATATGAGCATTGGTATCTAAGGCTGATTCAGGCAGTTTTGAAAAATTCAGAAGATGGGCTGAATAATCTTTTTTCATCACACCACTGTCTGATACTGTATAAAAGTTAATAGTTACATTTTTATTGATAGATACTTCCAGTACCGAAAAGCCGGTGGTTTGATTATTATAAAGGCTGTTTTTAGGATGGGAAGAGCGGTTTTGTTTGCATCCGCCGCCGCTTACAATATAATTGTAACCACTGTCTTTTATATGTTGCAGGTTATGATCGTGACCGGAAACAAATACCAGGTTTGGAGCTGCTTTTGCTGCTGCCGATATCCGACTGACCATATTAGCATAATTCGGATGTTTCAGGTCTTGCGGTGTTCCGAACATACTTCTGGCAATGGGATATATTGAACCTATCAGGGGTAGAGGGATGTAGAGGCTCTTTCTAATGTCTGTTAATGGAAACAGGTGCTGTTTAAATGTATAATATCCGCCATGCATACCATTGCTTTTAAATGGATGATGGTCAGCCAGAATTACTAAATTTTTTGAATTGCGGGCAGCTATTTCCCCGATCTGGGCAACAAGTTCATCCTTTGTTTTAAAGGGGCAATCCGATTCAATTTCCGGTTTATCAAAAGGATGAAGCCACCACTGGCTGTCAAATACTATCAGGGTAATATTATTGCCGATGCTTATTTCAACCGGGCCAGGGCAGCCTTCCTTTGGTTGAAAGTCTGCATTTTTCTGGTGTATGAGATCAACATAATACTGTTCACGGATGATGGCATCATAACCACCGCGGCTTCCATTTTGCCAATCATGGTTGCCCGGTATCATAATAACTTTCGAAGGGGAACCATCTACAACAGAAAGCTGTGAATCCAGCACGGCACGGTCTCTATTATAAGTGGTTGACTGATCGTCGGGCAGCCCATTTCTATAGAGATTGTCGCCAAGAAAAAGAACCGTTGTTTTTTTATCACGTGTGATAAAATTCCTGACTGCATCTGCAATAGGATGTTTTCCATTGGTTAGTTGTCCGGCATCTCCAATCAGCACTATCCGTTGTGCAATAGTATCTTCATGTGCTTTCCTTTTGGCCAGTGTATCTCCCTGGGCGCTGAGAGAGATATTCAGCAATAACAAACAACCAATCAGGATAATATTTTTTTTCATCAGTTCAGTAATAATTAAAGGTGGCGAATATTTTCTGAAAGCTCAAATGGCCTGAAATATGAAAATCGTTAAGATGTACCTGAAGGTTTCTTACTTTTTCATTCATCACCAATACTTGTAAAACACCTAAAGTACACAAAAGTTTGGCCAGAATGGCAGGCTGTTCAGAAAAATTATCATTGATTTTTATCATTTTACTATATTACTTCCCGATTTAAAGTTTTAGTCTTACAGCAGAGGTTAATACCTGCCTGTTAAGAGGTTTCTTTAGGGAGATTTTTCTTTTTAAAAAACAACCTTAACATACTCGGTAATACAATCAGCAGTAATGGCAAGGCAATAATAAACCCCCCAATCACTGCAATCGCCAATGGTTGATGCAGTTGAGCCCCTGTACCAATTCCCAATGCCAGTGGCATCAATGCAATTATTGCTCCCAATGCCGTCATCAATTTAGGACGAAGCCTGGTGGAGATAGAATAAATAATAGATTCATCCACATTTTTTTCACGAAGCGACTCGTTGAACTGAAGAAAGGTAAAAATGGCATTTTCGCCGATGATGCCAACGATCATGATGAGGCCGGTATAGCTTCCGACATTAAGCGGAGTATTGGTAAGATAAAGCGCAAGATAACTGCCAGAAATTCCTAATACAGCTATTAATAAAATGAGAACTGCCACTTTAATCTTTTTAAATAGAAACAAGATGACAGAAAAAACCAATAAACTGGCAACAATTAATATCATCAATAGTTCTTTGAAAGATTTTTGCTGCTCTGCATAAGAACCGCCATATTCAATATGATAACCAGTTGGAAGAATAAGCTGAGAAGAAATCTTTTCCTTCACATCTTTCATCACACTTCCAAGATCCCTGCTTTCTAATCCTGCCGTAACTACCCCCATTGATTGTAAATTCTCTCTCGCAATTTCTGCATCACCTGCATTGATTGTTACGGTAGCTAAATAGGAGATCGGTTTCAGCGTTCCATTTGGTAAAAAGATCTGCAGATTATTTACCTGTTCAATGCTCAACCGGGTGTTGCCGGGATACACCAGCCTTACCGGGAGGTATTGCTCTTTTTCAAACAGGCTGCCGACAATATTCCCTTCCAATGCTGTTTGTACTTGATATTGAAGATTGGCAGGAGTAATACCATATTGTGCCAGTTTGGTATAATCAGGATGAATAGAAACCGAAGGCCCGGCAATTACTATTCCATCAAAAACATCTGCCGTTCCATTTACACTACTGATAATTTCCGCAGCCTGTTTCGATACCTCCTGGAGTTTTTGCTGATTATCGCCAAAAATTTTTATTTCAATAGGTTGTACAGAGGCCATCAGGTCACCGAGCATATCGCCGATGACCTGTCCAAAGTCGATGCGTAGTGCCGGCTGTGTAGCTTCAATTTTTTGCCGCAGGTCTTCAATCACCTGTTCAGAATTTCTGTCCCTTTTCTTTTTTAACTGGATCAGATAATCGCCGCTATTCGGTTCAGTAATAAAAAAGCCCATTTGGGTGCCTGTCCTTCTTGAGTAAGCTTCTACTTCAGGAACTGTTTTAATAATCTTTTCTGCTTCCCGGAGTATGCGGTCCGTTTCCTCTAAGGAAGTGCCGGGGGGCGAAGTATAATCAAGCACAATACTTCCTTCATCCATATCAGGCAAAAAACCAGTCTGTAATTTTGGTAATATCAAAACAATGGAAACTATCAGTGCAGCAATAATGGCGAAACTGATAAACGGGTTGAAGATGAAAAAGGAAATCCAGCTTTGTTTTTTTACTTTTTGCGATTTTGTTTTACTCTTTATCTGTTTACTGCCCTCTTTTTTGGATAGTAATAAATAGATAACCGGTAAACCTATCCATGTTACAAAGAAGGAGCAGACCAATGTAATGATCATCGTATTTGTCATTACACTGAAATAAGAACCGGCAACACCTGTCATTAATAAAAAAGGAATGAAAATGACAATGGTACTCATAGAAGAACCTACCATGGCAGGAAAAAGATAACGAATAGCTTTTTGTACCAGCAAAGGCCCGGGTTCGTCCGGAAATTCCTCATGCGTGCGGTGAATTTGTTCTACCACCACAATAGCATCATCTATAATTAAACCGATTGCCGCTGCAATAGCACCAAGTGTCATTATATTAAAAGTGTATCCTGCAGTATACAGGGCAATAAGAGTGAGAAAAAGTGTAACAGGGATCGTAATCAGAATAGTGGTACTTGCTTTTAAAGAACGTAGAAAGATTATTGCCACCACAATAGCCAGAATAAGCCCTATCCATAAGCTGTCCGTTACACTTTTTACAGAATCATTTACAAAATCTGCCTGTATGTAATAGGGTTTTATAGATACATCTTTTGGGAGTATTTTTTTTAGTTCTTCAATCTTTGCTTCCATTTTTTTTGACAGGTCAACCAGGTTTGAATTGGGTTGCTTTACCACGGCAATTAATAATCCATCACGGCCATTGGCGTTGATCTTTATAAATTCAACACCTTCTTTTACATCAATACCGGCAATATCTTTTAATTGAATAATCCGCTTACCGTCATTTTTTATTACGATTTTTTCCAGATCATCTTTGTCGTGAACGGTTGCATCAGTAACCGTAAGGTATAAAAAACGATAATCGGATAAATAACCATTTGATTTTATAAAATTGGTTTGGCCTAATGCTGTACTGATAAGTTCCGGAGTAATGGAAAGCGAACTCATCTTCTGTACATCCAGTTGCAGCCAGTATTCTTTTGTACGACCGCCTGTAATCCTGATTTCAGAAACACCTTCTACCTGTGATAAAAAGGGTTTGATCGTGTAAATAGCGAGTTGTTTTAATTCAATAGGTGATTTGTTATGACTTTCCACCGTATACCCCATGACAGGCAGAATGGAGGGGTTCATTTTTGCTACGGTGATGTTTACATCGGGGGGTAAGAGATTTCTTATTTCACTGATCTTGGATTCAATATGCTGCTGGTTTACATCTATATTGCTGCTCCAGCTCATAAACGCTGAAATCTCACAGCTTCCGCGGCTGGTAGTGCTACGTATCATCTGCAGATCAGGAACCTGTTTAATAGCGCTTTCCAGGGGCTTTGTAACCGTTACCATCATTTTATCAACAGGCTGCAAACCTGCGTCAGCAATTATTTTAACTTTTGGAAAAGTAATCTCAGGAAATAAAGAAGTCTGTAGTTTGCCGTAAACAAATATTCCTCCCATCACAATAATAGCAAGGAGAACCGCCAGGGGGTTTTTGTGTGATATAAAAAACTTATTCAATGCACTGATATTTTACTGATGAATAATTTTAATTCTTGCCGTATCTTCTAATCCGTAATTCCCGGTTAACAAAAATTTATCATTAGCCGAAAAATCAGGTGACAGTATCTCGATCCTGTCATTGGTTTCCATTCCCTTTGTTACAGGTACTTTTATGGCTGTAGCACTGTCAATTAATTTCATCACCCAAAAATTGGTTTGCGTTTCATCGGACAATACAGATTGCTTTGGCAGGGAAACAGTACTTGACTTGGCATTTTTTTGTATTCTCACTTTTGCAATAAGATTGATGGGAAGACTTTTATCATTCACTGTAAGAATAATATTTTGTGTCTGTGAGGCTGAATCAACCATAGCAGTAAAAGCAGTAATATGTCCAATAAGTGATTTGCCATCAGGAAGCAGTAACTCAACAAATTCTTTATTAAGTACATAAGGACGCAGTTCGTAGGGCAGATTAAGAATGAATACAAAACTTCTGATATCGCTGATAACGGCTAACTGTTCACCCTCCTGTACATAATCTCCCGGCTGGTGATTTAGTTCGGTGACATAGCCTGTTGTTCCGGCTTTAATAGTTACAATACCTGAAAATCTGAAGGAGGTATCCAGCAGGTTGATGGTGTTGCCAATGCTTTGCGCTTCTTTGGTTTTTAATACAAAGGCTGTTTGACCGGCAGTTACCATTTTACCGATCTGCGTATTTACCGAAGTTACATACCCGGTAGTACTTGCTTTTACGTACGCCTTTTGAAGAAACGCTGAAGTGGCGTTCAGATCAAAGTACTCGGACATAGGCTCGGTACTGATATCCGTAATTGTGACCGGGGTAATTATTTCTACTGCTTCTTCCGGAGGTTCATCTGCTTTTTTAGAATGGCAGGATGCAATAACCAGGAAAAAAGGAAAAAAATACAAAATGTTTTTTTTCATGACGATGTATTTATTTATCCCAATATTTAAGTTGATTTAATATTTTTAAGCGACTGATATAGTTTTGCGTTACAAGGTTCTTTGCCATAAAATAATTATTCAGGGCAAGTATAAAATCTGTTAACCGGATATCACCTGTTGCCAGTAGCTTCTCATTCACGGTAATCAGCGTTTCAGTGTAGTTGATCTGTTTGTTGATAAGGCTGATTTGCTGTTCTGTTGAATTCAATTGCTGTACCAGCTGTATTATTTGCTGGTTTCTTTGCCGGGTAAAAAGATCTTTTTTAAAAACCCTGTTTTTTTCCTGTATATCAATTTTAGTATATTGTAATTTTTTTTGCTTTCCATCGTAGAGGGGAATTAAAATATTGATGCCGATACTTGTTCCGAAATTTTTGTGGAATTTGTAAGTAAAAGTGGAATTATATCCTGCATCACCAAATACATTCACTTTTGGCAGATAGCTAACATCAATCAATGTTTTGTCATTGGCAAGCTTCAGGCTATCCAATTCAAATTGCTGGTAAAAAGCAGAATTTATAAAACTGCCTAATAGAATCGATTGCAATTTCGGATCGGGGAGTGTGATAATAACAGTGTCAACAATACCAGCCAGGTAATTCAAACCTGCATAATCAGCTGTATATTGTATTTGTAGTTGAGACGTGCTGAGCAATTGTTGTTGCCGTGTAACAACGAAAGCAAGGTAATCGGTTTGTTTGTAAACATTATCCTGGGTGAGTTTTTTTAACACACTGTCTTCTCTTTTAAGCATGTCATTGATCCGGTTGTTAAAATCCAATTGTAATTGTTCGCCGTATACAGTTATATACTGATCTGCTATAACCTTTTTTATATCCTGTTCAGAAATTTTAATATTAGTACTAACCAGCTGACCTTGCAACTGTAAACTTGTAAGTTGCGAACTGATCATTTTTTTGTTAAACACTGACTTGTTTACTGAAACAAGGGCAGAAAGTTGCTGACCATTTGTTATTGCATTGTCATAACCCCATCCACCAATTACCGGCGCAAAATAGTTGTTGCTGATTCCGTTTACCTGAGGCTTTGACCCTGCAAGGATGATTTTACTATCCAGTGAAAGTGACGATAGCTGGTTTTCATATTCATATAATAATGGGCTATTAGCAAGGGCCTGGTTAACAAAATAATCAAGATCTTTTTTTTGTGCAAACAAATCTGAAACCAGGTGCAGACAACAAAATATTAGTAAGTACCGTTTCATTTATCAGTTTTTGTTTCAATCAATTCTTTACGTTTATTGCCCGATTACCAACACCTGAAATGTTCCGGATTTCAATTTAGGCCTTGCAGTAGGGGTAGCAGGATCAGCCGCTTCATAATCAGCAGTAGGCAGGTAGAGCAGATGATTTTTTTCATCTATGGTAATCGTCCTGGCACCTCTCTTTGTTGTAATTGTAGCGATAGCTTCGAAGTCAGTAGCTGATTTTTGATGAAAAACCGACATAGTTCCCTCACCATTGGAAGTAAAAATATTTTTTGTTGCCGGGTCAAAAGCCAGGCCATCACATCCGTCGCCAATGGGAAATGTTTTTATCAGTTTGCCATTTGCTGCATCTACCACAGCCATTAATTTATTACCGCATCCGGCAAATAATCTGTTTGTATGCTTGTCAAAAGCCAGCCCGGTTGGTTCTTCAGCAGGTAAAAGTGACCAATGAGCTTCAACTTTAAAAGTCTTTAAATCAATTACAACTATTTCATTTTTATCTTCAATATTCACATACAATTTTCCTGCATCTGTGGATACTGCTGTTTCTGGCTTGCCCCCAACAGCAATACTGTCGATTAATTTGTTGTTAACAGGGTCAATGATACTCAGATTTTTACTGCGTCCATTACAGGTGATGATTTTTTTGGTAAAAGGTTCATACATGATTGCATCAGGATTTGCACCAGTTGGAATTTGTGTAATAACAGCATTGGTGGTTAAGTTGAAAACCGTAACGTTGTTTAAACGTCCATTGCTGGTAAATCCTTTGTTTTGTGATTTATCAAATGCAATTCCATGAACACCAGTTGTATTTTCAATTATACCCACAGAATCTCCGGTAGTTTGGTTCAGAATATTTACCTGTGTACCATGCGATAGATACAAACGGTCATTGCCCGGGCCAACAGCAATATAATCCCAACCACCATTACTCTGGATGTGAAAAGTTTTCAGGATATGGAAATCTTTCTGGGCCCAAACAGGGCTACATGCAGAACCAGTAAAAATTATAACTAAAAATGTGATTAATTTTTTCATACCGGTGTTTTTTAAAGTAAATAAATAATATATTAAAGAGAATTATCAAACTGTAATTTTTCTTCGCTTTGTTTCTTAATGACTTTGCCAAACCGGTAACTAATTCCTGCATAAAAGATCCTTGCATCCCGCATTCCAACTGACACCTGCTTCAAATACAAACTGTTTAATTCAGTTTTTTGTTTCAGTGATCTGAAAAGGTCAGAAACTGCCAGTGTAAGCGATACTTTCTTTTTGAAAAGATCCTGCCGCATCCCGCTATTCAACACAAAGGTTGGAAATGCTTTGCCCTGTGGTGTAAGCCGGGCTGAACGATAATTACAGCTCACCTGCCACATGGTTGTTTTGGTAAGGGTAGCCGTGGCGTTAAAATTGGTACTCATAGATACAATTGATTTTGAAGCACTATAACCAAGATTGGAGGCATCAATCTGGTTGTAAAAAAAATTTGAACTAAGATTAGCTGACAAAAATTTCCCTGCTTTTGCAGAAAAAATAAATTCCAGACCGGTTGATTTATCATTGGATAAATTCTCCTGGGTTGTAAGCAATACAGAATCATTCACTTTTACAGTGACAGAAGTAAATCCATTTTGTTTATACCGGTAGTATAAACTGGGAACAAATGAAAAATGATCATTTTGCCATTTAAAACCAAATTCGACAGAATGGGTAAGCTCCGGTAATAGTTTGGGATTGCCGGCTCTTATATTAAACGGATCCTGGAATTCAGGAAAGGGATTCATGTCATCTCCTTCCGGCCGGTGTACCCTTCTGCTGTAATTTATTTGCAGCTCACCCTTTTTTAATTTGTAAGAAAGATGAAGTGTTGGATAAACTTTAAAATAGTCGTTACTGATCATCGAATCTTTGTTTACCAGATTGCCTTTAATAGTAACCTGTTCAAGTCGTAACCCTGCCGAATAACCAAATTTTTCATAGCTATGCTGATAAGTACCATATAAGGCATGTATGGCCTCGCTATAAGTAAACCGGTTTGATTTGATCATATCTTTAACAAACCTGCGTTGTATACCATCATAATACTCCCCATAGAAATCCATATCTATCTGGTTGAATGAACCATTATAGCCAGTTTCCAGTTTAGTGTCTTCCGTTAAAGGATTGGTATAGTCAATGGTCAGTTCCTGCTGGTTATCTTTTTGTTTAATCAGCGTATTATCATATAAAGAAGGTAATACAGGAAAATTATTAATAGTTGTATAGTGATTGTCTTCTACTTCGTCTGAAGCAGATACATTGAGTTGGACACGTAGCTCATGATCTTCCTTTAAAAAATTATGCTGCCAGTATGCAGTGGCATCTTTTTCTTTTTCAAATTCG
The DNA here is from genome assembly GCA_031372465.1 of Chitinophagaceae bacterium. GTDB lineage: Bacteria > Bacteroidota > Bacteroidia > Chitinophagales > Chitinophagaceae > JJ008. Next base: position 6,182 of record JANMLJ010000464.1, on the reverse strand, counting down.
GGATCGTAGCGAAGGCGATTGTTACTGGCGGTGAGTAAATTATTTTTATCATAGAATAATTTTTTTATCACATCTTTTTTTACCAGATCTCTTTTATGATAGTTTCCCGATAGGCCGATACTATTTTGTTTGTTCAGGAAATAATCAACACCAAGAGTAACTATTTTTGAAAGTGGCCGGGCGGGTGACTGATTGTCCTCCTTATAAAAACTTTTTGTGTTACCCATTGAATCCAGGTATTCCCTGGTGATATTGTTTAACCGGATGCGATAGTCATGGCGTATATTGTAGTTACCGAAAACATTCACTTTGCCGGGTTTATAATTCAGGCTGATAGTGCCACTGTACCGATCCTGGTTTCCGGCATTAAAAATTAACGATCCATTGGTACCCATTTTAATATTCTTCTTCATTACAATATTAATAATACCGGATGTTCCATCAGGCTTATACCTGGCAGATGGATTGGTGATCACTTCAATCCTTTCAATGGAATTAGCAGGTAACTGCTGCAGCACTTCCGCTTTTGATTTTCCCATCAATGGCGATGGCCTTCCATTAATAAGTATCAGTACATCCTGAGATCCTCTAAGACTAACATTCCCGTCAATATCAACTTCTACAGAAGGAACATTTTTTAGCACATCACTTGCAGAACCACTTTGCGCCATAATATCCTGTGTAACATTATAAATTTTCCGGTCAATGGATGTATTCAATAAAGATTTACGGGTAGTAACGGTTACTTCACTCATATCTTTAGTCATTAATGCCATTTCAACGGGACTGATATTTTCTTTTGGTTTGTTTACGGTGATAGGCAGAATAATTTTGGTGTAGCCGATAAAACTAAACCGCAATATATATTGACCCATAGCAACATTATCTAAAAGAAATTTCCCTTTACGGTCGGTTACAGTAGTTTTTAAAACAAAGCTGTCGGCAGCATTCAATAACTGAACCGTTGCAAATTCAATAGGTTGTTTAGATGATTGATCTGCTACCATGCCGGTAATGATAGCATTATTAGTCTGTGCAATAGCTTTGGTATTGCTAGCAATAAGGGAAGAAAAAAATATACAAAAAATGCTTATATAATAACGACAATTCATTTTTATTTTTTTTAGTATTTAGCATCTAGCATCTAGCATCCAGTATCCAGCATCCAGTATCCAGCATCCAGCATCCAGCATCCAGCATCCAGTATCCAGTATCCAGCATCTAGCATCCAGCATCCAGCATCCAGTATCCAGCATCCAGCAACCAGCAACCAGTTTTATTTTAATAGTTATTCTCCCCGAGTTCCATCGGGTTTTAATTCCATTGATTTTACCTTACCATTCACTTTTACTGAAACTTCATATAGAATTTTATTTCCGGGTTGTTCTGTTTTTTCAGTAAGAGTAATAGCAGCACCCGGATATTTTGCATTGACAGCAGTTTTTACAGCGGCAGGTAATTCTGCCACAGGGATCACTGATTCCGTTTCAACCCAATTTCCATCCAGTCCAAAGTTGGCAGACACTGCATTATTGTTGAGCTTGAATTCAGCTTCATACTCTTTAGCATTTTCTTTACCCCATTTCACATTGGTGGCAGCAGGGTATTTGGTATTAAAAGCCGTTTTAACTACATCGGGCACTTTTACAGACTGACAATTGGCTGAACCACTTGCAGCAATAGCAAGCATCAGCACAATGATATAATTTTTCATTGTTTCTGAAATTATCAAATGAATAAATAGAGGTATTTGTAACAAAATCATTGTCACAAAAAAAAAGAATATTAACCAGCAACAGAAGGTGGATGAAAAACAGAAAGGGACAACTCGAATTTGTAGCTATCGTTTTCAAAATGACCAAATACCCTGGGAGTCTCAGGTATTTCTTTTTGTTCGAGTATTAAAGTTTGTGCGCAATATAAAAAGCCGGGAGAAATCTGAATAGGTTGCAGTGGATGCTCCTGTTGTGGCAGCTTATTTTCTGTTTCCTCCTCCTCATCCTCTTCGTCCTCAAACAAACCGCCCATATTCAGCATATCGTTGGCAATAAATTCAAAGACATCCCCATCCCCATCTTTTTGCAAAAAAAGTCCATATAACGTTTTAGCAGAAACCGTATCCTGAAAATTGCAGAAAGGCATCATAACACAATTAATCAAAAAACTAAAAGATAATAATATAGAAGCGACTTTTTTCAAGATGTGAAAGTTAGGCATAATTAGTCAATATAACCAATTGATGTATGGCTTTTCAGGAACATGGCAGTAAAATCATCAAGTAATGGGCCATTTTGATTTCTACAGTTTTTTAAGAAAACCCTAATTGAATAAATGATCAATAGTTGAAGTCTTAACGGAAAGCAGGTGCTCTTCAATAATTATTATTACAATTACGCTTCTTTCTTAAATACTACGTAAAACTGGTTTACAATCTTATGCTGATAAAACTGGAAGGGTTCCGGATTTTATACTTACCCGTACTACTACGTTTAAACGGTAAAAGGTAGGTTGCCCTATTAGCTAAATAAATTGCATCTACCGGTGTTCAACAGTCGGTATATTTAGGACCTCTCTAATACCCATATTTTGCGAACAGTTTGTCAGGTTGAGCCTGCCTGCCGGCAGACAGGTTTATCGAAGCCTTGTCAGACTTCAGTTTAATTAAAATTCACAATTCGATTAACTCAGTTTGACAGGGTTTTTATAGGTGCCCTTAATTGATTTCTAAGTACCATTTTATGTATGGAAATCTATTTTTTGAGGAAAAAAACTTTGTTTTATTATTTATTCAACATTTTACACTTCTTTTTCAAAAATTCGTATCTTTTCAAATCGGGACTGACTTTTTACCAAAACTAAACCTGCAACCATGAGACTGTTATCTTCATTTATTGTACTTTTTTTTATTGCCATCACTACTGGCAATGCACAAACCGATTCTGTAGCTTCCAAAGCCGGACATTTTAGTACCTCCGGGGGAAGAACGTTCTGGATGGGTTCCAATTACCGAAAGGAATGGAATACAACTATAAAAGCACCGGTTTTAAACCTGTCAACAGAAATGGGTGGATTAACTCCAATAAAAAAAGGGGGGGGTAAACAAACCAAATCTCTAAGGCTGGAAGATACGAATGGAAGAGAATATACGCTTCGTTCCATCCAAAAATTTATTACGGAAAAAACATTGCCGGGTGATTTGCAAAGTGAGGCAGCCGCAGACCTGGTATCTGATGGTGTTTCTGCATCATACCCCTATGCCTCTCTTTCTATGCAGGTATTGGCCGATGCTGCCGGTGTTCCTTATGGAAAAGTCAGACTGGTATACGTTCCGGATGATCCAAAATTAGGCGCATTTAAGGCAGATTTTGCCAATACACTTGCAACCATTGAAGAACGAATTCCTGCTTCTGTTAATAAAGCTTATAATACAGAAGAAGTAGTGGAAAAATTAGAGGAAGATAATGATAATGATGTTGACCAGCATGCATTGCTTCGTGCAAGGATACTGGATATGTTTGTGATGGACTTAGACAGGCATGAAGGGCAATGGAATTGGGGCGCAAATGACAATGCCAATGGAAAGGGCAAAACCTATTTTCCTATTCCTAAAGACAGGGATCAGGCTTTTTATATCAACCGGGGTTTGTTACCAGGTTTAATAAAAGGTCGTTCTCTGGTGCCACAATTAGAAGGATTTAAAGCTGGTGCTAAAAGTATTAACCGGTTCAACTTTGCAGCCAGAAACCTTGACAGGTTCTTTTTAAATCAATTGACCGAAGAAGATTGGAAAGCAGCTGCTGAAAAATTAGTTACCCAAATGACCGATGATGTAATAGACAGGGCGATGCTGATGCAGCCTTCGGAGATCAGGTCTATTTCAACCGGAATGATTGCCTCAACACTAAAAGCCCGTCGCAAAAATATTGTGGCGGAAGTAATGGAGTATTATCGTTTCATTTCACAAACGGTCAGTGTAAATGGTAGCGATAAAAAGGAATTATATGATATAACCCGTAATAGTGATGGATCTATATTAGTACAAATATTTAAATTGGATAAAGACGGAGCAAAGTCAACGAAAATGTATGAAAGAATATTTGTCCCTGCCGTAACCAAAGAAATAAGAGTGTATGGAATGGATGGGCAGGATAAATTTGTGATGCATGGTGATGTTGATAAAATTAAACTGCGATTGATCGGCGGTGGCGGTGAAGATGTATTTGAGAATCCGGGATCAAAACAATCGGGAACCATTGTATATGACAGAGCAGACGGCGGTAATAAAATAACGGGTCGTTTTACCAACAAAATGTCGAACGACAGCACTGTGAATTCTTTTGACAGGCTTGGTTATAAATATCCTTTCCAGTCAATTTTTGGTACTATTGGTTTCAACCCGGATGATGGAGTTTCACTTGGACCAACATTTAAATTCATACGCCAGGGTTTCCGTAAAACACCCTATAAAAGCCTGCACCAGTTAAAAGTGAGTTATGCATTTTCTACAAAGGCGGTCAATTTTAAATACAATAATGAGTTTATATCTGTATTGGGCGACAAAACTGATATCGTAACAGATATTGAATACAGGGGTCCGAATAACACCACTAATTTCTTTGGATATGGTGTAAATTCTGTGTATGATAAATCAAAGACCGGTAAGTTCAGGTATTACAGAGTAAGATATGATCTTGGTGAAATAGCCCTTCAGTTGCGCCAGCGCTTTAGTAATAAAGTGATGATGACATTCGGCCCTGTTTTCCAGTTTTATTCACTGGAAAAGGATGAAAAACTTAATAAAGTTAGAAATGTAGTATTGAATACAGTTGCCAGCGGACTCAATCCGCTTACTGTTTTTGAAAAACAATCATATGTTGGTGCCAAACTTTCTTTGTCTATTGATACAAGAGATAATAAAGTAATTCCGTCATCAGGTATTAACTGGATCACTACTATTAAACGATTTACCGGACTTGGTAATAACAGCTATGATAAAGTAGCCCAGATAAATAGTGACTTTTCTTTTTATTTTAACCTGATAAATGACCGGCTTGTATTTGCAAACCGTGTTGGTGGCGGCATCAACTCTGGCGATGGTTTTGAATTTTACCAGGCGCAGTATCTTGGATCGGATGACAACCTGCGGGGATACCGTAAGGAGCGATTTGCCGGTAAGTCAAAATTCTATAACCAGGCAGAACTTCGTCTCCGGTTGGCCAACTTCAGAACCTATCTTTTCCCTGCAGCATTTGGTGTATTGGCCTTTTATGATGCTGGAAGGGTTTGGAAAAAGAATGATAGTGATAATAAATTCCTGTCCGGATATGGTGCCGGTGTATGGTTTTCGCCATTGCGTCGTCTGTTGATAACTGTTTCTTATGCTATCTCCAGTGAAGATAAAATACCATTGGTAGGTTTGGGTTGGAAATTTTAATAATTTTTTAATGCAGGATAATACTAAGCCGGTTCTGATTGGACCGGCTTAGTTATTGGTAGTAGTTCAATTGCGAAAGAATATGTAATCAGTAATTTTTTAGCGATAAAAATTATATATCAATGATCAATTATACCATTTACATTAAAAGTAAGCTATTGAGAATTTACTCATTTGCTGTGTATTTGCACACGGATAATACGGACTGAACGGATGAACACAGATTTTTCTGCTACGCAGAAATCCAGGATTTTGATTTATCAAAATAATCTGTGTTCATCTATCCAATCCGTTTTATCTCCCGCAAAGGCGGGACAGGCTGTGTGTAAAAATGTATTTTTAATCTAATCTATATAACTTAGATCTAACAATTTGAAAATTAGGCAATTACAATTTCGTATTTTTAATAATAAGGGATATTTGATTCATCATAAAAAGTAAGAGCTTAATTACTGTAATGAAAACTTATCTACTTGTTGCTGATTTTTAAACTAAATGTAATTGGCAATAAAAAAGAATCTTCCAGTTTACAATTTTATATGGAGTCATAGCCGAAGGTCATGAAGCATCATATAATCGGCTCCGAGCAGAAAAGTGCAACAAAGTATTGCACATTTTACAACTTCATCGAATGTCAAAACAACAGGACGAGGATCCAATGGAAAAGGGGGCGAGGGATGGCAAAGCAGAGGCCTGCCCCGATGAAGATCGGGGAGCAATTGCGTTTGCCTTGAATTTTTCGTTGGTT
>JANMLJ010000557.1:0-3410 GCA_031372465.1 Chitinophagaceae bacterium | reverse complement strand
GTCACTATTTCACCCGAGATCAACGGAACAAATACCCCTGATTTCATATACTTTGTTCCGGGTACTACTTCCTTCCCAAACCATTCCACTGCTTCTTCTGATGTATTTATTAAAATCTTCTGTTTTGATTCAATCAGGTGTTTTCTTAATTTATTTATTGGGCGGCTCTCCGGGTAAAATCTTTCTCCATCCTCAAATGTATATTGAAAATTTTCAGTTTCATTTTCATGATCAAAAGTAGAAATAATGACTGCCTGTGCATCAAACAACTCCTGAATCCTATTACCCACCAAGTCATAAATGGCCTGCATATCCATTTCCTTTACCAGTGCTACCTGTACACTATTGATTACCGCCAGTTCTTCCCCCTGTTGTATTAACTCAGCGGTGCGTTCTGCCAATAATTTCTCCAACTCTGCTATGCGTAATGCGTCTTTTACCATATAAAAAAAAATTTTTAAACTGGAATTGGTTCGTCAAAATGGATGGATTTGGGTTGTTTTCAAAAGGACAGAGCGGGCTAAGTAAAATCGATGTCTAAATGTAGATAAAATCTTCTGAATCAGCAATTGAGGTATTTTGGAGAATTGTTTCACCCGACAGTCCAGAGGCATAGAAGGAGCAGATTTCAATTTATGGATAATCGAATTTAACCACGGAGTCACAAAGTCACAGAGAAACACGGGGTAAACTCTGTGAAACTCCGTGTTTCTCTGTGTCTCTGTGTTGAAAAAAAGCTCAATAGTTTTACAATCCCAGCACTTCCTTCAACTTCCCATACCCACTTCTGCTTACCGGTACCTTAGCTCCCGAACGGAGAATGGCGACATGGCTGTCTTTTTCGTAAGGATCAATCCTGGTGATCTGCTGCACATTGACAATATAGGATCGATGTGTTCGTACAAACTGCTCTCCATCCAATGATTGTTCAAAGTGAGTCATAGTTTTATTCTTCAGAAAATATCCTTCGGGGGTATGAATCTTTACATAATCGTCTGCGGCTTCCAGGTATAATACATCGTGTGCAGGAATGATCTTTATTTTACTGCCGTTCTTTACTACGATACGCTGGCTTTGGGAGGGTGATAAAGAAGCAGTTTCCAGCAGATCCTGTGTGGATTTTTCGGTACTGTTTGGTTTTTGTTCTTTCCATTTGGTAATGGCTTTGTCAAACCGATCCTGATCAAATGGTTTTAATAAATAATCAATGGCATGTGCTTCAAAAGCCTTGATAGCATATTCATCAAATGCAGTGGTAAAAATAACGGAAGGCGGTTGCTCAATCAGTTCCAGCATTTCAAATCCTGTTATCTTGGGCATTTGGATATCTAAAAATATCAGGTCCGGCTGGTGCTGCTGTATAGCTTTTAATCCTTCAAAACCATCGCCACATTCCTGCATCAGTTCCAGTTGCGGATGTTTTTGTAAATATTCTTTTACAATACTTCTTGCCAGCGGCTCGTCATCTATGATTATTACTTTGCTCATACTCTTTTTTGAATCCTTCAGGGTTATTTAAGTGGATTGCGGAATTTTTACAATAGTGGTAAATATATTTTCTTTAGCAAAAGTCGTGAGTAAATCAGTTCTGGCAAACAGTAAATACAATCTTCGTTGAATTGATTTTAATCCAAATCCAATTCCCTGTTTCGGGGAAGATGTTTCCGGATCAAAGGGATTCTGCACTTCGATTACCAGGTTATCGTTTTCATTCCAGGCATGTAAACGGATCACCGTTTCACCGGTGGTGTCGTATAATCCAAATTTAATGGCATTTTCCATAATGGGTTGTAACAGTAATGCCGGTAATTTTAATTGCTTTATATTTTCTTCCACTTCTATTACTGTCACCAGCCTGTTGCCAAACCTCACTTTTTCAATGTCAAGATATAATTGCAGGTACTGCATTTCTTCCTGCAGGCTTACCCATTGTGTTTCTTCTTTTTTAATAGTGCCCCTTAAAAAATCAGAAAGCTGTTGCACCATTTTTCTGGCTTCTTCCGGCCGGGTGCCGATCAATGCATTAATGGAATTTAAACTATTAAATAAAAAATGGGGCTGCAATTGCTGACGGAGTTTAAACAGCTCAGCTTCTTTTGCCAGTTTTTCCGCATCAGTTTTTCTTGTTTCATTTTCTTTTTGCTCTTTCTGGTTATACCACAAAATACTGATCATGGTTATACAACCCATCAACAGGAAAGCAATACTAAAGCGGATGGAGAGGGAGAGATGCAGCAATTCTTTATATCCTGCATAGTGGCCAAGCAAGGCACCTAACAACCATTTTGACAGCAGCAGCCAGACAATGGTGAGAAATAAACAGATGGAAAAAATATTGATGTATTGATTGCCACGGGGCAGGTAGTATCGTAGCGTATTCATAACGAGCAGACAGGCTAATAACAATAAAGTATTACCAATAGAACTGTCAATAATGGCTGCCTCCCAGGGCAGGCCAAAGAAATGAAGCACCATTACCTGGTCGCCCATCATTACTAACCAGCAAATGATAAAGATGAAGCGGAACTTTGATATGGAAAGGGGGGAGCTGGACATATCGTTTATGCCAGGTTTAATAATTCATGTGTATGGCCAAAGCGTATCTGTGCAGCTTTTTTATGAACAATATCCAGGTATCCATCAACGTTATCTTTTTCCTCAATGCGTGAATAAATTTCAGCACCATCAATCAGCTCCTGCAGCAGGAATAATTCACTAACACCTATAAACTGCCATTGTACTAATTGCTGTTGTTGGTTAAAAAAGGTTTCTTCTTCCCGTGCACCCAGCAATTGCGCTTTGTCAAAAGCCTCTTCTTTACAGTCAGCAGCTATTAAACGAAGTTGTTCATCAAACTGGGCAGTATGATTACCATCGCCGCAAACTATCCGATAGACCATTTTTGTAAGGTACCAGTTCATGTTAGTTGGTTGTTGGTTAATTTGTTGATTGGTTTATTAGTTTATCAGTTTAACAGGGGGCAGTTTCAATTTGTAAGATTTCGCCAGATTAATAAAATGACTTTCCTGTGTGAAACCCATTCACTATTCACCATTCCCTATTCACTTAATAGCTCTTTATCTCAATGCCTCCGAATATCACGGTTCCTTTGAGTAATAAAATTTTACCTGAACTTTCTGTTGATGCTGCCATCGAACGTTTGTCTTCCAGGCCTCCAAAAACAGTAACTGCCTCCGACTTCACTTCCCAGTTGGAAGGCACAATAAGCTTGGTACCACCGAAGAAATTAGTGATCTCGATCACCACTTTTCCCTGTATATCTGCCTGCGAAAGATTTAATTCGGTGCCACCAAAAATGTTGACGATATCACCCCCTTTAAATTCCTTGGAAAGAATATTTCTTTTGGTGCCACCAAAAATGCAATTGGTATTTACAAAATCATCTTTGC
>JANMLJ010000551.1:0-9069 GCA_031372465.1 Chitinophagaceae bacterium | reverse complement strand
GGTTTAAACCGTAGTTACCGTGGTCAGGGCAATCATAATTTATCTGTTGCCGATGTGGATGGAGATGGTAAAGATGAAATTGTTTTTGGTGCTATGACGATTGATGATAACGGTAAAGGATTATATTCAACCGGCCTCGGTCATGGTGATGCCTTACATGTAAGTGACCTTGATCCGTCAAGACCAGGCCTAGAAGTTTTTGATATACAGGAACGTTTTTCCGATGCAGGTGCAAATTTTCGTGATGCAAAAACAGGTGAAGTGATTTGGAAAATTGCATCGGTAAAAGCAGGTACTGATGGTGAAGGCCCCGGTCGTGGATTGGCATTGGATGTAGATCCCCGTTATCCCGGGTTTGAATGTTGGGTGGCCGGTGCTGGCATCACAGGTATGTATGACAATAAAGGAAATAAAATAGCAGAGAAATCGCCGCCCTGTAATATGGGTATTTACTGGGACGGTGATGTATTGAGTGAAGTATTGAATGGAACAAATATTGGAAAATGGAATTATACCAGTCAGGCCAACGATAAATTATTTGACGCAAAAGATTTTGATTGTGTATCCAATAATGGAACAAAATCAAACCCTGCATTAAGTGCCGATATTTTTGGCGATTGGAGAGAAGAATTGATTTGCAGAACGAAAGATAATAAAGAGCTGCGGATTTTTTCTACTATCATCCCCACGGATAAACGTTTATATACGTTGATGCATAACCCACAATACCGGTTAAGCATTGCCTGGCAGAATGTAGCGTATAATCAACCACCGCATTTGAGTTATTATATGGGGGAAGGGATGCAGCAACCACCCAAACCTAATATTGTACTGGTAAAAAAGAAATAGTGACGCTACTAAAACGATCATAGTATGAAAGGACAATTATTTTATAAAATTTATTTAACCGGGATCAGCTTTTTTTTATTGACAGTATGTACTGCACAAGTAACACCTTCCAGGAAAGTAATTTCTTTTGATACTGACTGGAAATTTTTAAGAGAAGATGTAAAGGCAGCAGAGCAGGCTGCTTTCAATGATGCAGGCTGGCGATCATTAAATGTACCTCACGATTGGAGTATTGAAGGGCCTTACGACAGAAATAATACAACCGGCCGTGGTGGTGGTTATTTACCAGGTGGTATTGGATGGTATCGAAAAACATTTTCTATGGATACCGCAGATACAAAAAAACTTGTGTTCATTGAATTTGACGGGGTAATGGCCAACAGTGATGTATGGATCAACGGTTTTCACCTGGGTAAAAGACCAAATGGCTATGTAAGTTTTGAATATGAGTTAACCGGTCATTTAAATTTTGGAAAGGATAAAAAAAATATAATGGCTGTAAGGGCAGATAACACTATTCAGCCTGCATCCCGTTATTATACCGGTGCTGGCATTTATCGTCATGTACGCTTGTCCGTTACTAACCCGGTACATGTGGCGCATCGGGGCTCATTCGTTACCACAACAGGTGTAACGGTCGAAAATGCTACGATAAATATCCAGACAACAATTAGTAACCAATTAGGTACGGTACAAAATATACTTGTTCAAACGGATATTACTTCGCCTGATGGAAGGATAGTTGCGAGTGCAGAATCCAAACAAAAAATAACCGGCAATAAAGACCAAACAGTTTTGCAAAAAATATCATTGGCAAAGCCTGTTTTGTGGGATCTTGATAACCCGGAACTTTACAAGGCAACAACAAAAATTATTATTGATAAAAATCCGGTGGATGAAATAACTACTTCATTTGGTATCCGGGATATTAAGTTTGATGCGGCAACCGGCTTTTCACTGAATGGTAAAAACGTAAAAATAAAAGGCGTTTGTCTGCATCATGAAGCAGGGGCATTAGGGGCTGCCGTACCACTTAGTGTCTGGAAAAGACGGTTTCAATTATTAAAAGGATTAGGTGTTAATGGTATCCGTACTTCACATAATGGAGTGGCACCTGAGTTTCTTGATCTTTGCGATAAAATGGGTGTGCTGGTAATGGATGAAACTTTTGATACCTGGAATGCTGCCAAAAGCCATGCGGAAAAAGGATACAATCTCTACTTTACTGATTGGTGGGAAAGAGATACAAGAGATATAGTGATGCGTGACAGAAACCATCCATCCGTAATTATCTATAGCGTCGGCAATGAAGTGCATGACAATTTGAATGACTCCACGGGATTCAGAAAGTATAAAATGCAGCAAGACCTTTGTCATTCATTAGACCCGACCAGGCCAGTTACCATGGCATTGTTCCGCCCGGCTTTATCACATGTATATGAAAACGGTTTTGCAGATATAATGGATGTGGTGGGACAGAATTACAGGGAAAATGAATTAGTAGCAGCACATGATAAAAACCCAAACAGGAAAGTAATTGGTACGGAGAACAGGCTTGAACAGGCAGCGTGGATCCCACTTCGGGATAAAGCATATATGTCTGGTCAGTTTTTATGGACAGGTATTGATTATTTAGGCGAAGCAGACTGGCCGGCAGTAGCACATGGTTCAGGACTACTTGATAAAACCGGTGGTATCAGAGATGTTGGATACCAGCGTCAAAGCTGGTGGAGTGATAAACCCATGCTGTATGTAATGCGTAAGCAGGGTAATGCCGGTGCAGGGGATTGGATAAGCGATTGGAGCCCTACCGATATTGATACCTATGATGAAGCAAAGATCCAGGTGTTTAGTAATTGTGATGAAGTGGAATTGTTTTTAAACGATGTATCAGTTGGTACTGTACCACGACCTGCAGATAATGCTTCACCAAGACTCTGGTCTGTTACCTTTCATAAGGGTACATTAAAAGCAGTAGCAAGGAATAAGGGAAAAATTGTAGGTGAACAACAACTGACTACAACAGGTGATCCTGCAAAAATTGTAGTTAGTGTTGATAAACCCGATATAGAAAATATTTGGGACGACCTTGTTTATGTTACTGCCACTATTGTGGATGAAAAGGGTTTACCCTGTTTAAATGCGACGGATAAAATAAAGTTTACTTTAAAAGGGCCTGGTATAATAGCGGCAGTTGACAATGCAGATCTTACCTGTTCTGATTCTTATCTGAGTAGCGAAAGATGGGCTTATAAGGGAAAATGTATTGCTATCATTAAAGCCAATGCGAGTAATGGCGTTATTAAAATAACCGCTTCAGCAACTGAGCTAAAAAGCGGAACCAGTACAGTCAATATTAAAAAGTAAGAATGAAAATTTTATTGAAAACAGTTATAGGCACTTTATTATTCTTTTCAGTGAATAGTTGTTATGCGCAGCGGCAAATGGAATATCTGAACCGTGGTATCTATGCTATCCGGCAGGATAATGGAAAAGTATTTGTAAGCTGGAGGCTATTGGGCAATGAATCCAATGATATTGCTTTCAATTTATATCGTGCTATTGGTGATATGAAACAGGGTAGTAATAAAACAATTAAGCTGAATAAGGAGCCAATTACTAAATCAACCTGTTTTGTTGATGAGTCTGCCGATGCCCAAATAGCTTATTCATATTATGTAACGATAATAGTAAAAGGCAAAGAAATAAATTCTCTTCCTTACTTTTTACTTAAACCCGGCAGCAATCCTTATCTATCCATACCACTACAAACACCCGCAGGCTATGCTCCCAATGATGTATCCGTTGGTGATGTAGATGGAGATGGCGAATATGAAATCATTGTTCACCAGACCGGAAGGGGCCGTGATAATTCACAGGCAGGCATAACCGATCCTCCCATTTTTCAATGTTATAAATTGAACGGCACTTTTTTATGGCAGATCAATTTAGGAAAAAATATACGGGAAGGTGCCCACTACACGCAATTCATGGTATATGATTTAGATGGTGATGGCAAAGCGGAAATTGCGATGAAAACGGCCGATGGTACAATAGATGGTAAAGGAAAAGTGATCGGTGATAGTACCAAAGATTACCGTTTCAACAACAACGACAGGGCAAAAGATGGTAAGGTGCTGGACGGTCCTGAATATTTTACCCTATTTGATGGATTGACAGGTGCTGAATTAGCCACTGCCAATTATATTGCCCCGAGAGGTGATATTGGTGCATGGGGAGGAAGAGGTGGTAATGGAGGTAATGATAATTCCGGCAACCGTGTTGACAGATTCCTTGCCTGCGTAGCATATTTGGATGGTATCCATCCGAGTGTGGTCATGTGCAGGGGTTATTATGGAAGAACAGTGTTAGCTGCCTGGGATTGGAGAAATAAAAAACTAAGTTCCCGTTGGGTGTTTGATTCAAAAGATGCGGCCAATCCTTATTCCGGCATGGGCAATCACAATTTATTTGTTGCCGATGTAGATATTGATGGTAAAGATGAAATAGTATTTGGCAGCATGTGTGTGGATGATAATGGGAAAGGATTATATACTACCGGGCTAAGGCATGGTGATGCTGTACATGTTACTGATATGGATCCTTCACACCCCGGATTGGAAGTATTTGGGATACATGAAATAGAAGAAAAAACCAAGGGTCCCGGTACGGCGATGTATGATGCTGCTACCGGTAAAATTTTATGGAGTGGCGACCCCGATAAAGATGTTGGCCGGGGTATGAGTGCGGATATTGATCCCCGTTACCCCGGATATGAATGTTGGGGTGGCAGTGAAGGATTGATAGCAGCTACTGGCGAAAAAATTGGCGTTAGTCCCCGTAGTGTTAACTTCCGCATCTGGTGGGACGGTGATTTATTAAGCGAGTTACTGGATGGAACACATATTGACAAATGGGATTATAAAAACGGTAAGCTGGATAATTTATTTGATGCAAAAATTTATAATTGCTTATCGAATAATGGAACCAAAGCGACTCCGGCATTAAGTGCCGATCTTTTTGGTGACTGGAGAGAAGAAGTGATACTCAGGACGGAGGATAGTAAAGAGCTGCGAATTTTCTCCACTACTATCCCCACTGATTACCGGTTTTACACATTAATGCATAATCCGCAATACCGGTTAAGTATTGCCTGGCAAAATGTAGCTTACAATCAACCACCCTACACCGATTATTTTTTAGGAGATGGTATGCAGAAACCGCCGAAACAAAATATTGTTATATTAAAAGTTAAACGATGATTAAATGAATAAAAAATTAGTTACAGGGCTTTAGCCCTTAACGAACTTATACAAAATGGAAAATAGTATGAAATGAGCCAAGAAAATTATCGAGCATCCCGATAGTTATCGGGATATACCAAAAGGCGATGATAATTTTTATAGAGAATTCCCAGTCTGCCGACAGGCAGGCATCTGACCTCAAAAAATAAAAATAAACAGATGAAAAGATATTTAAAGTTACAACGCATGGCACTTTTCCTTGCATTTACAACAGTTTGTTCTTTTCTGTTATTCCAAAAAGAAAAACCAACCATATATATTATCGGCGATTCAACGGTGAGAAATAACAACCGTCCGCAATGTGGCTGGGGCGAAAAAATCGGTGAATTTTTTGATTCAACAAATATCGGCATATCAAACCAGGCGATGGCCGGCAGAAGCACCCGTACTTTTGTAAAAGAAGGAAGATGGGATAAAGTACTTTCTACTATGAAAGCCGGCGACTTTTTACTGATTCAGTTTGGCCATAATGAAGGCAGCAGACCTGACACTACTAAAGCCGGTTACCGGGGTGTATTAAAGGGAACTGGCGAAGATAGTGTGCAATTAACATGGCCTGATGGCAAACCTGAAATTGTGCATTCTTATGGATGGTACTTACGTAAATTTGTGCGGGACGCAAAAGAAAAAGGAGCCACTGTTATTATCTGTTCCATGATACCGCGAAATGAATTCCGGGAGGGGAAAGTGATGAGGGCCAGTAATGATTATGGTAAATGGGCCAGGGAAATAGCTGAACAGGAAACTGCTTATTTTGTTGACCTGAATACGATCACTGCTGATAAATATGATACGCTGGGTCCGGAAGAAACAAAGAAGTTTTTCCCCGGCGATCATACACATACCAATGAAGCCGGCGCAATGGTTAATGCAGCTTCTGTTACAGAAGGTATAAAATTATTAAAAACCCTAAAGTTGAATAATTATTTATTGCAAAAAAATTAGACCATGTTTATAAATAAAAAAAATATTTTTCTTTTGTTAATAGGAGCGATTTTGCTTTCTTCCTTTATCCTGATTAATAAAGAAGAAAATAAGCCAACTCTTTTTTTTATAGGTGATAGCACCGTAAAAAACGGTAAAGGTGATGGTAGCGGGAACATGTGGGGCTGGGGCGACCTGATGGCACCTTTTTTTGATACCACAAAAATTAAAGTGGTGAATGATGCATTGGGCGGTACCAGCAGCCGTACTTTTTTAACAAAGGGCTTGTGGGATAAAGTGCTGAATAAAATTCAAAAAGGAGATTATGTAATTATGCAGTTTGGTCATAACGATGGCAGTCCATTGGATGATACAGCAAGGGCAAGAGGAACTATAAAAGGGGTGAGTGATTCGGCCAGGGAAATATACAACCCCATTACAAAACTACAGGAAGTAGTACATACTTATGGATGGTACCTGGCAAAATTTGTAAACGATATAAAAACAAAAGGCGCCACGGCAATTATATGTTCACCCATTCCCCGCAACGATTGGAAGGATGGCAAACTGATCAGGTATAATGGAACCGGTTATGGTTTGTGGGCAAAGCAAACTGCTGTAACAACAGGGGCCTATTTTATTGACCTCAATACCCTGATAGCTGAAGTATATGATGTATTGGGTCCTGAAAAAGTAAACCCCTATTTCCCCAATGAACATACGCATACATCAAGGGAAGGGGCAGCTTTGAATGCGGCTTGTGTTGTAAAAGGTATCAGGCAATTGATGAAATGCGAATTGGAAAAATATCTTCAATAAGATGGATAGTTTTTCTTTCCTTTTTATGATTTATGGCTTGTATACTTCATAGGTAGTTCAATAAAATCAAGGAATCATTTTACTTTTACCATATAGAAAGATAGAAAAAAATAGGTTGACACATAGGGTCTACTATGTGTTTTTCTTATGTGTACTATGTGCCTATTGTGGTTCAATAATTGGGCCTATTTATGAGCTATAATTGGCATTAGTAATAAAAAAATTATAATTCCCTTATCCAGATATTGCGATAACTTACCAGGTTGTGATGGTCCTGCAACAATAACGGTTCTTTTGCGTCATGTTTTTCATACTTTGCCACACCAATGAACGTCGTATTTCCCCATAAGTCACTATTATAATGAATCAGCACCCCATTTTGAAAAACTGTTATGCGGGCAGGTGATTTAACGACACCATCCTGGTAAAACTGTGGAGCAGTAAATATAACATCATAGGTTTGCCACTCACCCGGGGGCCTGCACACATTTACCATCGGCATATATTGTTTATAGATACTACCTGCCTGTCCGTTTGAATAAGTCAGGTTATTATATGAATCAAGCACCTGTAATTCATAACGGCTCATTAAAAAAATACCACTGTTGCCACGGCCCTGGCCGCTATCTTTTACTTCAACAGGTGTTCGCCATTCTATATGTAACTGACAGTCTCCAAAACTTTGTTTAGTTCGAAGGTCGCCGGAAAAAGGAACAACAGTAAGTGAATTGTCCTCAGCTTTCCAGTTGAATGGGTTGCCATCTTTATTTACCCAGTTAAGGCTATCTTTTTTTTCACCATATAATATAATGGCGTCCGACGGAGCTCCGGCAGCAACTTTGCCGGGTGAAATTACCTTAGGTACAGGTGACCATATTTCACTAATTTTTGGATCACCTTTTTGCTGGGAATTAACAGAAATAACAATGAGCAGAAGAAAAAATATAATAAAATTCTTTTTCATAAACCAAATTATAATTTCCTGATTTTTACATTTCGGTAGTAAATTTCTGCATATTCAGATTGTAATAATATTCTCCCGTTCTTTACACTGGCATCTTCACCCATATTCACCACTACACCATTTACGATGTGAACACATTTTCCATTGTAGGAAATAATTTCGACTGTATTCCATTCACCAGAAGGTTTCTCTGCATCTGTATGCTTGATCATTCTTGTATGATTAGCCGGTACATTTTGTACGCCATTTACTTTAATAGTACTAAAACCGAGTAGCCAGAAATCACCTACATCTCCTTCCTGTACCTGGCATTCAATAGATTGCGGCCAGATAGAATCAGGTTCATTCATTGGAATATTATAACACACCCCTGCATCTTTTTTTTCTTTTGTGCGGGAACCCCATCTTCTTTCGCCCCATTTAAAATCAACTTTAAAATGATAATTGCTATAGGCTTTATCTGTAATTGCATAACCGAGGTCTTGTCCCACCACATGCAGCATATTGTCTTCTATGATAAAATTTGAATTTGGGTCTGCATTAGTTCCTATCCCTTTCAAAAAAGTATGCCATCCGGTTAAGTTTTTACCATTGAACAAAAGCGTAAAATTATCATTGGTAACCGGACGGATATTTTTTACTACAAAAACATAATCGTTGTAATCACCATTCTTTGCTTCTTCATAACAAAGCAAATAAGTATTAACGATTAATTTTCCGCTGGTATCTTTTAGCGGATAAATTCTTGTTGCATGTACTGCATTAGCAGGGAAGTATAGCATATTCCACGCATCTTCTGACCAGGCAGAGTGAGTAGGGCTGGTAAAATAAAATCCGAAAGCCTGATTACCCGGGTCAAAAGAGTTGGTTCCTGAAGCTATTGCAGGAAATAAACATTGATGTTCAGGGTACAAACCTGTTTTTGCCAATACACCAACTGGGTGTTTTTCAGGCATCTCCGCTTTATCAATATAGTATCCGAATGGAAGTTCAAAGTCGGGTGAATATCTTGCTACAGGAATGATCTCAACTTTTCCTTTACCTGCTTTCTGAAAAAGGGAGTATGGAATTTCATCACCCTGCAACCCGGGTAGGCTATTGTTGGCCAAAGTGGTCCAGCCGACATTCACTTTGTAACCCAATGCATTCACAACAGTAGCTAAAGTTGCTTCGTTTTCGCCTTCCAGTCCTTTAGTGCTGAGCCCGGTC
>JANMLJ010000299.1:0-3857 GCA_031372465.1 Chitinophagaceae bacterium | reverse complement strand
GAGGAGACAATATGTTTTTATAGGGTCTATCATAATGGGAATTTCTTTCGTTGTAATGTGGCAATTGCATAGAGAGAATAGCGTAAACTATAATTTCATATTCTTTCTCATCTGGTCAAATGTGTTTTATTTTGGGTTATCCATTTTTAGTGTTACTTATGTGTCGATGGGGTATGAAATGAGTGATGATTTTCACGAACGAACAAATATTATGGCCATATCACAATGGATTGGCCAATGGGCATGGGTAATTGCACCCTGGTTTTGGGTGGTGATGTACGACCCAAAATGGTTTCCCAATGCAGATACTGCCACGAGAACGCTGGCAGTTTGGGTTGGTATTTCCTGTATGATTTTAGCGATGATACCAGCCATTTTTATTAAAAGTAAGTCAACAAAAAATGATCATAGTTTAAAGCCATTAACCTATAAAACTATTGGAGGTAGTTTAAAGGAAATACTTATTAGTTTCAAAGAAGCCTTTGCTAATAAGCCCTTCAGAAAACTATGTGTTGCTACGTTCTTAATTTTTAATGCCTTTAATACTGTTGCTGGTTTTACTTTTTTTATTGTTGTATACTATCTTTTTAATGGCAGTACATCAGCCGCAGGCATTTGGCCTACTCTTTTTGGATGTATAGGTGCGTTAGCTACTACTTTTATAGTAATACCAACTGTGGCATGGATATCGAAAAAAATGGAGAAAAAGAAAGCCTTTCTAATTTGCCAGGGCATATCTATTTTCGGTTACATATTGCTTTGGTTTCTATTCGTACCAGGTAAACCCTATATGTTTTTGTTTGCCTTGCCTTTCTTCTCCTTTGGTATCGGAAGTTTATTTACGCTGATGATGTCGATGACAGCTGATGTGTGCGATATGGATGAGTTGGCTTCAGGTAAAAGAAGAGAAGGGATTTTTGGTGCCATTTACTGGTGGATGGTAAAGTTCGGTTTTGCTATAGCAGGACTATTAACAGGCGTTATCATGTCGCTGGTATCTTTTAAAGCCGGTGCGGAAACACAGGCGGAAGGCGCAGTTACCGGATTAAGGCTTTTTTTCTCCGGCATACCTATTTTAGGAACGTTGACAGCCATGTGGGTAATGCGGAATTATGACTTAACTGAAGCAAAAGCAAGAGCTATCAAAAAAGAATTAGATGCAAGAAAAGAGCCTGTAAAAAAACAATCTTCAGCCTATCTTTCAGGTAAATTACTTTCTCTGGAAAAAAACGGAACTGTTGTAAATACCATTACCGGTATTGATTTAAGTGCAAAAACTGAAGCGGAAATCAAAACACAGTATACAGAAATTTTAAATAATGGTTTACATGGTTTATGCTTTAGTCCCTATGTAGAAGGACAGGAAACGGGGGATATTTTATCAGCAGATCAGATTCGCAGAAGACTGGATGTAATAACTCCGCATACAAAATGGATCAGATCCTTCTCCTGTACGGGCGGAAATGAATTAATACCTGAAATGGCTCATCAAAAAGGATTGAAAACGTTGGTTGGCGCATGGATAAGTAATGATAAAGAAAGAAATGAAAAGGAAATCACATCACTTATTAATTTGGCAAAAGCTGGTTTCGTTGACATTGCTGCAATAGGAAATGAAGTGCTGCATCGTGAAGAAATTTCAGAACAAGAATTAATAAAATATATTAAGCGGGTACGGGAAGCATTGCCAGCTTCTATCCCTGTTGGATATGTAGATGCTTATTACCAATATCTTGACAGGCCAGCGTTAGTAAATGCATGCGATGTAATTTTAGTAAACTGCTACCCTTTCTGGGAAGGAGCCAATAATTTATTTGCGCTGACTTATTTAAATAGAATGATGGAATTAACGAAACAGGTAGCCAACAACAAAAAAGTAATTATTACAGAAACCGGTTGGCCTGGTGTTGGAGAGGATGTAGATGAGGCAGCACCTTCTCCATTGAATGCGATGAAATATTTTATTGCTGTTCAGGAATGGGCAAAAAATAATAGCATTGAGCTATTCTATTTTTCTTCATTTGATGAATCCTGGAAAACAAAACAGGAAGGAAAGGTAGGTGCCGGATGGGGTATTTGGGATAAAAATGAAAAATTGAAAATTAATAAATCATAAAGCCATGTCATTCAGAAAAGACTTTATATCCTTAAAACCGGATACAACTACCAGTTATGTTGCAGGCGAATCAGAAGTAGCATTAAATAGTTTATTTAGTGAAATTCTGCAAAATGGTGTACATGGTTTTTGCTTCAGTTTATATGGTGAAGGTCAAAAGCCGGGTGATATTATTACGGAAGAACAAGTAAGACGGCGAATGGAAATACTTAAACCGCATACCAGATGGATACGCTCCTTTTCCTGTACAGAAGGAAATGAGTTAATACCCAAAGTGGCTAAAGAATTTGGAATAAAAACATTGGTAGGCGCCTGGCTGGGTAATGACCCTGAAATAAACCAACGGGAGGTGGAAGGACTGATAAAACTGGCAAAAGAAGGGTTTGTTGATATTGCTGCGGTAGGTAATGAAGTAATGTACCGGAAAGATTTAACGGAAGATGAGTTACTGAAATTTATACAGCATGTAAAAGCATCGATACCCCATATACCGGTTGGGTATGTAGATGCTTATTACGAGTTTTCACACCGGCCACGTATAACCGAAGTCTGTGATGTTATATTAAGTAATTGCTATCCATTTTGGGAAGGTTGCCCTTTTGAAAACTCATTGGATTATATGAAACAAATGTATAACCAGGCAAAAGATGCTGGTAATGGCAAACAAATAATCATCACCGAAACAGGATGGCCCAGTCAGGGTGAAAATCTGCAAGGCTCCGTACCGGGTGAAAAAAACGCAAAAGACTATTTTATCAATACACAGATGTGGTCTGCAAATGAAAACATTCCGGTATTTTATTTTTCATCATTCGATGAGTCGTGGAAAGTGGGGGCAGAAGGAACAGTGGGTGCTTACTGGGGTATCTGGGATAAAAATGAAAAACTGAAATTCTGATATGAACTTTTATAAAAAGTTTGAATTGCAGCCTGCCAAAGCAATTTGTTATTCTGGTTTCAGGGATGGGCAACAACCCGGAGGCATCTCCCCTTCTTATGATGAAGTAAAAGATGATTTACTGATTCTTCAAAATAACTGGAAATATCTTCGCTTATACGATTGCGATATACATGCCGAAACTGTTTTAGATGTTATCCGGAATGAAAAACTGGATTTTAAAATCATGTTAGGTGCTTACATTGAAGCAGAGATGAACAACTTTGGTTGTCCCTGGGGCGGCGGAGTATATACTGAAGAGCAGTTAGCATTAAACCGGCAAAAAAACGACAAAAAAATTCAACAGCTAATTGATTGGGCTAATCATTATCCAGGTATCATTTTTTCGCTTTCAGTTGGTAATGAAGCATGTGTTGACTGGACGGATCATTATGTGCCTGTACAACGTGTTCTGGAATTTACCCGAAAAGTGAAAAAGTTGGCTAAACAACCGGTTACTTTTTGTGAAAACTATGTACCCTGGCTTAGTAAATTAAAACCATTAGCAGCAGAGGTAGATTTTATTTCTATTCATACTTACCCCGTATGGGAATATAAACATATACATGAAGCCATAGAATATACCCGTGAAAATTATGAAGCAGTTGTAGCATTTTATCCGGATAAACCGATTGTGATTACTGAAGCAGGTTGGGCTACCAATTCAAATGGCAGGGGCATCCATCCCGAACAGGTGAATGAGGAAAATCAAAAAATGTATTATGAAGATTTAATGAATTGGGCAGAAAAAAATAAGATCATGGTTTTCTTTTTTGAAGCTTTTGATGAATCCTGGAAAGGTTC
>JANMLJ010000219.1:0-1859 GCA_031372465.1 Chitinophagaceae bacterium | reverse complement strand
TAGGACAAGATACGGTAGTAAACAACCCCGATGTGCCCAACGAGTACAACCAGGAAGTGATGGCAGATGCTACACAAACCATTGCCGGAGGGTTTAAAAATATTCTGGCAGGTGGAGGATTTCAAAACATCCTCGACCTTTTTAAAGGAGGCGGTAGTTCAAATGCAGGCACTAGTGGCGGTGGTATTGGAAGTTTAATTAAAAACCCAATCGTAAGTATGATGGTTGGATATTTTATAAGTAAGCTGGTTCGTAAATACAGTATGAGCCCTTCTATTGCCAGTAATGTAGCTAATAGTCTTATTCCTAATGCATTGAATGGGTTGATTCAAAAGACAAATGATCCCAATAATCCCGATGTGAATTTGGATGGACTAATAGGTTCATTAGTTGGCGGCGGTGGAGATACCGAACAACAAGAGGAAAAAACCAGCAGATCGCCCTTGCAGGATTTGCTTGAAAAATTTACTGGTGGTGGAGGTGATAATGCTAATTCCGGAGGCGGTGGGTTTGATTTGCAGGATATTATAGGCAAGCTTACAAAGAAATCACAAAATAGCTTAGAGGAAGGTCAGCGTGGCGGAGGCGGAGGTTTAATGGACCTCATCAAGGGATTTATTAAATAATTTTATTTGAACAATTTAAGAAGAAGACTGTTTAATTAATGAAACGGTCTTTTTTTATTGGGGAAACTTTCAGTTTGGCATGAATATTAGAAAGTTAATCTGGTAGTTTCCGTCAAATGGTTAGTGTACGTTCTTTGTCTGTTTTTTGTCATGATTATTGAGGTAATTCAGTACTGTGCCAGTGAAATAAAGAAATAGCCTTATTGATGGCTTAGTAGAGTTACTTTCTGTAAATGAAGGTTTTACTATACAGCTAATAAGAAAAATTACTCAAAAGCTCTTTTAATCTTTCATTAACAGCAAATATCATACTATCGCCAGTAAATTTGCGTTATAGATTCAATAAACGATTATTCGAACTCATTATAAACTTCGAAGAACACAGTAAAGACATTAAAGATTCTCATAAGCAGTTAGTTTTGGTTGCGACCCCTGTTTCTACAGGGGTCAATTTTTTGTATAACACCGAAGCAAATTAATAACCTGCCTGCTCTTGCCTATTGACTACTTTAAATGCTGCTTTGGTATAAACCTCCAGTTACTGTAAAAAAGGCCTGCTAAACAACCTACTGCGTCAGCTATAATATCTCCATTGTCAAATGATCGGTTGACTACTAAATACTTCTGGACAAACTCCATCCCAATACCATAAACCAAACAGAGTATTGCTAAAAGAATAAATGCTTTTATTAATTTTTCTTTAGTAAGATTCATTCTTAATAGAGCCCAACACCAAAGAAAAACCATAATAGCAAACATGCCAATATGCACCCATTTGTCAAACCATATTTTCTCCAACCAGTTTTCTTTTGGAAAGGCTGTGCCGGGAATGGTCAATAAGAAGATTGAAATGATAAGCCAGGTAACAGGATATATAAAAGAAGGCTTGATTTTTTTCAAAGCATAAAATATTTCCGCAATATTAAGTAATACCGATTGGACAAACAATATAATCCAATATCAGCTATGCCACATTTTATTATTTGTTTGATATCATTGGTAAAGGATTTTAATACCGGGAGTTTGTTTTCCTTTGTAAGGGAAAAGACAAATAATACCAATTGCCAAGAGTTTAAAAATTAAAAACAATGGGATAACTTTTCATGGGGCTCTCAATTGCTTGTTTCAATTGTAGATTTGTCACTTTTTTTGTCTTGAAACAAAAAAAGTAACCAACGAAAAATTCAAGGCAAACGCAATTGCTCCCCGATCTTCATCGGGGCAGGCCTCTGC
>JANMLJ010000195.1:0-8595 GCA_031372465.1 Chitinophagaceae bacterium | reverse complement strand
TTTATTCCAATTCTACATTACTGGTTTTATTAATCTTTTCAACTTTGATGACTTTCGCCCAGTTTAAAAAAAGAATAATAGGATAAGTTGGGTCAAACTCATACCAGCGTTTTCCAAAATTAATTGCGGAAGGCGTTTTATGGTGATTGTTATGATAGGCTTCTCCCATTAATAACAAATCCATCGGGTATAAATTACGGGATGTATTGTTCAATTTAAAGTTAACGGTACCATATTTATGGGCAAACCAATTAATAACTGCACCATGCAATGGAAGCATTACAATATGTATCGGTATCAATAAATACCACCAGGCTGATGGCGCAAATAAAATGTAGAAGGTGATATAAAAAGCAATCCAACCTACTCTTGATAACCAATTGTGCGCAATTTTATCCAGCGCGGGCCAGTCAGGAAGGTTCTTTAAAAATCGTTCTTCAATTACGATTTTATTATTAAAAACACCGGAAGTGAAAATGCGGCTACGCCACATCATGATCCAGAGATTATCATCATATTTGGGTGAATGGGGATCTTTTTCTGTATCGGTATATGCATGATGCATACGATGCATAATGGCATAAACCCTCGGACTAACATAGGAAGAACCTTGTCCGATATAAGCCAGGATATAAAAAAAACGTTCCCAGAATTTACTCATACTGAAGGCAGCATGAGATGCGTAACGGTGTTGGAGAAAGGTTTGAGAAAAGATCGCCAGGTACCAGTGACACACAAAAAACAAAAGTATTATTAACATTTAAAAAACGGGGGAGTAATTAAAATAAAGATGTTGACCGTAAAGGTACGTTTTGCAGGCGGTTCTTGGATTTTTTTTTTCGCATTAGTATGTTGCAAACCCATCATCTACGACATAGATTTTTTTGCTTACTATTGTTAAGAAATTATTGACATGAAAAAACATCTTTGCTCCTCTTTATTGTTGTTGATTTCAACTATTACATACGCAACTGTTAAGGATTCAACTATTGTTTACAATCTCCCGGATAGTGTAAAAGCAGTACAGTTTATGGCAGAAATTAGTGTGACTGCCATTACCAATAAGAAAGAGGCCTTTGCCGGTATTAAAACAGATGTGGTAAAAATTTCACTTGAATCTGATAAAAATAATAGAGCTTTTGTATTTGAATTTCCTAGCTCAGCCATTGTAATGGCTACCGGGTTGGATGTTGATGCAAAAGAGAAAGGTGAAATTGAATTTGCGTATAACTGGTCAGTTAACGAAACCTATAAATTGTTAATTGCGCTGGCTACGGACTCTGCAGAAAATTTCTCGTTGTATTCTGGATATGTATGGTTGCCAAAAGAAAGTAAATGGAAACTGATTGGTACCTGTAAAATATCCGGGCAATGGACTACAATAAAAACTCCGGCTTCATTTAGAGCAGGGAAAAAGGGAAGCCTGCTGACGAATATCGGACAAGTTTGGTGCCAGCGTAAAACTAACTCCTGGAAAAATATGAAAATGGATGGTAAGCCAGCCCCTGTAATTAATTTACTTTCTCATATCGATAGTTTACTACAACGAAAAGCAGAAATATATGTAATAACCGATGCTATTGCCTTGGGCAAAACAGATGCAACGATTAATGGAGATGGGATTTATTATACAATAATGAAAGAAGGGACAGGCAGAAAAGTGTCAGTAAGCGATACAGTAGTTGCTTTTTATAAAGGATATTTGTTGAAAGATGGTTTGGTATTTGACCAGACAAAAGATAAACCTGCCACTTTTCCACTGAAGCAATTAATAAAGGGATGGCAAAATGGTTTGCCATTTTGTAAGGTAGGCGGTAAAATAAAAATTGTTGTTCCTTCCGACCTGGCTTATTCCATTCGGACTAGAGCGGCAAAGATTCCACCAAATAGCATATTGGTCTTTGAAATTGAAGTGGTAGAAGTGAAACCTCTGTTGAAATAACTATAAATTTTCGGCGTTCAGGACTAATTCCGGAACTTTATCGTTGAATTATACAAACACAAGTAAACTCCCGGTAATGAAACATTTCTTAACGATTATTTTTTCCGCAGTCACTTTATTAACTTCCTGCAAAAGCAACGATAAAAAAAAGCAACCAGCAATGAAAGAACCAAAACTCAAAGAAGAAATAGTAAGCTATCGGTTTGATAGTTCTACGAGGAATAATTTTGTTGTTTATGATGAAAATATAGAAGGTAAACGACCTGCTGTGTTAGTAATACATGAATGGTGGGGATTGAATGATTATACCAAAATGAGAGCAAGAGAACTGGCCAAACTTGGCTATATAGCTATGGCAGTTGATATGTATGGTGACGGTAAGATGGGGAATGACCCCGCCGAAGCAGAAAAATTGGCCACGCCTTTTTATATGAACCCAGCATTAGCTAAACCTGTATTTGATGCAGCATTGGAAAAATTAAAAGGATTTAGCCAAACAGATGTTTCTAAAGTAGCAGCAATAGGATATTGTTTTGGTGGCGCTCAGGTTTTAAACCTTGCAAAAATGGGTGAAGATCTGAAAGGTGTTGTAAGTTTTCATGGCAACCTTACGGTAGTACCTGCAATCAAAGACTTATTGAAAGCAAATATTCTTGTTTGCCATGGTGCTGCTGATCCTTTTGTACCACAAACAGAAGTTGATCTTTTCAAAAAACAAATGGATTCTATTGGTGCTACCTATACGTTTAAAGCTTATGAAGGCGCCACACATGCTTTTACCAATCCAGCTGCTACGGCAATGGGAGAAAAATTCAAAATCCCTGTAAAATATAATTCCGCTGCCGATACAGCTTCCTGGAATGACATGAAAGTTTTTTTTAGTACTATTTTCAAATAGGTAAAGAAACAGCTATTGTAATTTCATCCTATAAGTTATTGGCATTTTTTTTAAAATACCTTTTTGACTATTATCGCCTCATTTTCAATTAATTATTGACAATGCTGGTAGTTTAATATAAAACAATGAGTCGTTTCTATAGTCAGTAATATTACTGATTTCACTAAATTCCGATGTATAAAATACTTCGAAAAAATACGTGAAAATGTTATGTAATTCAAGATCCAGTTTCTATTTTGTAAGTTCTTCCGATAGTAATCGGAATGGAAAATAGACTTACAACCTTGAGCAAACTAATCTTATCACTTTTTATTGGAAGCATTCTCTTTTCTGCCTGCAGAAAAGACAGCTTTTCACCGGTAATCGAACCAGCTATCAGCTGTAAGATTCAAACCGAAAACCCGGCCGGTCGCTCCTATACGGCTGAATCAGTTATTTCTATTACCTGCACAGATAAACATTGCGGCATTTTACCGCTAAGCAGCAAAAACTATTGGGTATATCAAGACTCCATGTATGATAACGGGATTTTTCTAAGGATACAATATGACACGCTACGCTACTCCTCGAATAAAAAATCATTGACAGATGGAATAATATGGTGGGAAAGTAATTTCACCGTTGGATTACCTGAAACACTATTTGCCAATGAATCAACTTTTTTTACGTTGGGCGACCGGTTATTTACAAAAGGTATAAAAGATGCTAAAAAGGATTATAGTATCCCTGAAAGCGATACTTCCAGATACCTGACAAGTTTCGAAGATATGGCCGCTGCTGGTCTGTCCATAAAACTTAAAACAGCCTTTAAAACACCGGCCGGAACTTTTGCTGACTGTGTTTATTTTGAGAAAAACATCCGTTCATTCCGCAAAGATCAGGTAGTTTTCAAACCAGGTCTTGGGGTTGTAAAATATATCCAGGAAAAAGCACAACCCGGAAGCACGCAAATAAAACTACAACAAATATCAACGCTTGTTGCGATGCATATTGAATAGAACTCTTCTCCTGCCTACTTTTACTTGAATCACTAACTTTAACGATGCTTCATCAAAAGCTGTTAAAATCAATCTTGAATAATCGGGAGGAACGGGGTCTTTGATTTTTTGATGATTAATCTGTTAAAAAGAATATGTCAAAAGAATTAAAAGAGATACAACAGTTATTAATTAAGCAGGCTCAAAAAGGAAATAAAACTTTTTTTGAAAAAATGATTCCTGGAAAACAAAAAATCTATGGAGTCAAAACACCTGTGCTGAATGAAATTATTAAGCACTATAAATCAGGCTCTTTTTCACTGGCGAAAGAACTATGGAATGCCGGTTCATACGAAGAAAGAATAATTGCTATAAAAATCATGGAGAAAAAAGGAAAAGAAGATCCTGCCCTGTTGCTAAAATTATTTCAGCAATTTGCAAAAGATATTGATAATTGGGCTGTAGGTGATGGGTTGGGTATGCAGTTTATCCGTAGTATTGTAAAAACACATCACGCAGAAATTTTTGCAATAGCCAATAAATTCAATAGCTCAAAAAATATGTGGCAAAGACGGCTTTCGCTGGTGATGGTGGAATGGTATACAAGGAACAAGGCATTTCATCCGGCTATAAAATTATTGGCAGATAATCTTAAAAATGATGAAGAGTACTATGTAAAAAAAGCGATCGTTTGGATTAATAAGAACTTTGAAAAAGGAAAATAAAAAGAGGCTGTCTCCAAAAATTAAATATTGCCGGGAAGACGGTAAGTCGGGAAGAAAATAGTAGTTGAATTTAAATACTTACCGTCTTATCGCCTTCCCGGCATTTATTCTTTAATAAGCTTTTGGAACAGACTCTTTTTTGTTAATTAAATCGCTATCAACCTTATTGTAAGGTTATAGTCCGCTGATTAGTTCCATTATTCCAGGTTAGTAATGCTTTGTTATCACAATCTCCATTGCCGGGGAATCCAAAATCTAATTGAAGTTCTCTGTCATTGATCTTTATTTTTATTGTCCCTTCGCTTATCCATGCACAGGCAACTTTTTTAATCAATGGAACTTCTGTGTTTAAGTTCACGATTTTGCCGCCATTAAATATTGTTTTAGAACGTCCGGTGATCTGGTACACATCATCTCTTACTAAGTCGGTCAGCATTCCCGCAATTTGTTTTACGGTTTTAATGCCTTCATAACTATAGCCTCTTCCATTTGGTAATGTAACCAGGCCATTTATCACTTCAATGCTCCATTTATGCATCGGTGGTTCAGAAAGGTTCTTGAAAATTTTAGTCCCTTCTATATGCACGCGGTTTACATAATACCTTTCAAAAGTGAGTGTAACTACTGAACCTGGTCTGCGAATGGGGCCTGTAAAATTTAAAATCATTTTTCCTTTTCTTACTTTTCCATCACGCCCACGGCAACTATCCCCAAAATCTATTGTTACCGTTTTAGGATACGTGCTATCGTTCGGGGAAACAGTGATAGTGGCACAATCGCCAATTCTTCCACGCAGCTCAAAAAAATCTGGTAGAAATCTTCGGCCTTGTGGAATAGAAGATCTTCCTTCGACGCCAAAACCGCCAGCATTTCCTTCTTCTTCTGCTGCAGTAAAACCAATGTCATCAGCATCATCCAAACTGGCTTCTGCCTGTGAACTTTCATCTGAAAGGTTAGCCGCTTCTTCTTCGGTGATAGCAGAAACGGAATTACTAGAACTGATTTCTTTTTGACAAGATGTAAAAACAAACGAGGAGAATAACAGGGCAATTGCAGCAAACGTAATCCGGTTAAATGATAAAGTTTTCATGACTATACTTTTAAGGGTTATAAATTATTAACGGAACTTTTGAACTGTATGGAGTAAGAAAGTTTAAAGACAATAAATAAATTATTTTACTTTCAACATTAAATGAAAAAAATAATTTTTTATATAAAGCAATATTTTAATGAGACGGATAAAAAAATATTTATTGCAATTTTTGTATTCACTACTGTTATAGTTTATATAAATTATACATTTGATCTTGACACAGCTATCAGAAAAAATAATTCTTTTACCCTTAAACTATTTTGCCGGTATGCAGTCTTCCTCGCGGCCTTTGCTATACCCTACTTTATCACCTATCTGGTAAAACCTTTTATTTATTCCGGGAAAATAACCTTCTTATTATTTATTATAATTGCCCCTCTCGTATTTGCTTTAAAGATCACTCTTGATATTCCGTTCTTTTCTTCAGATAACCTGAACCCACTGGTAATTGGTTGGAACAAGTATTGGGAGCAGCTGTCTTACTGGCCTTTTTTGCTTTTAATTATAACCGTCATTTTATTTATTTTTTGGAAATTGTTTGATAAAGACCAGCCATTTTATGGAATAAAAAATACCGGTATTGACTGGAAGCCTTACTTCCTGATGCTGCTGATAATGATACCACTGATTGCTGCTGCATCATCCCAATCAGATTTTTTAGCTGTTTATCCTAAATTGAATTCAATTAACGGTTTAGAGAAAGAGCTGGGATTGATGTGGTGGCATAAACTGTTATTTGAACTTTCTTATGGAACTGATTTTATCGGTATTGAACTTTTTTTTCGCGGATTTTTAATATTGGCATTTATTAAATGGGCAGGAAAAGATGCTATACTGCCGATGGCTTGCTTTTATTGTACTATTCATTTCGGGAAGCCAATAGGTGAATGTATCAGTTCTTATTTCGGTGGTATAATCCTGGGTGTCGTGGTTTATCATACCCGGTCAATCCTTGGAGGATTACTTGTTCACCTGGGAATTGCCTGGATGATGGAGTTAGGAGGATATATCGGGAATAGTATCTGACACCTTTAAGGGTGTCTGATACATTTATATGTCAGACACCCTTAAGGTGTCAGACATATAAAAAGCTACAAGCCATAAGCCGGATTCTGTTTCACCCACCGAAGCGTAAGCGAAGGCGGGTTAAGGCTATCATTTATCTGTTCCACTAATTACTCAGTGGAATCAAGCTGCCTACCCTCCATCATCGAACGAGCCGTTCTCAGGCGATGGTATATGTGGCATTTCAGCATGCAAGGTTTACCCGTTAATAATGTTACCATTAAAAACTGTGAGCTTTTACCTCACATTTTCAACCTCACCCCGACCCTCTCCACAAGTGGAGAGGGAGAAGGCAGTTATTTTCTGTGGCACTTTCTGTTGCATTGGCTTTCGCCAAAACACCCGGCTCTTCACCGGTGCATTGCTCTGTGCTGTCCGGACTTTCCTCTTCTTAATAAATTAAGCAGCGATAGCCTGGCTTGTAGCGATGTAAAGATAAGCCTACTCCCGACCTCCTCCAAAGAGGAAGCCATCTGAGCACAGCCCATGCTTTTGTAAGAGTAAAAAAGTTAAACAACTTAACCTCATTTCATAATGGCTTTTATTATATGCAGTACTATTTACACTCTTAGGGTCTGTGATTGGCAAGTCCCCCTTGGGGGATTTAGGGGGCCTTGAAGAATATTTCCGTAGCCCCATACCCGAAATTCGGATGATACTGGTTTACGAAAGATTTTACTTCTTTTTTAAGACGAAGAATATCATGTATTTCATTTCTTAAAACACCCTCTCCTACTCCATGAATTACGGTGAGGGAATGTTGATGATGGGCAATAGACAGGTAATAAAATTTCTCAAATGCTTTTAGCTGCATTTTCAGTATTTCATAATTACCCAGACCTTTCCAATCGTCTGTCAGTTTTTCAATATGCAGGTCAACAACACTCCGGGGAGGATCAAGGTGTTCTTTTGCTTTGGATGCATCATATAATTTATAGCCTTTAGCAGCGAGTCTTCCCAACCCAAAGCTATCAGAACCCATACTATCCTCTATCGCTTTATCCGGATATGTTTCAAAGAGTAATTGAGAGAAATGCGCCTGGTTCTTCTCCATCAATTCTTCAATTTTTGCAAAAAGTTGCTTTGGCTTTAATTTTACCAATGATTCAAAATGTGCTGCTTTATTCTTTGCTGGTTGCACTAGTGTAAAATCAAATTCAAATGAAGGGCTG
This sequence comes from Chitinophagaceae bacterium, assembly GCA_031372465.1. Taxonomy (GTDB): domain Bacteria; phylum Bacteroidota; class Bacteroidia; order Chitinophagales; family Chitinophagaceae; genus JJ008. The sequence goes on along the minus strand of JANMLJ010000195.1, from coordinate 723 downwards.
TCGTTTAAATCTGCAAAGTCCACATCATGCAGATAAAAGTCTTCAAATGGCTGAATGTTATTTTTTAATTCAAAATCAGGCCTGCCAAAAAAATGCAGTTTGTATATAAAATTATAGGGAATTTCAGTTCTGTTTATTAAATGAATCTTTAATTCTTCAACGATTACATCTCCAAACTCATCCGTATCCATTACCGGCAAAAAAGTCAGCCATACACCATCAATTACCTTCTTTTCTTTCACAGGCTTCTCTTTTCGCAGATCGTCTATAAATTGTTTTTCTTTTTTTGCCGGGAATAATTTTTTCTCTGTAAATCTTTTGAAATAGGGGAAATCAACCTGGTCCATATAAACAGGAAAGGAAACGCCCAGTACATCTACCAGCAGCATTTTATCATTTATAATATCAACCACCTTTCCTTCCTCATTCGAGTGAAGGATTAATACAATATCTCCGATCTGGTATTTCATGCTGGTTACCTTCTGAATAAATTTTGAAAAATGTTGATAACAATAAAAAGTCGCACAAAGTTACTTTAAGTAAAAATGTGCGACGATGAAAGTTTTAAAATATACTATAATTTTTCTTCTTTCTGTTTAGCCAGTTTACTATGGGTATAACTGTAAAAGAAATAAATAATAAGTCCGATTACCAGCCAGATAAGAAACCGCATCCATACTTTATGTGTTTCCTGCGCCATCAGGTAGAAACAACTGATCATTC
>JANMLJ010000124.1:0-2266 GCA_031372465.1 Chitinophagaceae bacterium | reverse complement strand
GACTCTGCGTTGTATTATGCACAACTCAGCAATCAGACAGCCGAAAGGTTAAATGTTAATTTATATAAGTCCCAAACATTAGGGATACTTGCAAGAGTATATGAAGCAAAAAAAGAACCTGAAATTGCCAATGTATATAGGCAAAAGAGGATGGCAGTAGCACAACTTTTTAAAGGCAACATAAGAAAATTGGAAGCCTACTTTGCTTATGTTGGATACTTAATTAGAAAGGACAGCTTAAAAGAAGCCACAGTACTGGCAGATAAAATATGGTCTATAGCACAGCAAGAACAAAACCAGGGTTTAATATTAGGTGCCGCTACGGCAAAAAGAATTTTGTACGATAAATTAAACAAAATGGATAGTGCTTTTTATTATGCCAAATTAGAAATAGAAACCAGAAAATTGGTTTTTGATGAGGAAAAATTATCCGGCATACAGGCTATGGGGCTTAAAGAACAGTTGCGTAAAATGGATGAAGCTGCAAAAGATGAAGAAGTAAAACAGCAACGCAAACAAAACATTCAGTACATATTCTTAGCCATTGGCATTGTAACATTTCTTATTCTTTTTTTTCTGCTAAGCCGCAGTATAGTTGTAACCGAAAAGTGGATTTCGTTTTTTGGCATTTTAGGTTTATTAATTGTGTTTGAATTTATCAACCTGCTCATACATCCATTTTTAGAACGGGTAACACATCACAACCCAATGTTGATGTTATTGGCATTGGTTGCTTTGGCATCATTGCTTATTCCATTACATCATCGTTTAGAAAAATGGATAAAAGAAAAAATGACGGATAAGAATAAAAAAATACGGCTGGCTAGTGCAAAGAAGACGATTGAGGAATTGGAGGAAAAAAGATAGCCTTCAAGAAGCCCGAACGCACAACATTAAGAACAATAGCCGAAAGCCCCCACTAAAAAGCCCCGCATTAAAACATATTAATGGGGGCTTTTGGTTATTGTCTGTTGACCGACACCTGGCAGGGTCTCTTTCACCGTATCATAGGGGATTAGTAGCTATGCAGTGTTTTTGTATCGCAGTCTGCCGGTAGGTGATTGTCGTTTTACTGTTACATTTTTTTGTTTTTGTTGCCTGCTGCATAAAACTCCCCTTACCCATAAACAGTAGTGTATAGTTAATCGCTCCTTCCCTGATTTTTCCCTGTTTATTTTTACATTCATTTTATTGCACAGGGGTTTATTTTTTATGGTGACCCTTTATTGTCCGGCGTTAGCTGTTCATGTATAGTTGTTACAGCCGCCGATAGTTTGACAGCTCTTTGCCAGGGGTAAATAATCGCTACCAGTATCAGCTTTCCCTGTTTGCATTTTGGGCAAAGGCTTATGTCGTGCCCATACTGTTCCAGCATCCGCAAACCCACCGATACTTGCACTTTGGGCGGCAACGGTTGTAGTTTCATTTCTTTCCGCACTTCATTCAACCGCTTTGTTTTACCATGATTTTGCAAATAACCATAGTACCGGATCTTTACAAAACGCTTTGGTAAAAAATGTAATTCAAACCGTCGCAAAAATTCTGTTATGCTTAGTGTCATCTCCTTTCCTTTGTTGCCATCACTGTAATCTTTGTATTTAAATGTGATGCTTTGTTCTGTAATGTTTAAGATGCGATGTTTTGTAATGGCCACTTTGTGCGTATATCTTCCCAGGTATTCCACCACTGATGACACATTGCCAAAAGGTGCTTTGGCATATACATTCCAGCTTTTATATCCTGCTTGCTGTATCAGTTCTTCTACGGCTATCCTTTCGGTTTTTAATAGTCCTTTTGTTAATAGCATTCTCAGCTTCTTTAAAAAAATACCTTTGTACACTTTTTTTATTGCTGCTACCGGAAACAAAAATTTATCATTTTTTCTTTTGGCTTTTATCCACACATTATCCTTTACACCTCCGCCACTTACTATGCAGTGCAAGTGAGGATGAAAACTTAGCTGCTGTCCCCATGTATGCAGGATAGAGGTAATGCTGCATTTAGCTCCCAGATATTTTGCATCTTGTGCAAACTGAAGTAATGTTTGCGATGCAGCGTAAAAGAGCAACTTAAATAACTCTTTGCGATTACCCAGTATCAAAGAATTGAATTCATGAGGTACAGTGAACACCACATGATAATAAGCCGTGGGAAAAAGCTGTGACGTCAGGTTTTCTATCCACTGCTCTTTTTTTAGTCCCCCGCAGTTAGGGCAGTGCCGGTTGCCGCAGCTATGGTATTGCTGGTGTATATGATTGCAATTCTC
>JANMLJ010000108.1:0-6909 GCA_031372465.1 Chitinophagaceae bacterium | reverse complement strand
CAAAAACTATTACACTAAGTATAATGATTTGAAAAAAATGTATTTTTTTCATTATAGAAAATTTAAATCCAGGATATAAAAATGCACAATAAAAAGTTTACCCCATCTTAACTCATTTTTCAAAAAATATTCCTACATCAGCATTAATATTCATATCAGTCTCTGTATATATTATAATAAACAGGCAACAAGAACTGCTGCCGGCTTGTCAGCACAGCTTAGCCTAAACTGAATGGCTTGATATGAATATTGTCAATCATCATTTTCTCTAAAGCTGTTGTTAAACACATAGTTCGCGATTTGTACTCCTTGCACCTGGCCATCTATGCAAGCTTTTCTGAAAAACCAGCCCGTAAAAATTTTGCTGATTGAATTATCACTTACCGCTTGTGAAATCCTGCTGTAATGCAAGACGACCCCGGGTAATCTTGCACTTGTTATATCAACGTTTATTTCATCTGATCCGATGATGGATTGAAGAACTTTCCCCGCTGCGCCTCCTATGATCCCAAAAGCGGAAGGATATGCTGGCACTCTGGGATTATAATTGTTCAGAAGGGGATTTGCATTGGCGGTAAGTAGGCCAGCAGGAAGCCATTGGGGGTCGCTTTCGGTACCGGGATTTCCATCATCGGCGATCCGGATAGCCGTTTCCGGTCTCCAGTAATAATAATGATAGATGGCCTCAAACATAGCACTGGCGCCATCTGCCATCGTGGTATGAAGAAGGGCAAAAAGCCTTGCTGTTTTCCAGGCATCCATATTCTTTGTCGCAATTATCTTTGCCGCAATACTGTTCCAAACTATGTGTTGATTGAGATCAGACCAAAACCTTGATAACTGGTTTTCCTCTGCGGTGCGGGTTGAACCCGTCATTGCCCCCTTGCTCTTTACCTCATTATATTCGGCAGTGTATTGAGCACTGTTCACCGGGTATGGTCCTGATGCCCTAAACTGGTAATTGCTTTGGGTTACAAAGGGCCGCATCACATTACCCCAGTTAACCACAAATTTATCTTGCGGAAGGTTAAGGGCTGGATTAGAATACGGTAGCGTATTACGATATTCCCCGGGATTCACGCCATTAAGAGGAGTAGGTGAAACAAATATCACCTGGCTGAGTCCATCATTATTTCGGTTGGCTATTATGGCATCAGCCGATTTTTTGCCAAGAGCTATCCCTTTTGTTTTATTTATTCCATCTGGTATTGTTGCTAAACTTTCAGTGTACCATTGATCAACAGGATAAACGCCTTGCAGGTTCAATCCTTTAATAGACCAGTATGCGGCACTTGCAACCGCAGCATCGGGATCAGCGAAATTATCTCTTTCATTCAATGCATAACTTTCATATTTTGGCTTAATGTTATTAAGAGCATCATGTACCGCTATTTCAATGATGGCAAATGAACGGGAATCGGAACCAGGATTTGTGTGTCTGTTTAAAACGGTAGCCGCTTTGTCGTTCCAGTATAGCACCATATCGTTTGCAGTAAATCCAGGATTACCGGGTTCTATTCTAAGTGCAGAAGTTTGTTCTTCAGGCTTTGATTGGCTATGGGTAACTTCTTTTTGACAGGAATAGTTCCAGCTTGCAATCAGTGCGAGAAATAAGACCTGCAATGGATAAAGTTTAATCGGTTTCATAACTTTTATTTTAGTTTTGATAATTCCACATAAAACTATTGCTGGAATTTTTTGAGACTTCCTTCCGGACGTACCCATTAATTTTATTTTACTGTGAATTTCGATGAATCCTCAAGCACTGACAATCCCTATTTTGAGTGATAGGATGGGCTAGTATGGAAGGATATGTTCACTTAAAGCTTTGGCAATAGCTTCTTTGCCACAATTTACATGGAGTTTGGTATAGATATTTTTAAGATGAGACCTGACCGTATGAAAGGAAATACCCAGTTTGACGGCGATGATCTTGTCACTATGACCGTTGATAAGGGATTGTAATACCTGTAATTCCCGTTCGGACAGTTCGTATTTGTTAATTGATTTGCCAGTTTTAAAACTACTGAGTACTCTTCGGGCAATACTGGGCGACATAGGAGCTCCGCCTTCAATCACTTCTTGAATGGCCTCGATCAGCCTGGAAGGGGGTGTTTTTTTCAGCATGTAGCCATTGGCACCATTGCAAAGACATTGAAATAGTTTTTCATCATCTTCAAAAACGGTGTACATGATAACGGCGGTGCCTGGGTTTGCTTCTTTAACCATTCTTACACCTTTGATACCACTTTCACCGGGCATATCAATATCCATCAGTACTACATCTGGCTTGTAAACAATTGCAATGGTACCCGCATCATTACAATTGTTGTACTCTCCGATCACTTTATATTCATCCAATCCGTTAAGCAGTAGAGTCAGCGACTCTCTCAACTTGTCATTGTCTTCAAAAATTATAATAGAAATAGACATAAAGGCTAAGCTAAATAAATGTTTTAAAATTGTTAATCCCCTTTTTGAGTGATTACATAAAATGGCAATCTCACATCAATGGATGTTCCCTGGCCAATCCCCGATTGTATACTAATAATGCCTTTCCACCGGCTCACCCTATTTTTTATGTTACTAATACCGTTACGGTGCGTAAGTTTTGTTGTGTCAAACCCTTTGCCATCATCACTAATGAGCAGTTTGAGATTATTTTTTTCTATAAAAAGGGAAATGGATACAGCTGAAGCCGCTGCATGCTTTTGAATATTATTCAACAACTCTTTAAAAATCAGAAAAAGGTCACGTCTCTGTTCCATCATAATCTTTTTTTCAGCAATCAGCGGATCCATTTTCAATTCATACCGGATATTACGGGCATCAAACAATTCAGCAGCATATCGCCGCATACGGGCCGCTGTTTCCTGCAGTGTATCATTCTTCGTATTCACACTCCAGATAATATCATCGAGTGCCTGACCAGATGCATCAATTTCCTCCCGAATACGATCAAGATAAGCTTCTGATTTTTCTGGGTCATTTCTATTGCGTTTACTTAATTCAGTAAGTATACTGATATTAGTTAAAGTAGAACCGATATCGTCATGAAGATCGGTAGCAATCCTGTTGCGAACCTGCTGTATTCTTTGCAATTGCCGGATCCTGTACCGGTAAACCATATATAACAATACCCCAATAACAGCAATAACCAAAGAGATAAACCACCCGGTTTTCCAGAACGGTGGCCGAATGAGGAAATTGAAACTGGCTGTTTCCCCCGCTTCACCATCCCATCCAATCGTTCTGACTTCAAACGTGTATTCTCCGGGCTGCAAGCTTGCATAAGATACATCATGCCCATTACCCGGTATACTCCACATGGTATCAATGGTTCCCAAAAGACGATAACTGTATTGGTTTTGTTTTTCGTTGATAAAACCCGGCGAACTGAATTCAAAGCTTGCGTTATTTTGAAAATATTTCAATGAGATGACGGTGTCCGTATTATAAATATTTATCCTGTCCTGCTGATTCCCCAGTCTTATTAAAGTAATTTGTGCTTTCGAAAGTGGTACATTCTCCAAATTTTCATCTCTGAATTTCACAACTTTATTACTCGTCACACACCACCATTCATTATTTCCTGCATTTACTATCTGGAGGATTTCATGAAAAAAATTGGCAACCCTGCTGAAATTAAAAACTTTGAACCCGTTATTTTCTTTCACCAGCTTATTAAGCCCATAAAATGTTCCCACCCACATATCGCCGCTTGGTGTTTCCGCAAATGATTTAATGAAATTTGAAGACAACCCTTGTTGTTGGTCATAAGAAATGACTGAATAAACATCATTCGCCCCAAGGGTCAAGCGAAATGCTCCACGATACCTTGTGCCAACCCAGATATTTCCTTCCTTATCGGTAAAGAGACTGCGTATATATTTATCCGGGACAAGGTGCGAAAGATTTTTTGTCTCAAAATGCAGACTATCTCCGACAAATGAATAGTTGATACGATATAATCCTTCAAACCAGGTTCCTGCCCATATTGCCCCCTTTTTATCAACTGTAAGACTGGTAACCCTGAGTGGAAGGGAAGTATTAATCATTACCCTTTTTCCGGCAACAACACCTACCCCGCCAACGATGCCAAAAAAAACATTCCCACTCCCATCCACACAGAAACCGAGATCCGTCAACACAAACGAAGCCGTGGGTAATGAAATGATCTTGTTGGTTACAGAATCATAATAACCAATACTGTTTTGGGAACCGAATATGGCTGGGTTACTTCCTGGTATAAGAAAAGTTGGTTGTGCTCCCCGGAAACCAATTTTCTCCATTTTTTTTATTTGCGGCTGGTACAATTTTGGACCATTCAAGCCGGTAATTAAGACCCTATCCTTCCCCACCGGCATTATCATTTTTGCATCATTCAGCACCCCGCCGCTATCTGGAGTGAGGGTGGCGATGCCTGTTCTTGCTACAATTTTTGAAAGACCGTTACTGGTCCCAAGCCAAACATTTTTCTCCTTGTCAATAAAGATCGATGGCACGATGGTTGAAGGCAAGCCATCTTTTTCTGTGTATAAATTATAATTTCCATTGGGGTCAATATGCGCAAGGCCTTTAGCCGATCCCATCCAAAACCATCCCCGGTCATCTTCCTTAATAAAGTAAATACCGGTATTGCCAGACCATGCGGGTACCAGCGATGCCGGAGGTAAAACAATTTCACAGCTTAGTTTTTCCTGATCAAAATTTATTAGGCGTAACCCACTTTCTGTACAAAACCATATCCTGTTTTTTGAATCCTTGTATAAAGATCTTACCACCTCATTGGCAATGGGAAAGGTGGCAATTATCTTATAATCTTTACCTAAAACAACCAATTGATGTGCATTACCCGGAATAACGCCCAGGAACAACGAATCGTTGATCTGAAGCATATAGTTAATTATCAAATCCGGCTTTTCCTGTTTTGGTTTTATAATTTTTCCATCATAATACTTAAAAATTCCTTTGGAGGTTGGTATGATATAGTTGTTAGCTGAAAGCCTGATCAAATCGGAAGATTCATCCGCAATTTGTGAAAATTTAGTGATGCGGCCGTTATCTATGCAGTCGATAGAACCGTTGTGTAGTGTGACAAATATTTTACCGTTAACTTCAAAAAAATCATTAACGAGACCGTGTGACAATCCATTTAGCGTAGAGTAATTAGTGAATTTATGGCCGTTATATTGACTAATACCTTCCCAGGTACCTATCCAGATAAATCCCCTGGAATCCTGGAAAATACGCCGCACATTGTTGGACACCATTCCATCCTGCAGGGAATAAGAAATGATAATTGGCTGCTGGCTGAAAAGCATACTGGGGAAAATAACCATTAGAATCACTAGTAGAGCGGACCGGCACATGACTAAATATAATTAATTTAATTGCTTACAGTAGAGTAGAGCGGTAAGGTATTAAAAAAAATCTACCTCCCGCCCCCTAATCAATCCGTACATGCAGTTTTTTCGTTTCGATACTTTGTTGACTTCTACACATCAATTCTGTATTTTAGTTGGTTATTGAGAAACCTGATTTACAATCATGCACTTTCGCTCTTCCCATTTTTACCTTTCCGGGTATCGTCACAACTATGAGCATCTCCGACTCCCTCAGTTATGATAGTATGCCATACTGTTAGAATCTCCCACGTTCATATGCAACCTTCTATCGGCACGCAACATTATCTTACCCCGGGTAGCCCCTGCTTTACAAATTACCGTTGTAAGTCAGCAGGGTGGCAGGTTTCATCGTAATCGGGAGACTGACCACTACCTTTGGTGTAACGAGGCCTGACTAATGCAGCTTACCAATACGCTCATCAAGAGCTTTGACAATGTTGTTTCCTTCATTGACATCTCAATGGCTTCAACCTGAACGGCAAATTGGGTTGCGTGCTTCTTTCATCCACATAGGTTTTGTTTTATATTTACACACGCCTTTTGGCGCACCAGATTACTCAGATTAACACAGATTAGATTTGTATCAATGACGGAATATTTAAAATAGGAAAATTTGTTCCTGTACATCGACTCCATGGTGAATTACTACTTAAACATGCGTTGGGGAAAAAACATCTCTGAAAGGTTTGCCCGCTATTTTTGTAGAAGAAAAGAAAAATTCCTTTATTCCCTGGTTTATTGAATCCACTAAAATAAAAACTGAAGAAGGGATTTATATATAACTGGAAGGCCTCCAATCAAGGGAAGCTGCTATTAAACTCACGCGAAAAGAAATTTGGGTAACAGAACCTGATTTTAAAAAGTTTGCTGCTAAAACGGCACCAGCCAGTTTACTCGGATACACCATAGTCAATAGTCCTTAGCCAGGTCTGAAAGTTTAATTACTTACAAAGACCCCATCCCTTATTCTATAAAACTATTTGTGCTTTGATTATCTGCTGTGGACTGTGGACTATCGACTGTGGACTTTCTCTACCTTTGAATCCTGTCAGATTCTCTTCACCATATCGCCCATTTTGACCTCGACTCTTTTTTTGTTTCGGTGGAAATAATAAACAATCCTTCCTTAAAAGGAAAACCTGTTTTAGTAGGCGGATATGAACGTGGCGTAGTAGCTGCCTGCAGTTATGAAGCCCGCAAGTTCGGTATTCATTCTGCTATGCCAATGAAGAAAGCGATGCAGCATTGTCCGCAGGCTATTGTTACTAATTCCAGCCGCGACCAGTACAGTAAATATTCAAGATGGGTGACAGATATTATTGCTGCCAAAGTGCCGTTGTTTGAAAAGGCAAGTATTGACGAATTTTATATTGATCTAACGGGGATGGATAAATTTTTTGGAGTAAGTCAGTATGCAAAAGAGCTACGGCAACATATAACTGCTGAAACCGGTTTACCTATTTCCTGTGGTTTAGCGTCTGCACGTTTTATTGCGAAAATG
>JANMLJ010000104.1:0-3492 GCA_031372465.1 Chitinophagaceae bacterium | reverse complement strand
GTTTTCTTTGCTACTGTATTTTTCAATATAGCCGAGTATCTCCTTTAGCGCATTCAATTTAGCTTCCATTACATGAGGCGCATATACTGTTGAAACACCATTTTTAATATGAATGATCTCAGGGTCGGCAAGTACATAGGTATAAAATGTATTCACCAGGACCTGATTCATTTTAAATAACCGATCATACGTCAAAAAGGATTTAATAGCAAGCTCCCGGTATTTTTCATTGATCATGTAAAGGTTGATCATGTACCAGAAAGCGATTTTGATGTCCTGGCTTTGAATAAATTGTAACGCTGGCTCCCAGGTGTATGTTTTAGGATAGACCCGGACCCGGTAATTCTCATCCGTTAGCAAACGGTTGGCCTCCGCACTCAATTCTATAGAATCACCAATTTCTTTTACACCCGGTTCATACAAACCTTTAACCCAATCAAAAACCGCGTTTGCCTTTAATGAGTCCATCGTTGCCGGGGTGGCAAGCATTTGCGCCTGAACATATGGCTGCTTCATAAGTAAGATCACAAAGCAGCCAAGTATTGATAACTTTAATTGTCTGTTAAGTTTCATGAGTAACTATTTTAATTTATTTCTTAAAAACCTTTTTTAGGTTTCTCATTCGTATTTAAAAGCTGATCTACTTTATTTTCCAAATTCTTGAGTCTATTTTCAGAGTCACTGAGCTTATTTTCAAATTTCTTCAGGATCTTGAAATAATCACCATTGTGAACACCCACTACTGTATTTACCAATTTGGGGCCGTTCGACATATCTGAATCCCAGGATCTTCCGACGGCCTGCTTAAAATCCTCGATCGTCATCTCATTGGGATGTTTGGCAACTCCATATCCGGGCGTTGATTGAAAACCCACGATATAATCACCTGACATGACAGGGCCGTTTACTTTGACAGGGACCTGGCCCATAAAAGCAATAATATTACCTATACCAAATCTTTTTTCATCAGGCACATTACCCAATACAATTGGCTTATGAGAAACAACCATTACCTGCTCAGCACATTCAAGATGTTTTGTTATTCTTCCACCAACAACAGCCACGATATCACCTGCGTTTATACGTTCAGTGGAGTTTTCTCTCTGGAGCCATTCCGCATAGTCACCATTGCCAGAGGAGTATTCCACTCCCAGTTCCCCGTATTTAGCAAGGGCATCAAAGATCAGTGTTTGAAAATGATACCGGGCGTGAAATTTGTCAAGCTTGCTGCTTGTAATGGCACTGTATAGTCCGGATAACCAAATAGGGTTTAAAAAATACTTATCCGACCAGTCAGCTACTGACATACCCCGGATCGAACCCACCTTTGCATCATTTTTATCTGTAAACCGGATAAATTCATTCTGTTTATTTAACGGGGCGGTATTATTATCCTGTGGACATAAATTGGGAAGTCCCCAAAATTCAAGACTTCCAATATCAGGCAGGCCTGGAATATTAATTGTTGGAAGAGCAGGCATGACTGTTATTGGTACTGGAAAAACGGGCAATGCTGGAATTGTAAGGCCGGGTATATCAAGGGAAGGAATGGTCGCTATCCCGATATCTAGAGGACCAAAAAGATGTATACGATCCCACATAGGAATTGCCGGGGTGTAGAGAGGTCCGATTTGATACGGAAGGTGCAGGGCGTTATTAATTTCCTGCACGATCAGGTTTCCTGCTCCAACTGCAATTCCTGCTATGGCCTTGCCTCCCTCAACTAATTCTGATACGAGGATCCGGGCCAATGCTGCGACCCGTTGCGGCCCGGGAATATTAATACAGGTGTTTAGAAATTCTTTGATATCATTAACCTGTGACTCGCCCAACCCACTTGTTCCAGGTGGAGTATAAATCGATTTGGCCTTCCCCAATTTTATTTTCATTCCGTCACCTCCTTCCCCATTCGTGTTATTCAAAACTGCTAACCAGGACCCATCCGGCGAATTCTGAGAAATATTGATGGAATTATTAAATGTAGTAGGTCCTTGTAAAGTCGTTGGACCTAAAACAGTCAAAGGACCATTATTGATTGTTTCACCATTCAATGGAGTATTCAAATTGACATTTGCCTTCGCATTAAAAGTATTATTCATAGTTGCCACTCCATTGACAGTAAGCGTACTATTTGCTATTGTTGGTCCATTGACCGTAAGGCTTCCCTGACTTGTTGTATTCCCTACCACATTAAGGTTGTTCGCAATGTTTATATCACCATCTTTAGTGATCCTCATCCTTTCAAGATTTTTGGTGATAAAGATAAAATCAGTATATGAACGGGTTCCGATTTTGTTACACATATCTAATAATGCATTTCCATTTATTTTCCAATCCATCTTTACATCACAAACAGTACACTCCGCTCCATTCTTCTTGTCTTTATGGGAGAGGATTGAAAAATTTCCGAAATTTTCGCCTACGAATTGTTCATCGCAGGAGGTAGGAATTTCAACAACAGGAATGGCCGGGTTTGCACCAATGATCTGGAAAAATGTTTCATTCTTTAGTTTCCCATCGGGAACAAGAGCATTCAGCACAATGATCTGCCCATTGACCACATTTGTAAAAGTTGAATCCAGTGTATTGGGATTCAGGTTCTGGTTTTCAAATGCTTTTATTGTCACGGGGGAAGGCCCGAGGTACAATAGTTTCACTTGGGCAATTCCCTGCTCACAAGGACATTTATCTTTCCAGTTAAAATTCCTTTCTCCAACTGGCTCCTGTAAAACCGCCCCAATTACTTCCCCGGCTGTTAACGCATGGTAGGCATAAGGGACAGCCAATAATTGACTATTACTAATGCTGGTGAAATTGGCCTGCCCGGCTGTTCTGATCTCGATTTTCATCCAGATATCTGCTGTACTCCAGGGTACTTTATCAAACTCACCCGTTTCTGTTTTCCCATCACCCACCACGAGCGTAAATAACCCAAGCTGGTTGGTGATTACGTCATGTAGTTCGTTATAATACGAAACCTCGCTTCCGTCCTTTTTACTGAGGAGGTTAATTCTTAATGCTATTTTTGTATTAGCCAATATTTCCCCTTTCAGGTCACGGGCAACTGCCTGGTATTTCATCCCTCTTGGAATGGTTTGCGCAGCGGCATTCACCAGTAGAAAAAAGGTAAAGACGAATAAAAAAGATAACTTTCTCATGATGGTTGTTTGTTTCGTTTTGGTAATACTTTTATTGACCCTTTATGATCTTAAAGCTTTGTATCAATTGCCCGGCTTCATTGCGGGCTTCCAGTAAATATATACCGGCAATCATTCCTGACATATCCACTTTTGCGATAGCGGATCTACCGGAAACAATTTGTACCCGGAAACGTTTTCCTGTAAAATCAATTAGCGTTAGAAAAATTTTCTCCTCAAGGGGTGAAGAAATAGTAGCAGTAAGTACCGACTGAACCGGGTTAGGCGCCACCGTTACCCGGTAACCTGTCAGCAATTGCATTGTATTGATATAAAAGTTCCTGGCTATCAATAC
>JANMLJ010000101.1:0-17837 GCA_031372465.1 Chitinophagaceae bacterium | reverse complement strand
AAAGAGGATTATGATAAAGTGCAGGAAGATGACAATATTGATATTGTGGGTTTAAATTCTTTTGCTCCCGGTAAAACCTTAACAGTTGTACTAAATCATAAAGATGGTTCTGTGGATTCTATCCCCGTAAATCATACTTATAACGAGCAACAGATTGAATGGTTTAAAGCGGGCGGCGCATTGAATGTAATCAGGGCTCAGTCTGTTAAAAATTAATTTTGCCCAAGAAATAATCTAAGAAGGAGCCCGTCTCAAAAGTAAAAAAAAATCTCGCAAAGACGCCAGGGCGCAAAGTATTATACAATTGAAAATCAGTCGTTGCGACTTTGCGGCTTTGCGAGAAAATTAAATGTCAGGCGCTTTTGAGACATCCTCTTAATAAAACGGCTTAGCTGTTGTATTACATTTCTTATTATACTAACCTGTTGTTGATCCCATTTTTTTTGTAATTGTTTTCGCTATTTTTTTTGCCAGGAAGTCAAGGCTGAAACTAATTATACCCGCCCAGAACTTATCATCCTTTGCTTCCTCTTGTTTGAAGGTTGCCAGTTTATTTTGAAGAAAATTTACCGGCCGGAGTTTTTCTTTCAATTCAAGCCAATTATTACGGATTCCTTTTTCAAGCTCCAATTCTTTCATCCGGAGCTTTATTTTTTCTTCTTTAATGTCTTTAATTCGTTTAATCTTTTTCATTGTCATCTTCATTGTCCTCATCATTAGTAAACCATTGCTTAAGAAGGGAATTCAGCAAAGGGATTTGTAGTATCCGGTCTTTTGCTTTCCAGATGATAATACCTATAATGCCATAAATTCCGGCAATTAGTAAGAAACCCAGCCATAGTTTTCCCAGCCAATCTCCAATGGCTATAGCTGCAGCAATACTACCAAAAAAGAAAAAAGCAAAAAACACCAGACCTGCAAGAATTGTAGCTACTAAATCAGCAATTGTTTTTGATAATTTTTGCGCTACCGAAAACTTTAACTGTGCAACCCTGGTGTTTGCATACTCTTTTAATTGCTCCAATAAGGATTCAATTTTTTTAAATTCGTCTGACATTTTTCAGGAGGTATCAGGAAATTTTTTATACAGGCTCTTCTACTCTTCCGTTTACTTTGTTAAATCTTTTCTGCATTTCCTCTTTTTCTTCCTTCATTTTTTCTTTTACTTTGGCGGATAATTTTTTTCCTTTCTCCGAAAGCTTCCGCCTTGTTTCAGAACCCTTATCCGGGGCAAATAAAACACCCAGAACGCCTCCGATGGTCAGGCCGGTACCCAGGGCAATGAGCATTTTTGAAGTGTTTTTCATAACTCATTTTTTAAAGTGAATAAATTGAAATTATCGTTTTAAAGGTCGCACCTGGTAATACCTATTCCAATGAGTTACTTCATATATTCAGATGATACAAGTCAAATTAAGCGTGCGTATAGCGAAGGAAATTGCTAAAAGCATTTTGGAAGAATGATCCCTGCAACATCCTGGAAATAAAAGAAGGTGTTGGCAGCTATTTTTTTAATTTATTGTTAGTTATGTGGTGGCAATATGTTTTAGTTTTTTTGTGTACAATAGCGGTTGATATCACTCCGCTGCCCCTGCCACCGGCATTTACAGTCATGGTTTTTTTACAGATAAGGTATAACCTGCCAATAACGCCCGTCATTATTATTGGGGTGGCTGGTTCCATAGTGGGCCGTTTGATTCTTACCCTTTATATCCCTAAAATTGCTGATCGTGTTTTTAATAAAGCCAAAAATGAGGATGTCCGTTTTCTTGGCAGTAAGCTAAAAAATGAATTTTGGAAAGGCCAGTTTTTTATTCTTTTCTATACATTGATGCCCCTTCCTTCCACGCCATTATTTATTGCAGGTGGTATCGCAAAGATGAAACCCATTTTTATCATTCCTGCTTTCGTTATGGGCAAAATTGTTAGTGATACAGCCGCCGTATTGATGGGTAAATATGCAGCTGAAAATACCCGGGACCTGCTACAGGGTGTTTTATCCTGGAAATCAATTGCCGGACTGGTAGTGGGGTTTTTTCTTGTACTTTGTATCTTTTTTATTGACTGGCGAACATTGATACAACAAAAGAAACTGCAGTTGAAATTTAATATCTGGAAATAACACCAATGGAGGCTGTCTCAAAAGGTCTTACATTTTATTTTCTCGCAAAGACGCTAAGGCACAAAGACTGATTATCAATTGTATTGTTTTTTGCGCCTTAGCGTCTTTGCGAGATTTTTTATTTTTTGAGACAACCTCATTGAATATCTCTTCAATCGGCTTTAGCCGAAATTATGCTTCTTCGTTACTGTGATAAAACCATTGCTTAATTCCAGGCTTCTGTATTAAAAATATTTTTATGAAATCCTTTTCCCGAAAACTAGAAACTAATAGTTGCTAAAATTCTTCCGCCGGGTAATTCGCTGGAAGAATAATACATTTTCAAAGAATTACTGCTTCCTTTTTTTAAACGTAAAATGTCATTCACATTCAGCGACATTGCAGCAACAGGTGTGGCAACATCCGCATAACGGAATTCTTTTAGAACTTTATTTTGTCCGTCTTTAATAGTTACAACCCTATTCCTGCCAATTTTGCCGCAATGATGATACCGGATTGTCAATTTTTCATCGGAGGAGACTTGACCTAGTTGCAGGCTTTTCAGGTTATTCATGTCATTGCCATATTGCTGGATCACCACTTTATTATTCAGGGAAATTTCGAATCCTTCTCCTCCCGGATTCGGGAAAAAGGAAAACATCGTTACACAAATGGTAGCCAAAGCCAGTGTTTTACTGATAAATGATTTCATAATTGATAGATTTAATTTTTTAAAAAATTATTTTTGTATACACAAAAGAACAGCAGGGAAGATCTAAACAAAAATTCCTTTGACGAATGGGAGAGAGTACCTGATGTATGGCAAAATGCTGATTGTGTAAAGAATATTTCTTTTTCTTAATTTCAACCGATATTTGATTATGCAAAGGCTAAAACCGGATGTCGATATTGTGCTGGATATTCTGAAAGCAGTGCTGGAGGCTCAGCCCTTATCATCGTTTACCCAAAGCTTACTGTTTCAATATCAGGAAAGGGGAGGTCTCAGTAAAAAGCAATTAGAAGGTTTATTTAGTAAAGCATCTAAGGTTAACAATATCCCCCCCGGCAAACTAGCTACTTTAGAAGCAATAATTCTGAGGAAACATTCAAAACATAAATCCGAACTTCCGGCTACTGCACCGCTTTATGTAAAAGATGAAGAAGCGGGTAAAATGATTGAAGATATACTGGCAAAATATCCCCAGCACCGGAGAGTGTTATTCTTCCAACTTAAGTATGAGAATAATGAATTGCTTTCAGTAACAGAAAGGGCTGAACTGCAGAAATTCAGTAAAATGCTGAAATAAGCGCACTAAACTTTCCTAACTTTAGTTATCTAACTTTCCGGAATAATAAAGTGCTATGAAAAAAAAAATAATCATTTTTCTTTTTGTCATTGGTATTTACAGGTGCGGTTTTGCTCAGACTGACACGATTGCTTTTTATAAAAAGTCTGAAGTAATGATACCCATGCGCGATGGTATCAAATTACATACAGTTATTATTTCGCCGGTTGGTGAAAAGGAAAAGGTTCCGGTTTTACTTCAGCGTACACCCTATGGTGCCAATCCGACGGGATTAGCCAATGACAGTGCATTGAGTCTTTCCATTTTTGGCAGCAATTATGGCATGATGCTGCGAGAAGGCTATTTCTTAGTATTTCAGGACATTCGCGGTAAATATTTAAGTGAAGGCACCATGGAAATACATCAGCCATTAATTCATGCAAAAGAAAAAAATGCCGTAGATGAAAGTACCGATACATGGGATACGGTTGACTGGCTCATAAAAAATCTTTCAGGTAATAATGGTAAGGTCGGCATTTTCGGCGTTTCATACCCGGGATGGCTGGCGTTAGTAGGTGCTGTTGATCCGCATCCGGCATTAAAAGCTTCATCTGAACAAGCCTGTATGGGTGATTTATTTCTAGGAGATGATTTTCACCACAATGGAGCTTTTCGTTTAAGTTATGGGATGGAGTATACATATGAAGTAGAGTTTGATAAAACAACCGATAGTGATTTTCCTTTTCCGCAGTATGATGTATTTGATTGGTATTTAAAATTGGGTTCTTTGAAAAATGTCAATGAAAAATATTTTAAAGGAAAAGTTCCTACCTGGAATAATTTTGTAAAGCACCCGGATTACGATGCATTCTGGCAAAAAAATTCTCCTTTAAATTATATTGAATCTGCTCAAATACCACAATTACATGTAGGAGGATATTATGACCAGGAAGATATAAATGGACCGCAATTGATGTATAACCATATGGAGAAAAATGACAAGGCCAATAATAATCACCTGGTTTTGGGTCCCTGGAATCATGGACAATGGACAAGAGGCAGGGGCGATAGTTTAGGAAAGATTGCATTTGAAAATAATACATCTTTCTGGTTTCAGGCATTACAAAAAAATTGGTTTGATTACTGGCTGAAAGGAGAAGGGGATGGAAAGTTTGATGAAGCTTATTGCTTTCAAACCGGCAATAATGTTTGGAAAACTTATAACAGCTGGCCTCCTAAGGAAGCAGAAATAAGAAAGTTGTATGCCGGGGCAAATAATACCTGTTCTTTTATTAAGCCAACAGCAGCAAAAGGATTTTCAAGTTTCATCAGCGACCCTGGTAAACCAGTTCCCTATAGAACCCAACCCATTGAGGCAACTTATGGAACAGGCAGCCGCTGGCGGCCCTGGCAGGTAGAAGACCAGCGATTTGTTTATACGAGACCTGATGTAATAAGTTTTATGATGGATTCACTGACAGAGGACCTGACTGTAACAGGAAAAATAATGGCCCATCTTTTTGCCAGTACAAGTAGTACCGATGCTGACTGGATTGTAAAGCTGATCGATGTATATCCTGCTATTGACAAAAAGAGTTTAACGATGAGTGGTTACCAGTTGCCCGTGGCGATGGAAGTTTTCAGGGGAAGATTCAGAAAAAGTTTTTCCAATCCTTCACCATTAGTTCCTGGTAAACCAGAAGAGTTTATTATTGATCTGCATAGTATCAATCATACATTTAAAAAAGGCCATCATATTATGATACAGGTACAAAGCAGCTGGTTCCCGGTTATTGACCGAAACCCTCAAAAGTATGTACCAAATATATTTGAAGCAAAAGAAACTGATTTTATCAAAGCTGAACATAGAATCTATTATTCTTCGCCCTATGCTACCTACATTGAGCTGCCGGTTATGAAAAATTAAATTTTAAGTATGTATATATGTCAATGGTCTTTGCAAATTGTTTTTGGAAAACAAAAACTGGCATTGGATATTATGAAAGAATGGGGAGCGGAGAAATTTCGTTCTTCTCATTTCTCCAAATCAACATGCAGGGTTTATGTCGGGCATATCGGGGAATCGCCTTCCCTGATCATTGATGAGTATCAATTTGAACACCTGGAGGATTTTACCTTAGCTTTAGGAGAAATGGGGCAACCGCAATTCAAACAGTATTCGGATGCTATTGCCCCGCTGATAATTCCTGGCACACAAAAATGGAAAGTGTACAGGTTGATAGATTAATTGCAATACCTGTTCGATGAAGTTTATTTTAGTTTTATTATTACTACCTGCTTTTGGAAGAGCACAATCTTCCAACATTCCAATGCAACTGGATTCATTATTTCAATCTTATTTTAAAGAAGCTGAACCTGGCGGTGCTGTATTAATTGTAAAAGACAATAAAGTTATTTATCAAAATGGTTTTGGTATCTCCGATATGAAATCAAAAGATGCCATTACAACAAAAACACTTTTTAATACTGGTTCTATCAGTAAAACATTTGTAGCTTATGGAATTTTAAAACTGGCATCGGAAAAAAAGCTTTCCCTGGAGGATGATTTGTTTACTTATTTTCCTGACTTTAAAAACGTAGCAATTGCCAGAAAAGTAAAATTATTTCATTTACTTACCCATACATCCGGAATACCCGATAGCAGGCCGGTAAAAGAACAACACGAGTTTTACCTTACCGCAAAAGATGCAGAGAATTTTACCCCGCTAAAACAAACAGATACGCTCGAGTTCGAACCAGGTACAACGTATAAATATTCTAACCCGGCATTTAATGGTCTTGCATTGGTCATAGAAAAAGTTGCCAATATGAAATGGCAGGACTATATCAAAGTAAATATTTTTCAAAAGGCCGGAATGGATAATTCAACAATCACAGAAGGCCCACATCCCGAAACCGGTGTAGCACATGGCTATATCAACAATAAAAAGGGGAAATTTGAAGAACTGGATTATGGCGAAGAGCCAACCTTTGCAGCTGCAGGTAATGGAGGTGTATGGAGTAGCGTAGAAGAACTTTGGAAATATGAACAGGCTATTCAACAATATCTTTTTTTGAATAAGGACTGGATTGACAAATCAAGAGCTGTTTTCCCGCACCCGGATTGGAAAGATGCTGTCCCATCGCGGTTGGGTTTGAGCTGGTTTATTACCAAAGAAATGGACCTTACAATGATTGGTCATACAGGCTCACAGGGCGGCTTTATCAGCGATTATTGCTGGCTGCCGGAAAAGAAAATTTTCTATGTGCTTCTTTGTAATATCCCCAAACCTATCAAAGAAATCCGGAATAAGTTGTTTGTACTATTACAGCAAAATAAATGGCTGAATAACTAAGCTGGAAATTTAAACCCGTTTATAGAAATGGCTATAAATTACAGATGCTTTGCAAGTTTGTAAGGCAACCTTATAAGTTTGAAACCCGATTGGTTAACGAAACACTACTAAAACTTGCTATCTGCAGATGATCTGACATTTCATGTTGAGGCATGTGCACTCAATAAGAGAGAGAGCCAGAAAGTAATTTACAGCTCCTTTTACGGCTTTGCTATGGCTATATGTGACCGCTATGTCAACAAACAGGATGATGCAGTAGAAATTTTAAATGACGGATTTCTTAAAATTTTCAAAGAAATACATCGTTACAAGCCGGCATATACTGATGTGGTCAGTTCCTTTAAAGGGTGGTTAAGAAAAATAATGGTATACACAGCTATTGACCATTATCGAAAAAATCAAAAGCACCAGATGGTAACACAGCTGGATAATGTAGTGTACCAGATAGCAACGGAACGTGAGGATGCTATTGAAAAACTATCTTATGAAGAAATTATCAGGGCAATTCAGGATTTGTCGCCCGGCTACCGGACCGTCTTTAATTTATTTGTAATAGAAGGGTTGAGTCATGAGGAAATCGGTAAACAATTGGGTGTTTCTATAGGTACATCCAAATCCAATTTGTCTAAAGCAAGAAAGCAATTGCAGAAAATATTATTTAAGCAAAACGAAATAATTGTTGCGAAAAATGCAGTTTGATAAAATAGATAAAAAAATAAAAGAAGCAGCTGATCATCATCACCCTGCCTATGATGAAAAGGCATGGTCGGGTATGGAAAAGCTGCTAAATAAACATCTTCCACAAAAGGAAGATAACAGGAGACGATTTATTTTCTTCTTATTGTTCTTTATTGCAATAGGTGGTGCAGGCCTTTATATTGCTAACGTATGGAATGGAAAAAAAACAAAACCGGTGGCAGAACAAAATATCCAACAAAAGTCGCCAGGTATTTCTGCGCCTGTAAATACACATCAAAAAGAAATATCGAAAGCTGAAATTTCTGTTAAGAAGGTTTATAATAAGGTAAATGAAAATACTACTTTTCAAAAGAGTAATAAATCAACTAAGGATGTTTTATCAAGCCAGCAGCCGAATGAATTGACTAAAAAAAGTGTACGTCAAAAAAATAGTACTAATTATATGGAGCCCCCCGCTTCTGAAATTTCAGGAATCGGAAAGGTAAGAGAAGGCACTATTCAAGATAACAATATTCAACCGCAGGATAATACTGCAAAAAACATATGGACAGACGTAAAGACCACATCAATTGTTGAAGTTTCAAAGCAGGCTGAAAAAGTTGTGATTGCGGAGACAAAACAAAATGACCCGGTGATTGCTAAAAGCCCTGAAATACCTGCAACTAAACCGGTGATAAACGAACAAGCAGTAGCCGGTGGAGAAAAAAATGAAACCCCTGCAATTACTCAAAATAATGCAGAAAAAGATAAGACAAAGAATAAAAAAACCAATTCATTTTTTATTACACTTTCTGCAGGACCTGATGTAAGTTATGTCGGTAGTGGTAAATTAGGTACTATGAAGTTACTGGCAGGCGGAGGCCTTGGTTATACATTTAAAGGTCGGTTTACATTACGGGCTGGTTTTTATTCGGGCAGAAAAATTTATACAGCTTCACCTGACGCATATAACCCACCTGCTATTTTTTATGCGTACTATCCTAATCTGGAAAAAGTGGATGCTGATTGTAAAGTGTATGAAATACCTGTTTCCATTAGCTATAATTTTTTGCGTACCTCAAAACAAAACTGGTTTGCTGCTGCAAGTATATCTTCTTACCTGATGAAGAGTGAAACATATAATTACTTCTATAAATATTCGCCTTCAGGTCCTACCGTTAGCAGAAAACGGACAATTAATAATGAGAATAAGCATTATTTTTCTGCGCTTACTTTTTCGGCCGGATATCTTCATACTATTAACAAGCGTATTTTTTTAATAGTGGAACCTTATATGAAAGTGCCACTTAGCGGAGTCGGTTACGGAAAAGTAAAACTAAGCAGTGCCGGTCTGTTATTTTCTTTAGGTATAAAACCATTTGCTGCAAAAAAAACAACCGCAAAAAAATAATTTTTATATATTCAAGGCAACCTGATTTCTAAGAGATTCGTTTATATGTCAAACACCAAAATGAAACATTATATTTCTTTTCGTCTTTTAAGTATACTTCTTTTCTCTGTTATAATTATTTATTCCTGTAGTAAAGGAAGTGGAGGTGGTAGTACCACTCCTCCTGATCCATGTGCAGGTGTTGTTATTACTGTTACGGGTACATTAACAGCGCCAACTTCAGGATCAAGTAATGGCAATATCAGTGCCAGTACTTCAGGTGGCAGTTCAGGGTTTACATTCAGTATAAATGGAGGTGCATTTCAGTCATCGGGTAGTTTTAGCAATTTAGCGGCAGGATCTTATTCCATTGTTGCAAAAAATGCCAGTGGATGCACAGGTACTGCAACATTTACATTGGTAGCTACCAATCCTTGTACCGGGGTAACTATCAATGTAACCGGAACAACCGTTAATCCAACTTCAACAACTACCAGTAATGGAAGTATAAATGCTACGGCTTCCGGCAGTGCCGGGTTTACGTTTAATATAAATGGTGGCGTTTTCCAGGCAACCGGCAATTTTCCCAATCTTGCAGCTGGAACTTACACAGTGATTGCAAAAGATGTAAATGGCTGCACAGGATCAAATGTCTTTACATTAACAGCGCCAAATCCATGTTCAGGTGTAACGATTACTGTTTCTCCAGTAATAACTGGCAACAGACCTTGTGAACCTAACAATGGTTCGGTTACAGTAACAGGCTCGGGTGGAACTGGTCCCTATACTTTTAGCCTTAATGGCGGAGCATTTCAATCATCTAATTCGTTTACAGGTTTAGCTGCTACTGCACATTTGATAACAGCAAAAGATGTCAATGGATGTACAGGTTCTACCAATGCTACAGTTAGCAATCAACCGGCCGGGCCATTATTTCTTGCGGTAAAAAACTTATTGAATAATAATTGTCTGAGTTGTCATAACAATTCGGTAAGCGAAGGAGGTATGAACTGGTCTGTAGATTGTAATATTGTTAATTTCAAAGATAGAATCAGTCAAAGGGCTGTAAGTGGCAGCCCGTCTGCCATGCCGCCAACTGGTTTATTGCCAGCATCAGAACAGGCAAAAATTACCAACTGGATCAATGCCGGTGGAAGATTTTCCAATTAAGTAGTGTTTTAAAATGGTATCCATGAAAAGAGTCCTGATACTTCGACAAGCTCAGTAGTTCAGGACTTTTTATTGCCCCCAACGGAAACTCTTGCTATCAATACCTGCCAGGTCAAGCACCCTGTCAACAACGGTAGCGGCTACCTCTTCAATAGTTTTGGGTTGACTGTAAAAAGAGGGAGTGGCAGGGCATATGATACCGCCGGCTAAAGTAACTGTTTCCATATTTCGGATATGAATGAGATTGTAGGGTGTATCACGAACTACACAGATCAGTTTTCTTCTTTCTTTTAATATAACATCAGCAGCTCTGGTAATAAGATCATTGGAGATACCGGTAGCTATACGGCCAAGAGTGCCCATTGAACAGGGGATAATGATCATGGTATCAAACAAACCTGATCCGGATGCAAAGGGAGCAGAGAAATCTGTAGTACCATATAATTTTACCGGAAAGTTTTTCCAACTGTCGTTTTGCAGTTCAGTTTTCCAAACTTCTTTGGCATTATCGGTCATTACAACTGCCAGTTCGGACCATTGTTCTTTAGCCCTTAATAATTTGTTTAAAAGGCCTTCAGCATAAATGGAACCACTGGCACCTGTTATTGCAATAACTGTCTTTTTCATGTTATTATTAACCAGTAAAGGCGTTAAAGGTTTTGAAATAAACTATAAATATTAATAATTCTAACCGGAATGTTTCCGGTGATGAACAAAGCGTATAATCTCCCAGTTTTTTTAATCAACACATGAAATTAGGATAAATGGCCAACGATCCTTTAAAATTGATGAGGTGATTTATTGAAGTTTGAATTATTGAAGATTAGTTAAGCAGGTCAATAAAGTTGATTTTTTCAGAGTTTTCTCAAAGAAATGACCAATTTTCTACAAATGGAATATTGCTTTTACAATATTATTGACGAAATTGTATGTGAATTTTCATGAGTTAAGGTTTAATGGTTAATAGTTTTTGATTAAGTCCCCCGACTTTCGAGTCGGTGGACTTTTTTTTGCCACCGGAACTCCCGTTCCGGTCATTTATTAATGGAATATTTTAGCTGCAATAAATAAGCTGACCCGATAATTATTGAATGGGAAATTTAAGCAAATGAAATGAAAGGTTTTTTAACTCATCCAATAGAAGATGATGTCTCAAAAATTAAATATTGCCGGTAAGACGGATTTACCCACCGAAGCATTAGCGTAGGAGGGAAGTCGGGAAGAAAATAGTAGTTGAATTTCAATACTTACTGTCTTATCGCCTTACCGGCATTTATTCTTGAATTGACTTTTAAGACAGCCTCATTTTTATTTATTTCAAAAAAATTTATCAGAATCCCTTCATTTGTTTAACTGGCTTACTGGTTTTTTGGGTATTTTCATTTCCCATATTATCCAGTATCCAATTGGTCATTTTTCCCCAAAGATGCATGGTCGTATTATCCAGCTGACCAGAAATACCATGATTTTTATTCGGATAATAGGCGCTTTCAAAATCGATATTGCTTTTTACCAACGCTGAAATCATTTGTGTAGCATTTTGGAAATGTACATTATCATCTGCCATGCCATGTATGAGAAGATATTTGCCTTTTATTTTATCCGTAAAATTGATAGGGGAGTTATCATCATATCCTTTGGGATTCTCCTGCGGTGTACGCATATATCTTTCCGTATAGATATTATCATAAAATCTCCAGTTGGTAACTGGTGCTACGGATACTGCAGCACTGAAAACTTCATTGCCTTTGGTAATTGCTAATGCGCTCATAAAACCACCATAACTCCATCCCCAGTGGCCAATATTATTTTTATCAACAAATGACATATTGCCGATAAATTTTGCGGCATCAATCTGGTCTTCTATTTCAAACTTGCCAAGTTGCAGATAGGTTTTCTTTTTAAATTCTTCGCCACGAAAACCGGTACCGGTATTATCGACACTAACAATAATAAACCCTTTTTCTGCCATTAGCTGGTGCCACATACTGACTGCACCATATCGATTAGCTACCTGCTGAGATCCGGGTCCGCCATAGTTACAGAATAATACCGGATATTTTTTTGATGCATCAAAATTGGCCGGCTTCAGCATCCAGCCATTTAAAGTATCGCCCTTGCTATTGGGTACACGTATAAATTCAGCTTTGCCAATGCTATATTCTGAAATTTTACCGGCTAATTTATTGTTTTCATTAACTGTTTTAACTAATGATGAGTTGATACCTTTCTTTTTGTCAATCGTGATATTGTTCAGCGTAACAACCTGAGGGGTATTCAAATCTGATTTATAATCATAATAACGGGTAAAACTGTCATTTAATACTATTCGATGCCAGGCTTCACCTTGTGTCAGCTGGGTTGTATTTTTTCCATCAAAATCAGTTACAAAAAAATTACGGTCCATCGGCCGGGGGTAGGCCATCATATAAAAAATCCTTTTATTAACTTCATCCACTCCATTGATTTCTGTCACTTCATAATTTCCTTTGCTGATGGGTGTTTTTGTTTTGCCATCCAGGCTATACAGGTAGATATGATTATAGCCATTCATTTCACTGGTAAACAGATAACCTTTTCCATCTTTTGTAAACTGCCAATCATCATTGATGTCGATATAATATTTATTTTTTTCCTCGTAAAGAGATTTGCTGATTCCTGATTTTGCATTGGTCATCAAGAGTTTTAGTTCATCCTGGTGCCGGTTCATCCAGTATACGACCAAAGAATTATCATCCTGTGTCCATTTGATACGGGGTATATAAATATCACCGGGCGGATAATCAGCTTTTACATCTTTATTATTGGCAATATCATAAATATGAATATCGACTTTAGAATTTTCTTCTCCTGCTTTTGGATACTTATAGGTATATTGTTTGTTATAGGTATTATCAAACTGTGTAAACTGATACTCCTTCACATTACTTTCATCAAACCGGTAGTAGGCAATATAATTGCCTTTCGGGCTCCATTGAAAAGCCTGGGAAAAAGAAAATTCTTCTTCATATACCCAATCACAATTTCCATTAATGATAATGTTCCATTTGCCATCAGTAGTGACAGATCTTGCACTTTTAGTAGCAATATCATAGAGAACAAGATTATTATTCTTTACATAAGCTATTTTACTGCCATCCGGAGAAAGGGTTGGATGCATCAGTTTTTCATTGTCAAGTTTTATAAGGGATTTCGATATTGCATCATAGAGGTAAACAATTGCTTTGGATGAACGGCGGTAGATTGGCTCTATTCCTCTTCGGATTAAAACAGTGTTAGGATAAATAGTACTGTAAATAATATCTTCAAACCGGTCGAATGGTTTGCCATTTTCATCTTTGAGCTCCTTCGGATTTATTTCAGGGTCTTTATTGGTCTGACCAAAATCTGCTGCCACAAATTCACCCTGGAATGTTCTGTTTTTATAAATATCTTCTAAAGTAATTTGTTTTTTTTGTGCCACAGCCACTAGGGGCAACAAAAACAGGAGAAAGAAAATTTTTTGCATGATCTGATTTTTTATGGGCGTAAATGTAATGGAATAGTAGCAAAAGGTATTACCGTATAAATAATAAACCCCGTCTCGTTTCTCACGAGTACGGGGCTTTCACTTACCAATTTATTTATTATTTATTTTTAAGTTTCTCTGTCAGATAATCAAATCGCTTTGCGGTTGGGTCTGCCATGTCAGGAATTGCTTCTACTCTGTACTCACCTGCATCTAATTTTTTCTTTGTTTCAGAAAAAGCCACCAGTGTTTGCTGAATATCATCATCTGTATGAACGGCAGTAGGAATAAGGCGGTAAATAATATGTCCTTTTGGTATAACCGGGTAAACAACAATCGAACAAAAAATATGATAATTCTCCCGGATATCCATCACCATGGCTGTAGCTTCAGGAACATCACCTTTCATGTAGATTGGTGTTACTACACTGTCTGTTTTACCAATATCAAATCCTCTTTCTTTTAAACCTTTTTGAAGCTTTTGGGCATTCTCCCATAATTTTTCTTTTAGTTGGGGTTGGGTCTTTAATAATTCAAGCCGCTTCAGGTTGCCAACTACCAATGGCATTGGTAAACTTTTGGCAAATATCTGGCTACGGATATTATAACGGATGTAGTCAATTATTTGTTTATCACCTGCAATAAAAGCGCCAATAGAAGCCATCGATTTGGCAAAAGTGGAAAAGTATAAATCAATTTTAACCTGCACACCTTGTTCTTCACCGGCACCGGCACCTGTTTTTCCTAATGTTCCAAAACCATGTGCATCATCCACGAGTAAACGAAATTCATATTTATCTTTCAGCGCTGCGATATCTACCAGGTTGCCCTGATCACCGGCCATGCCAAACACACCTTCGGTGATAACCAATATGCCGCCCGTTTTTTGTTTTTCAATCAAAGCACTGGCGCGTTGAAGTTGTTTTTCAAAATCTTCCATATCATTATGTTTGAAAACATAACGATGACCTGGATGCAAACGCAATCCATCAATGATGCAGGCATGACTTTCTGCATCATAAACAATAATATCATGACGGCCGCATAATACATCAATAACGCTGACCATACCCTGATAGCCATAGTTCAATAGTGCAGCATCTTCTTTCATTTCGAATGCCGCCAATTCAGCTTCTAATTGCTCATGCAAGTTGCTGTTTCCACTCATCATTCTTGCACCCATAGGTGCCGCCAATCCATATTCTCTTGCACCTTCCGTATCAGCTTTTCTTACTTCTGGATGATTGGCAAGTCCCAGGTAATTATTCAGGCTCCATACAATCATATCTTTGCCGCGGAATTTCATCCTGCTTCCTATTTCACCTTCTAATTTAGGGAAAGCAAAATAGCCATGAGCTCTTTCACGGTGCTGACCAATTGGCCCTGCATGTTTTAATAAACGTTCAAAAATATCTGCCATAAAATAATCCTGTTAATGAAGTAAAATGTTGACTCTAAAGAGCTGTAAAGGTAAGGGTTTCAGCTTTTTCGGGCAAGTGGTTTTCGCGTTTTACTTACCGTTTTGTTTAACTTTTAGCGCATTCCATTTTGTTATTAATACTTGTAATTGTTTTTGTGCATCTGTAGCTGCTGCAATGGCTTGAGTGGTAGGTGGCCAGTCATTGTCCTGCATCGTATTGAAGATAGTAGCAAATGTATTATTAAGCCTGCTAAAGCTTGGTTCCTGGCTGCCCTGAACGGGATTTTCTAATAAACCTGCTGCTTTTTCTAACGGCCCTAATTTGTCAACTACATGTATTTCAGCACTGGTTAGTTGCGCACGCAACATTGCCCGGAACTGATGAATCTCTTCTAATACATCAATACATTTTTTTCTTCCTTCATAACATTGTAAAGAAAGGTCGTGTTGTTTTTTTAAATCGGTTAAAGAAGTTTTAACACGCGGATCCATCTTAATTTCAAAAGATTGTTCAACTATTTTGCCATCCACATTTAATCTTGCCTTATACATGCCTGGCATAATCCAGGGTGATGTTGGTTCTGGGGCAGTATTCATGTAGGTGGCTGATATTGGATAGGAGGGAGATACATTCAATGGTGTATATAGCATATCCCAGACAAACCGATGTGATCCAGGTTCAACAGAAAGTATTTCCTGTGGTCGAATCCAGTAATGGGGAATGTTTACATCCCCAATCTTATAAAGTGTATCACTGTTGGAATATTTCCGGATTATACTATTCTTATCATTTGCATCATTTCGTGTTAAAATTTCCAGTGTAATATTTTTTGCTTTTACAGCTAAATAATAATTTATAATAGCACCATCCGGAGGATTTTGCCCGGCAGGTTCTTCCTGTGGTACCGGTGTATCGGTGTACATATCCCAACGTACACGATAAGCTGTTTGTGGTTTGTAAAGTATCGCTGGTTGTTTGGCCAGCTGATTTGTCAACTGACGCAATGGAGTTATGTCGTCCAGTATCCAGAAACTTCTTCCATGTGTGCCAACGGCAATATCATCATCTTTTATTACCAGGTCACGAATAGAAGTGGCCGGCATATTCAACCGAAGGCTTTGCCAATGATCGCCATCATCGAATGAAACATATACCGCTCTTTCACTACCGGCAAATAATAACCCTTTTTGTTTTGGATCTTCTCTTACCACATTAATAGGATCATCCGGTAAACCATTTACAATTTCTTTCCATGTTTTGCCATTATCCCTGGTTCTGTAAATATGCGCCCGCATATCATCACATCGGATCCTGTTTACAGCGGCATAGGCAGTATTTACATCAGTATGACTGGCATCCATCAACGAAATTTTGCTCCAGGAGGTTATTTCCGGGGGCGTTACATTTTTCCATGTCTTGCCACCATCTTTTGTTAGTTGGATCAATCCATCATCTGTTCCGCACCAGATCGTGTTGATATCTTTATAGGAAGGGGCAATTGTATATATTACACCACGACGGGGCATATTTTTTTCCCGGTATTTATCGGGATCATCAATTGTGTAAATTCCTACACTGCCGGGTACATCCCAGCTTTCCCTGGTAAGGTCAGGACTTATTACCTGCCAGCTATTGCCGCCATTCATCGTTTTGAAAAGTACATTGCCTGCGAAGTATAATGTTTTATTATCTACGGGACTGAATAATACAGGGGCTGTTCTTATAAAACGATATTTGCCAGAACGCACGGCTTCAGGAGAAATATTTTGTGTTTGTCCATTACGTTTATCAAAACGTGAAATTTTACCTCCGTAAATAATATTGGGATCTAAGGGGTCGGCGGCCACATAACCATACTCTTCCACCCCAACAGGATGCCATTCCCGGTAAGTGATACCTCCATCATTACCTCTTGAGGCAATACCAACTGAACCGCTTTCCTGCTGACCTCCATACACATTATACGGGAAAGCATTATCAGTACTAACATGATAAAATTGTGCTGTCGGTTGATTATACCAGCTGGAAAAAGTTTGTCCGCCATTAACGGTTATGATCGCTCCCTGGTCGCTGGCCAATAAAATAATATCGGAATTTGTTGGATTGATCCAGATACGATGATAATCATCACCACCTGGTGCACCACGAAACGCAGTCCATGTTTTACCACCATCTACCGATTTCCATGTTACTACATTTACAGTATATACAATATTGGGATTTTTAGGATCTGCTTTTATTTCTGCAAAATCACTTCCTCTTCCCCAATACCTGCCATCGCTGTTGATGTTGGTCCAGCTTTCTCCGGCATCATCACTTCTGTAAATACCCCCGTATTTTCCTGCATCAACGGTTGCGTATAACCGATTATTATCAGAAGGAGCGATGCAAAAACCAATTCTGCCTAAACCCTGTTCGGTGGTGGGCAATCCTTTGGTGAGTTTTTTCCAGGTAGATCCTCCATCCGTTGATTTAAATAAACCACTTTCTGTTCCGTTCCAGGCACCATTTTCCCAGGGGCCCTGTCTGCCTGCCCACATATCAGCATAAACGATGTTTGAATTTTTGGGATCAATCGTTACCTGTATAGCACCGGTGTTTTCATCAATGTATAAAACCTGTTGCCATGATTTTCCACCATCAATCGTTCTGTATACACCTCTTTCTTTATTAGGGCCATAAGGGTGGCCCAAAGCAGCTGCAAAAATTTTATTTTCATTAGCCGGGTCTATCGCTAATCCACCAATTTGCTGGGCATCTTTTAATCCAACATTCATCCATGTTTTTCCCGCATCAGTTGATTTGTATATGCCATCACCTACCGAAAGATCCGGGCGTTGTAAACCTTCGCCACTACCTACATACAAAACATTGGGGTTAGAGGGTGCCACCGCTACATCACCAACTGAACCGGTTGGCTGATCATC
>JANMLJ010000071.1:0-15427 GCA_031372465.1 Chitinophagaceae bacterium | reverse complement strand
GTATGCACCTGGCTATTTCCGTAACTGGCAAGGTCGCTGTAGCCAAGATCATCGGCAATAATGAGTATGATGTTGGGAGGTATTTTCCCGGTCTGTGTATTGGGCAAGGCCTGGGCTGAAATCAGAATAGTACAAAAGAATAAGAACAGCGATAATAATATTGTCTTCAACATGTTTAAGATAAGCAGTAAGCTATAACCGGTCTTGTTAAAGTACAAGATAAAATAAAATAAGGAGAAAGGATTAGGAGAATACGGGCATTTTTTCTGCCAGATTTGTTCTTGCGCTTGCAGGTGTTACAAAGAAAGCAACATAAAACCAGATACTTATAACCAACACCAACGACTTCAGCTGCTCGCCTTTGTAGTTTTATTTAAATCAAGAACCACTACCGGGCAATCGTTTGCTGTACCAGGTTATTTGCCCGCGGTGATTTGCAAAATGCTCCGTTACATGAAACCATTTGCAATAGTTATTCATACCGGATCCATTTGTTTCACCGGCAAGTAACCATTCATCATCTCTTTTCTTAAATTCTGCCAGGCTTTTACTCCTTGCTTCATTCATGGCATCGGTATAATACGTAATATTATTACCTTTTATTTTGGTTTGTGCTTCCGGACCCAGGTCCATGGCAATACCCCATTTTTCTTTATTCGCCTTACTAAAGTTGTTGAGATTTTTAAACGTAATGTCCTGGTAAATAACTTCTGTGGCAGCAACATGCATCATCAATGCACCAATTGAATTAGAATCTTTATCATGCAAATAATCCAACTCTTCTACCGATAGTTTTTTGGTAACACGAGTCACCGAATCACTTATCCATTCCAGCATGGAAATAAGCGTGCCAATTTGCGGTGTATACCCCTCGATGGGCCCGATTCGATTAATGTTTCTATCACCTTCATCTAAATTGCCGGCAAAACTAATAGCAGGTAATGCCAACGTACCGGCTGCAAAAGCCGACAGGCCAACTGTATTAATAAACTTACGGCGACTAAAACTTTTATTACTCATAAAAATATTTCAATAAATTTAGAAAAAATATACACAAAATGGATTAATATTTTCTGCCCGTGTTGATTCCTAACAGATCCGGGCAGAATAAATCAGAAAATAAACAATAACTTTATTCAAATCACCTGGTTTCTTAAAATAAAATATTCAAATGAAAAAATGCTTAACGAAAAATTGGGGAGTATTTGTATCTGCTATTTCAATATTTATTGTTGTATCCTGGTCGCAACCCCAAAAATCTGCAAGGGTTTTTTATCAACTTACCGTCTATCAGTATAGTCTACCGGAACAGGAAAAAGTGCTTGACAACTATCTTCAACAGGCTTTGTTACCTGCGTTGCACAGAATGCAGATTAATAATGTGGGTGTTTTTAAAGCTATCGCTAATGATACCAGCAAAACGAAAACATTGTATGTTTTGACACCTTTAAAATCATTGGATATGATCACCAAAATGGCTGATAAATTAGCTGATGATAAAGACTACCAGGCAAGCGGTGCTGAATATATCAATGCTGTTTACACAGCAGCTCCCTACAACCGGATGGAAACTATTTTACTGAAATCATTTCACCTGGCACCTGCATTGAAATTACCAGCATTAACTGCTGCCAAAAAAGAACGGGTATATGAACTGCGGAGTTATGAAAGTGCCACGGAAAAAATATTCCGTAATAAAGTACAAATGTTTAATGAAGAGGATGAAATTGGCATATTTACCAGATTAAACTTTAATGCAATATTCTACAGTGAAGTGATTGCAGGAAGTAAAATGCCTAACCTGATGTATATGACAAGTTTTGAAAATATGCAGGACCGGGAAGCACATTGGAAAAAATTCAGGGAAGATTCCGTTTGGAAAAAAATCTCTTCAATGCCCATGTATCAAAAAAATGTATCCCATATTGATATTACTTTCCTTCGGCCTGTTGAGTATTCAGATTTATAGAATCCGATTGTCCTCCGGGTTCCTCATTTTCAGTACTCTTCCGCCCCGGCAGGTCTTCCGAAAAAAATAACACGTCTTTGTTTCGCCCTTGTTAGTCTTCCCAAAGAAAGCAGCACGCCGTTGCAGTGTGCCTGCCAGCCGGTAAAGGAAGGTTGTGTTGGGCAAAGCAGCCGGGCATAGTTCGACAAGCTCACAACACCAGCAACCTGCCTACTCTCCTTCGCTGAAGCTTCAGCGAAGCAAGGCCGGCAGGCAGCCAGAACAAAAGAGGCCCTACTCTTACTTCTTTTCCTCTAAACAGTAAATTCTAATTAATACTGACTACACAAAGAATAATTCTATCTATTAATCAGGCTTTTTGCAAATTCAAGTTCCACATCCTTATGCTCCATCTTATTCTTTATTGATGGAACGATTTCATGATCCGGAATTAATCCCCTGTCCGGATAGGGATATCCCTTTACGGCCATGGTATAATTCATTAATGGTATTTCCACACTCACTTTTGTAATGGGTAGAAAAAATTCCGGAGCAGGCCCGGAGCAATTGCCGTAGTAGCCACCACCACTTTCTTCGCCGATAAAAACAGCTTTAGTATGATAATGAAGTATGGATAAGAATTCACTGGTGGTAGAAAAACAACTTCCATTGATCAGTACAAATATATTACCTGTAAATGTTGGTAATGTTGGGTTTTGTTGCCCAACATTAGGATGCTTTATGTTTTCAAAACTTCCTTCACTATTTGCTTTCAGCATTCCTTTAGGAGCCTTTCTATCCGGACTGCTTGTATATTTAAAGAAATCAAAACTTTCTTTATTCATCCGCAAAGAAGTATAATAATCAAATGGCTGACTGGTGAAATAAGAAAAAAGGATTTTGCCATACTCATCTGTTCCGCCACCATTACCCCGTAAATCAAGAAGTAAATTTTTTATATGGCCATCGTCAATACTTTTAAATGAAGTAGCCAGGAATTTTTCAAAATTAATTTTATTATCCTTAAGCAATTCCTTGTCAAAAGAATTGATTCGTAAATAAGCATATTGATTATCCGGAGAAATATCAAATCCGGCCTGTGGTATCGAAGCAATTTCAGGATAGCGTTTTTTATCTGCATTAAATAATTCGTCAAATGTTATTCCGGCTAATGTAGCTTTTTTAACTGCCGTTTCATTTAAAGGGATATAATCCAACTGGTATGTTTCGGTATAACCGTACAAATAGTTTAAACATCTTACAAAAGGCCGTGGCCTTGACAGCATCCTGAATTTATTCGTGACATTACTTCCGTCGGATGTAGCTATTAACAGATATTCTTTAAGTATATCACTTACTGCATGTCCATTAATGGCAAGGATTTGTGCCCCGAGAAATTCTTTATCCGTGAGAGAAGAATAATTTTTAATTACAAATAATTTATCGTCGTACCAATAAACCCTGAATGGTGTGGCTGTCTTACCCTCATCCAGTTTGTCTTTATGAATTTTGGGAGGAATTACTCTAAGATGCCCATCACCAACCAGTGCTGCTACCTTGCATACTAAACGCATAAATTCCATATCTGTCATTTGTGTTGTAATGGCCGCAGCCGCTACACTAAATATAGAGTCCATGGCTGCTTTAGACTTGTATCTGTATAAGGCAGGATGACCTTCTTCCAGCGAAGCCCTGAATACATTAAAATCCTGTTTCAATTCTTCCACAGAATAAACCTCTTTTACATTTTCATTTTTTTGGCCGCAAGACACAAAGCTTACACCTAGAAAAAGAAAAAATAATAATTTCTTCATAGGCTAATTTTTTATCTGTTTATATAATGGCATCAACTGCAGCGTAATAAAATAGCAATTATAACGTTGATTTAAGCCATTCAAATACCGTGTTGTCCAATACAAAATCCTTTGACTTATTTGTGAGTGAATGATCAGCACCGGGAATCTGCACAACTTTATAAACTTTACCTGCTTTTATTAATTCATTCAAATGCTGTACACTCAAATGAACCGGACAAAACCTGTCCAGTTCAGCATCACCATACAACCATAAAACCGGTATCGACAATTCCTTCAGATAAATAACCGGGTTAAAATCCAGTATTGTTTTATACCATTGCCGGTACTTCGAGTTAACAGGCACAGGTTCATCGGATAGATATACCCGTTTAAACCATTTTGAATTTTTATACAGGCCCCACATCTTTTCAAACTCATCCATTTTTTCACCGCTGCGGCTTACCTCCTGGTCAACAAGGTGCATTTTTTCAACTTCATTTATTTCAGTTGCTGAAAATCCTTCGTTTTTCAGTCTTGCACTCCTTTCAAACAGATTATCTTCTCCGGGAGTGGATACGGAACCGGAAATAATAATCATAAAAGAAATATTTTTATTCAACCTTGCCAGGAGCGGCGCCACCCATCCACCCTGGCTCGCAGCTACCAAGCCGATCCTGGCCGGGTTTATTGCTGGTCTTTTTGCCAGCATATCAACCGCAGCACCAGCATCCATGGCCAACGTATCAAATGAATAGTATTGATAAAAATTCTTATTACCTTCCGATTTACCCACGCCTCTTTTATCATATATAAATGCTGCAATTCCATTCTTCGCAAATTCTTTGGCCCTTGATTTGGAATTTGACCTTTCTTCAGCCCCGGAACCATGTATAAATATGACGACCGGAAACGGACCAGGTCCTTTTGGCTGAATTAATGTGCCAGATAAGGATATCCCTCCACTAGTAAAATAGATTTCATCCTGAGCCGATGTGATAGAATTAAAACATAAAAAAAATACAACGGTAAAAATTAATTTACCGGTGACCAGATGTTTTTTAAATACAAACATTACTTATTTTTTAATCAGGGAATTACAACTACTACTTTAGAGTTAAGGTATTGATTATAGAAATATATTTTTCTGAAATTATATGAGCGGTATTAACTTTATTTTTACAGATAGTTTGGCTCCAAAGCCAAATACGAAACGGGGGTTTCCTTTCTAACACCTTTCCGTTCTCCGTAGTGCGCCAAAGAATAAAAAAAGATGAATGTTTGCGGTTAGTCTCCGGCCTTCGGATGGGACAAGTTGCAACTAAACCTGTCTACCGGCAGGCGGACATCCGCCTTAAAAAGGCAGTAAATTTTTTTAAGCCTATCGTTGCAAACGATAGACAAACATTCAACTTTTATTTATTATTAAAACTATTCAACGGACAATCCAAGGATAACAGCTGTGCTCTCCGAAAAAAAACACGCCGGATAAACTTTACTATAAACGGTGGCTTTTACTACTTTCTTATTTGTTTTTTTATCCATCTTACAACATCAATAAAATAGCCCGGCGCATAATCTGTATATACTCTCTTTGCACCTGTACCTGCTTTTGTAAATAATAAAAGGCCATGATCCGCATGCCTGTAAATTTTCAACTCAAAAGGTTTTTTGCCTTCCTGAATCATATTATTGATCAGTTTAATAGTTATTTGCGGCGGGGCTTCAATGTCAGCATCACCCACCAGCCAAAGCATAGGAATATTTAATTTACTGAGTGTGGTGACGGGATCATAAAAGGGGTCGAGTGTTCGCATTAAATCAGGCACATATTTACTCACTTGTTCCCAACCCATTTTTGCTAAAGAACCTGCCCAGGTTAGTGTTTTCTTTAAGCTATCCATCCATGGTCTTCCCGCATATTTATTGTAAACAACTTTTAACGTATCCACCCATCCTGTCTGAAAGTCATTTTTTACAATACGATGAATAGTGTTGTTTAATTCTTTAAATTCAGTAATTGCAGATTCTTTAATTCCCTTATCCGCAAGCTTTAAAGGTGCTTCATATTGGTCTTCATCTGCCACTGACATGGCCATACCATAATTAATAACGGCAAATTTTACCTGGCCTGATTTTAATGCCGCCAGTGGAGCAATCCAACCGCCCTGGCTGTAACCGGATAATCCAATATTGCTTGTGTCAACGCTCTGAAAGGTATGAAGCTGGCTAATTGCAGCCACCATATCATCTGATAATAGTTGAAATGATAATATTGCCTGACCTTCGGATTTACCGGTACCTCTTTTGTCGTATACAAAACAAGCGATACCCTGCGATGCAAACAAATAGGGTTCAAAATATGTATCCACTGCTGACTCATTATCTGAACCATGCGCAATAATAACCACCGGGAACTTACCATTGCCTTCCGGAACAACCAGCTTTCCAAACAAATGAATGTTTCCGCTTTTAAAATAAATGGTTTTTTCCTTAAAAGGAACTTTCATTATTTTTTCCACCCGTTTGCCTTTGATTCTCGTAAGCACCCAGTCAGTTCCCAGTTGTTCCAACGAAAATCCCAGGGACTGGTTTATATAGCTGGTCGCTATTTGTCCTCTTTCAAGCAAAACCCGTTTACCGGTTTGGTATTCGACGAGGTAAATCTTATTTTTATCCGATAATACGGGATCAGTAAAGTAAATCATACCATCCTTGCAACGGAATGCCCCTGGTGAAGCGGTAAACACAGTTTCCTGTGAAAGTACATATGAAGCCGGTAATAACATTGCCAGCAAAATCAGGAAAATGCGGTGATTCAGTTGTTTCATTCTTTTTTGTTTTAAACAAAGTAAAGATGGAAACATTTGCAGGAGGTTCTGATTCATGAAACAGTACCGAAAAAAGAAGTTCTGATAGTTTAAAACGTAAATCAGAACCCTTTATAAGATTTACACACTCTTGACTATTAAAGCATCAAGTATAATTTTTCTGTTTTCTGCAAAATTTCCCCTTGCATACTTTCAGCATTTTTTGCGTTTGTAAGGCTAAAAAGGGGTATGCTGGTTACTATGAGCAATATTCCTCAAATAATAATAGCTATACAATGCCTGACATACCTTATATTCTTTCTTATATGGAAAGGGTTGATACAGAAAACCAACCGGTACCCGTTAATTTTCTTTTTACTACTGTGTTTTCAGATGCTGGGCTTTATTTTTTCTCAAAATGGGTTTTACCCTGAAGTTCTGCAAAGAATTAATATGCTATATGGGTTTGTATATGCCCCCCTTTTTTATTGCTATATAAAAGAATTATTGTATGAAAAAAAATACCTGAACCGCAACTGGATACATCGGATACCGTTGACTATATCATTATTTTTCATCATCAGCAATGTTCCTGTTAATTTTTTATTTGTTTACTTTTTGTACTTCTTCATTACCATTGGATACTTTATTACGGGAGGGAAATTAATCGCTGATTTTATTAATATTACGCAGCAAACAAGGTCAGTAAATGATATTCAAAAATTAAACTATTTAAGATGGTTGTTTGGCATTTACCTGCTGGTTTTGCTATCAGATATTATTCAGTTTCTTTCTGAAAATACAGGGTTCTCTTCTTATGTAAAACCTTTTTTCAGTGTACTGGTTTTTGTCTTTGTGTTTTTGCTAGTAAATGTGATGTTTTATTTTTCTGTTTTTCATGCCCAATTTCTGTATGCTGTTACAGAAGAAGAAGAAACCCTGCTACCCGGCACCCCGGTTATACTGGCCGAACAATTAAC
The DNA here is from genome assembly GCA_031372465.1 of Chitinophagaceae bacterium. Classification (GTDB taxonomy): domain Bacteria; phylum Bacteroidota; class Bacteroidia; order Chitinophagales; family Chitinophagaceae; genus JJ008. The sequence continues at coordinate 7,896 of JANMLJ010000071.1, read as the reverse complement.
TGTCAGTAATACTCCTGAAAAAACAAAAGAGCCGGACCAGGACACCATATTATTGCTAAAGGAACTGCAGGAGTATATACAAAAAGAAAAATCTTATCTCCATGCAACACTTACTTTGAAAGATATTGCCAACGCATTGAATATCCCTCCGAGGACTCTCTCGCAAATGATAAATGACAATTTGCAAACTAATTTTTCTAATTACATAAACACTTTACGTGTGGAGGAAGCTGCTGCAAGGCTAAAAAGCTCATCGGATAAAAAAGAAACGGTTGCAGAAATAATGTATACTTGTGGCTTTAATACCAAGTCAGCTTTTTTTACTGCATTTAAAAAACGATTTAATATGACACCAAAACAATATAAAGATTTGGGGAAGAAATAAATTATATTTTTCACATAGCCACTGGCGGGTGTTCTGTACCGGCAGGTATTCCGCCAAAAAAAATACGCTGTTGTTGGTGTTTCTCTTCCCTGCCGCGTCTTCCAACATTATAGTTTCGTAGCCGATGGCTCACCGCCCTGCATTGCATACAGCGTTGTGCCGATAGTCCTGAGGCATCAAAGGATCGGCTCGGTGTTGTTCTCTACTGCAACTTGGTAATAAGGCGAAACCTATCCCAGCCTATCCAGATAAATATCAGGAATGAAAATCCGGATGCCACAAAGCCAGTAAACAAAACTACCTGACACCCGCCTGTGAACCAATGTTCCAAACTTCTCCTTTGGCAACGACCAATCTTTACTAATACACCTGTCAGTTCAGACCCCGGGAATCAAAAAGTCAATAGACCCAGATGAAAACAAAGAGATCTTTATCAATGAAAGCATTTACACAATTCGGGATAACGGGTATAAAATACCCCAGGATAGGAATTATTTTACTGTTGCCTGCATATAATGTACAAAATGACAACCCGCAAGTGATTGACTGAAACTCCGCTTAACAACATCACTCCTCTCCTGAGCCGGTTGATTTTACTGCCGGTTTGTTTCAATTTCGCTACACTCAATTCATGTAAAAGTTGAAAAACCATGCATTAAACGGATAAATATAAAATCAGAATCCGCTACTCAGAGATATTCACGCCAATAAAATTATTTCTGTTAACAGTCACAAAATAATCACATTCACCTCTATTTTGAACAATAGAAACCTATATCATACATTCCGGATATAAACCTCCTTTTGGTGTAATAATTGTATTGTCAGAATGATTAATTGATTTAAATGAACCCTGAACAACAATCTGTCCCGCTGAATGTCCTGCTGGCCGAAGATGATATGGACGATCGCTTTTTCTTTGATAAAGCGTTACAGGGTATTCCCATCGACACAAGGCTTACAACGGTTCCTGATGGCGAACAACTAATGAATTACCTTTTGGATAATCCGGAACAGCTTCCTGATGTTCTTTTCCTGGATATTAACATGCCCCGTAAAAACGGGTTTGAATCTGTGTCTGAAATAAGAGCAAACAAAAAGCTGAAAGATCTTTATGTGGTCATGTTTTCAACGTTTTATTCCCGGTACATTGGTTATGAGAGTGAGATGATAAAAAAGCTCCACGATATTGGCGTGGACAATTATATCCGTAAGCCGCATGATCTTGTACAACTCAAACAGAACATTCACAAAGTACTGATGGAGGCGATAGAAAAAAGATCGATGAAAGAACAGCAGATAATTTTATAACCTAGTCCTATGAATCTGTAAATTTCAATCATTCCATTATAACATCTCCTCAGCGTATGCATTCAAAAAAACTCAATATCCTGCTTGCCGATGACGATCCTGATGATTGTTACTTCATGAAGGAAGCACTAAAAGAATTTTCACTACCCACACATCTTACAACAGTTCTTGACGGGGAAGAACTGATGGAGCTGCTTACAACCGAAACAACCGAACTTCCTGCTATTCTTTTCCTCGACCTTAATATGCCGCGGAAAAACGGTTTTGAATGTTTATCAGCAATAAGAGGCAACGAAAAATTAAATCATCTTCCCGTAATTATTTATTCGACCTCCTTTCATATGGAGATCGCAAATATGCTGTACCAAAACGGGGCAAACTACTATATAAGTAAACCTGCTGATATTTCACGATTGAAAAAAATAGTTCAGTACATAATCGTACATATAACAGAAGGGAATCATTCTAAACCCCCTAAAGAAAATTTCGTATTAACCACAAATAGTATTAATTATCAATAACTTTTCTGGTTTAATGATTTTTTTAAACTCTCCATTCATCCGGAAATTTAATTATCATGAAAGCTGCACCACAATTTGCTTTGCTCAATATTTTACTGGCTGATGACGATATGGATGATTGCCTCTTTTTTAAAAAAGCAGTAGAAGAATTACCGGTAGTCACCACCCTTACCATTGTTAATGAAGGAGAGCAATTGATGCAACTGCTCACCAATGAAGCGAACGAACTACCCCATGTTCTTTTCCTTGACCTGAATATGCCCCGCAAAAACGGATTTGAATGTCTATCGGAAATAAAAGGCAACAAAAAACTACATCAGCTACCGGTAATTATGTTCTCTACCTCCTTTGAACAGGAAGTGGTGAACCAACTGTTCAAAAATGGGGCGCAATATTTCATCCGGAAGCCTTCTGAATTTTCACAATTCAAAAAAATAATTCAGCAGGCACTTACCATCATTGCAAAAGAAAATATTTCAGTGCCAACGATGGAAAATTTTGTACTTAAAGTGGAAAACAGTGGTTAAACGTATCCTAAAAAAAGTAAGCCGGATAAATTGTGCGCCTTAAAAAGAAATTTTTATTTTGATATTTAGTGAAAACAATATTTTAAAATGTACCACAGATGGCTAAAGGAAAAGAAACGGATAAAGATGAATTAATCGTCGCTAAGCAGGAACTGGCCTTTCAAAAAGAGGAGAAAGGAAAACTGACAATAGCGTTAGCTATTGCCAACAAAGAACTGGCCTTTCAAAAAGAAGAGAAAGGAAAAAGGGCTGCTGAATTAGGCATTGCTAACATAGAACTTACTTTCCAGGACGAAGAAAAAGAAAAACGGGCAGCTGAGTTAGGCATTGCTAATAAAGAATTGGTCTTTCAGGATGATGAAAAAGAAAAAAGGGCCGCCGAGTTAATCATTGCCAATAAGGAACTGGTCTTTCAAAACGAAGAGAAGGAAAAAAGAGCAGCAGAATTAAGTATAGCTAACAAAGAACTCGCCTTTCAAAATGAAGAAAAGGAAAAAAGGGCAGCCGAGTTAGGGATTGCAAATAAAGAACTGGCACTTCAAAATGATGAGAAAGAGAAACGGGCAGCCGAATTAATCATTGCCAATAAAGAATTAGCCCTTCAAAACGATGAGAAAGAGAAACGGGCAGCCGAATTAATCATTGCCAACAAAGAATTGGCCCTTCAAAACGAAGAGAAAGAAAAACGGGCAGCTGAGTTAATCATCGCCAACAAAGAACTCGCCTTTCAAAACGAAGAGAAAGAAAAACGGGCTGCTGAGTTAGGTATTGCCAACAAAGAATTAGCCCTTCAAAACGAAGAGAAAGAGAAAAGGGCAGCCGAGTTGATTATCGCCAACAAAGAACTGGCCTTCCAGAATGAAGAAAAAGAAAAAAGGGCAGCAGAGTTAATCATAGCTAATTATGCCCGTAGTTTAATTGAAGCAAGTTTAGACCCCCTTGTTACCATCAGTGCAACAGGAAAGATTTTAGATGTGAATGAGGCATCAATAAAAGTTACTGGTGTTGAGCGTGAAAAATTAATCGATACAGACTTCTCCAATTATTTTACAGAACCCCAAAAAGCACAGGAAGGTTATCGCCAGGTTTTTGAAAAAGGTTTTGTGGCAGATTATCCGCTAACTATAAAACATAAAAACGGAAATTTGACGGATGTGCTTTATAATGCTACCATTTACAAAGATGAAAAAGGAAATGTACTTGGAGTTTTTGCAGCAGCCCGTGATGTTACAGAACAAAAATGGGCAAAGGATTTACGAATTGCCAACAAAGAACTGGCTTTTCAAAATGAAGAAAAAGAAAAGCGGGCGGCAGAACTCATCATTGCCAATAAAGAATTGGCCCTTCAAAACGATGAAAAAGAGAAACGGGCAGCCGAATTAATCATTGCCAACAAAGAATTAGCCCTTCAAAACGATGAGAAAGAGAAAAGGGCAGCCGAGTTGATTATCGCCAACAAAGAACTGGCCTTCCAGAATGAAGAAAAAGAAAAACGGGCAGCAGAATTAATCATTGCCAACAAAGAACTGGCCTTCCAGAATGAGGAAAAAGAAAAAAGGGCAGCAGAATTAATCATTGCCAATAAAGAACTGGCACTTCAAAACGATGAGAAAGAGAAAAGGGCAGCCGAGTTGATCATTGCTAACAAAGAACTGGCTTTCCAAAACGATGAGAAAGAAAAACGGGCAGCCGAGTTGATCATTGCCAACAAAGAGTTGCTGGCATTTACGTATGTATCAAGTCACGATTTGCAGGAACCATTACGTAAAATACAAACCTTCGTAACGATCATACTCGAAAATGAAAATAAAAATCTGTCTGACAACGGCAAATATAATTTCCAGCGAATGCAATTAGCAGCAGGAAGAATGCAACAACTGATTGACGATTTGCTTGCCTTCTCCCGCATCAACACAACTGAACTTAAGTTTGAAAAAACCGACCTCAAGCTGATTATAGAGGAAGTTAAAACCGAATTGAAAGATACCATCCAGGAAAAACAGGCAATCCTAGAAGCCACCGAAATCTGCCCTGCCAATATCATCCCTTTCCAGTTTCGCCAGCTTATGTACAATCTTATAAGCAATGCACTCAAATTTTCAAATTCCGGTATTCCACCACATATCATTATAACGAGCAGAATTGTAAAAGGCAGTGAATTAAATAACAAGAAATTTTCACCTGAAAAAAAATATTGCCATATCACAGTCAAAGACAACGGCATCGGTTTCGAATCCCATTTCAGCGAGCGTATTTTCGGTGTGTTCCAAAAATTGCACAGCAAAGAAGTATATGCAGGGACGGGCATCGGTCTTGCCATCGTAAAAAAAATCGTGGAGAATCATAACGGCATCATTCTCACAACAAGTGAATTAAATAAGGGAGCCACCTTTGATATTTATATTCCTGCTAACTAATAGCAGTTACCGTCTTCTTCCTTGCTGAGTACCCTCTCCGCTTTGTAACCGATCCCGCAAATGGATGGGACTAGTTCTCTCACCAACCGGCTATTTGTGCGGAGAGTAGGCGATAGCTATCGGCCCGGCGTTTTTCTTTAATGAAAATAGCGTGTACAGGAATTTTTAAATTAAATTCAGGCAAGGAATTTGTATCTATGCATGTATGAATAATCTTTATCACAAATCAGAACGTATTTTTGAAAAATTTGTCGATGGCGCATTAAGAGTTTTCGGCAACTCGGTTACTTTTATGCTAGCCTTTATCCTTGTAATTATCTACCTCGTCTCCACTCCGTTTACAAGCCAATCATTTCACACCAGTATTTATGATGTCATTCTATGCATAACTTTTTTAGGTTTCTTCATTATCCAGAAATCATTTAACAAATATAGCAGGGGAATGAATTTAAAAGTAAATGAACTCGTTTCCTCAAATGATCATGCCAGTAACCGCATGGTAAATATTGAAACAAAAACTGAAGCAGAAATGCAGGAACTTGAAAAACATTACACCATGATTGCAGACGAATCGGCCAAAAGTGGTGAATTACAAACCATCAAATCCATCGAGCAAATATTGGATCGGCAAAATGAAGATGTCAGCAAAATTGAAAACGAATCAGGCATAACAGACAAAACTGAAGAATAAAATAGATACTTCGGATTGCGTTCAAGAACCATCACGCCGATTTTATAAATCCCCCTGTTGTACTTAGCGTTATTTCCCTGGTGAATTTTCCAAAATTTCCCTTGTGCAACTACAGGTTTTCAATGGTACCCCTGTAACTTCTGCCAATTGGAATGGAAATGCCTGTCACTTCAACTGCTTCGGCATTATACGAGTCAATCTTACTCACTGAAACGATATAGGAACGGTGAATCCGCTTAAAAAGAGAAGAGGGCAAAATAGATTCCATTTCGGTAGTAGTCAATTTTGAAAAAAATACTTTCTTGGTGGTAACGATCTTAATATATTCTTGCTGGCTTTCTATATAAATGATTTCGGAATACAAGATCTTCACTTTCTTTTTTTGAACATTTAGAAACAAATAATCCTTTGTCTCTTCCCAATTGATTATAGGATGTTTATCACTTTTCGATACGCTTACTTTTGTTACTGCTGTTAAAAACCGTTCAAACTCAAATGGCTTTAACAGGTAATCGGTTACATTCAGGTTGAATCCCTCCACAGCGTATTGATGATACGCCGTAGTAATAATCACTGCCGGCGGGTTTGTCAATGTTTTTAAAAAGGCCATCCCTTTTAATTTAGGCAGATGAATATCCAAAAAAATAAGGTCGGTTTGATGTTCCCGCAACCAGTCTGTGGCCAAAATAGCATCTTTAAAAGCCCCCTGCATTTCAAGGAACGGCACTTGGGATATATATTCGGTCAAAATTTTTGTTGCCAGTGGCTCATCCTCCACGATGATGCATTTTATTTTAGACATGACTTGCAAGATTTATTTTTAAAATAGCAGTAAATACAGAAGGTTCCTGCAGTATAGAAAGATTATAATCAGTATAGAGTAATTCCAGTTGGCGCTTCAGGTTAGAAAGCCCGATATTTTCTTTCACTACCCCTTCTCCCGTAAATAATTCAGTCGAGTTTTTTACCACAAATGCTAACTGCCGCTTATTAACGGAAAGATGAATATCAACAAAAGGATGAGCCCTTGTTTCAGAAACACCATGCTTGAATGCATTCTCCACTAAAGGGATCAGCAATAGCGGCGGTAATGCCTGTTTCATATCTTCGATGTCATGGTTAAAGTTAATGCTTAACGATTCATCGTAACGCAGTTTCTCCAGCTCAATATAGTCCGTAATAATTTTCACTTCCTGTTCTATGGCTATATAAGTACCGCCGGTTTCATACAGCATAAAACGCAAAATTTTCGACAACCGTAATATAGACTCTGGCGCCAGGTCGCTCTTATCCCTTGCCAGTGAATAAATATTATTCAACGTATTGAATAAAAAATGCGGGTTTGTTTGCGACTTCAGGTAGTTCAACTCAGCCTGTTGCTTTTCAATACGCAGTTGCTGTGTTGCCTGTTTTAATCGTATATAATTATAAACATGCCTTGAGATCCCAAAAAAGAAAACAGCACCGGTACTATACGCCATTTGATTTTGCAAAAGAAGACTTAACGTTTTGAATACCGTTAAAGGAGTGTAAACATGTAATTGAATTCCCAGCTGCCTCCAGGCATAGGAGCCATAAGAATATAACATCATAAAAACAACTAAGAAAAAAATTCCCTGAAGGATATTGTAAATGATGGCTTTTCTTTTCCTCAGCACAAAAGGAACGGCATATTCAAAAAGTATAAAATTGAGAACAATAACATAAACAACTGCCCAAAGATTATTGAATACGACCGGAATAAAGCGGTCAGGATTAGTATGGATCGAGTTTAAAAAAGCAATGAAAAAATATCCAAGCCCCACCCATAAATAAAATCTGGCCAGCTCTTTATTGATTGACAATTTCATATTCGTTAGAAAGGATAAATATCGGCAATTCTTCTCCTAATCATTTTTTTGACTATGAATTTCACTTTAAAGCAGACCAACTACCTGAAATGGCCCATCAATAATCTGAAGAATTGTATTCATTCTACCTAACAGCTACTTTGTTGGCTGCACCTGCTGAACCATTGATTGGTCTGATCGGGTCGTTGGTAGGC
>JANMLJ010000065.1:0-5126 GCA_031372465.1 Chitinophagaceae bacterium | reverse complement strand
AATAATATTATAATTAAACGATAAACTGTTGATTTTCAATAATACAGATTTTTAAAGGCAGAATCAGAAAAAACTGAATAGAATGCAGATAAAAGTATCTGGCCAAACAGATTTTTTGTCAGGTGACAAATAGGAGTACCCTATTCCTATTTTTAAGGCAAATAAACAAATAACGGAAAAAAGAAAACTGGTCCGTCTACAAAAGGACTGAAAGGTGGGTCATTAATAGATGTAAAAAATAAATAAGTACCAAAAGGTAATAACAAGGATTAATAAAAACTGTCTGAATTTGGATTCTAATTCCAATTTTAGACAACTATGCCAGTAACCAGAGAGGCGTAAAAAAGACTAAAATACCTGGACCGTACTATCAGGGCAGTAGCCGTAATTGGCCCGAGACAAAACGGTATTTTAGTGAACTGGCTGCCGGTCAATAGCATACTGTCGCCGCAATCGCCGGCAAATTTGATTAATACATCCTGTAATACTTCCTGCTTACGTTTCCTATTCAGTTTTTGATGGTGCGTATTTAGACAAGTTATGTTTAAAATGAGCTGATTTTTAAAGGTAGTATTGGAGAAAAAAGATGGTTGTTTCAACAACTATTAATAGTTACACGAAACAGCAACATTTTAAGAAAGGCATGCCTTCAAATTTAACATTAGCCGGGAAAAAGTAAAGGCTCTGCCTGATAAATCTTACCTGAAAGTGGTAGTAATGGAATGGGAAACTGGTTATACATTCAGCGTATAAAAAAAAGGCATGGAAATAGTAACATTAAAACCTTTACAGCATAATGGGGAAGAAAATATAGGTATGTATTTCCCAGATATGGCCGAACTTAATAAAGCGGTACGAAAAATAAAAAAAGCAAGATGGACGAGAACACATAAATGCTGGTATGTTTCACTAAATAAATTAAAATACGATGAAATCCTACTTGCTTTTAAGGGGTTAGCCAATATAGAGCACATTGAATTGAAACAATATCTTTTTGCGAAAAAGAAAGAAGATCCGGTTCATTCATCCCCTTCAGGAAAAAAAGAATCAACAGTCAGTCCAGTTGAATTGTCAGTATCAATTACTACAACGCAACGTCCACTAACAAAACTTACGGTCATTAACAAAGGAGGAAAAATTCATCCTGTCAATGCCCATGTACTACCTGCAATGGAGCAGCGGTTGAAATTAAAAGCGTATAGCGCTTCAACTATAAAAACCTATTTGAATGAGATGACACAATTGCTAACTATTCTCAATAATATTCCGGCTGATGAATTAATTGCAGAACATTTGAAAAGATACCTGGTTCATTGTTTCGAAATTTTGAAACTATCAGAGAACACATTGCATAGTAGAATTAATGCGATGAAATTCTATTTTGAGCAAGTTTTGAAAAGAGAGAAATTTTTTTGGGATATACCAAGGCCGAAGAAACCGCTGTTATTACCGAAATTATTAAATGAAAAAGAATTGTCAAAGCTTTTTAACGCATTAGAAAATAAGAAGCATAAGGCCATGTTATTTACGGCCTATAGTGCGGGACTTCGGGTAAGTGAAATAGTAGATTTAAAAATTGCGCATATTGATAGTGGCCGGATGCAAATAATGGTATCCCGGGCCAAGGGCAAAAAAGACAGGTATGTTAACTTAAGCCCTGTATTACTTGATATACTGAGAAAATATATGGTAGAATATAAACCCAGACCACAAGTTTACTTATTTGAATCAGAACAAACCTTTACTGCTTATCCCACCCGGACAGTACAACAGATATTTTCAAATGCCAAACAAAAAGCAGGTATAAGGAAGGAAGTAGGAATACATAGTTTGCGGCACAGCTTTGCCACTCATTTGCTTGATAAAGGAACTGATATAAAATACATCAAAGACCTGCTTGGTCACTTTAATATAAAAACGACTGAGCGGTATTTACATGTCAGCAAGAAACAGTTGGTGAATATTGTCAGTCCCTTTGATGATCTATGGAAAAAAGAGCAAATAGACTGGTAGTGTCTATCATTATTTGAAAATCAGTGTTTACAAAGCATCAATATTTATTTACTAAAAAATAGAATATGAGAGGTATTAACCGGGTAATCTTAGTAGGAAATTTGGGAAAAGATCCTGAACTAAAAACATTGCAGGATGGAACGGCTGTGGCAAAAATGACGTTAGCCACTACTGAAACATACCGTTTAAAAGATGGCGGTAGTCAGGTACACACAGATTGGCACACCATAATTGCCTGGCGTGGATTAGCGAACATAGCCGGTCAGTATTTGCATAAAGGGAGCCTTGTTTATATAGAAGGCAAAATAAGGTACAGGCAATATGAAAGTAAGGAGGGGTCAAAAAAGTATGTAACTGAAATAGTAGCTGAGCAGCTACTTATTCTTGATAAAAAGCCGTCAAATACAAAACAGGATAATAATACTGAAGAGAGTTTAAATGAGCTTCCCCCCTTCTAAAAAAGGGTCAACATTGTCAATTGTATAAAATCGGATTGTCCTAACAACAATACAAAATGTATAACACTAAGTTATTGGTAATCAAAAGCATTGTTTTTTGGTGAGCAGCGTCTTATATCATAAATTGTAGTGTTGAACCAACATTGCTTTCAGCAATGAGCTTCTCTTCTGCAGTTTCTTCATCCTCGTTATATTGTGTTCCTAAATTTTAAATTATGGAAAAAAAACACTATCGCAATTTGCTGTTAATGCATTGCAACGTACAAGCGATTTATTCGCATTAGGCGAGTACAGTGAGGGTACCAAACGCAATTACCTCCAGGAACTCCGCTATCTTTTCGCTCATTACCCCGATACACGGCCTTCTCAACTTACAGAAAAAATGGCCGTGGATTATCTCATCTATCTTGCTAAAACCTTACAATGCTCTAAGGTAAAAACCAAGATGGCCACGCAAAGTTTCTCTTTCTTTTTTAAGCATGTCTTAAAAAAAGAATATCATTCACCAAAAGTTTTATATGGCGCACATTCCGGTAAGCTGCCTGCTGTAATGAGCATGGAAGAAGTGAGCCAGGTTATTGCCAGCATTAAGAATCTCAAACATCGTACGCTCTTATCGCTGGTATATAGCACCGGTATACGGTTGCAGGAACTGTGCAACCTGAAAATTGAACATGTTGACAGCACACAAATGATCATAAAGATTATTGCGGGTAAAGGAAAAAAAGACAGGATCGTTCCGCTTTCTCCCGCTATTTTAAGCCAACTGCGGATCTATTTCCTGCAATATAAACCGCAGGTCTATCTGTTCAACGGAAGTAAGAATGGAATCAGGTACAGCCCACGTACCGTGCAGCATATTTTATCCAAAGCCCTTCTTGAACTGGGATTAAACAATAAAGATTATTCCTTTCATACCCTTCGCCACAGCTTTGGCACACATGCTTACGATAATGGCGCTGACCTGCTCACCATTCAGCACCTCATGGGCCATCAGCATCTTTCACAAACCATTCAATACCTCCATTTAAGCACCAAAAGATTAAGCACCGTGATAAATCCATTTGATGTATTGATGGCCCTTACCGGTGATGATAAAATAAATGATGACCTATGGTAACAGCAACAGCTAATCCTGTTACTGTTCAGCAAATATTGCAGCAATATCATCAATCGTCTTTGCACCCGCATGTACAACGGGTAATGATGCAATTAAAAAAGTGTAAAACAAGTGAGCTGGGTTTTCATTTGTATAAATGCACCGATGATGATTGTGCGCAGTATAAATATCAGTATCATGGATGCAGAAACAGGCATTGCCCCCATTGCGGAGGGTTTAAAAAAGATGACTGGGTAGAAGACCGGCGCAGGGAACTATTGCCCATCTCTTACTTTCATGTAGTCTTTACATTACCGCATGAACTTAATAGTTTAATACTTGGTAATCGCCAGCAATTATTCAAACTACTCTTTGATGCATCGGCACAAACGCTGTTGCAATTTGGCAGCGATGAGCATCATTTAGGTGCTACACCTGGTATTATCAGCTTGCTTCATAGCTGGGGACAGGACATGTGCTTTCACCCGCATGTACATTGTATTGTAAGCGGAGGCGGCACGGTAAAAAACACCGACGACTCTTATTGCTGGAAAAATGCCAAACGCATAAAGGATGATTTTTTGTTCCCGGTAAATGCCCTGCGTATTGTTTTCAGGGCTAAGTTTCTTGAGGGTTTAAGATCACTGAATGAAAATAAATTTATTCGATTGCCCGAGGGATACAATCTGCAACAGCTGATAAATAATTTGTATAAAAAGAAATGGAATCTTTATGCAAAAGCACCTTGTGCCGGGCCACAGCAGGTCATTGAATACCTGGGACGATATACCAACAAAGTAGCTATCAGCAATTACAGAATAATCGAAAATCAGGATGGCAACGTAACGTTTAAATACAAAGACTATGCTGATGGAAATACAACCAAAGTAATGCTGTTAAAAGGCCAGGAGTTTGTACGGCGGTTTGAACAACACATTTTGCCAAAGCGATTTACCAAAATCCGCAGCTATGGATACCTCTGTAACCGGGGAAGAACTATGCGTATGGAAAAAATAACTATCGCCATGGAAATCCCATCACATCCGCCAAAAGTAAAAACACCCTGGGCGGTAAGGCTTTTTGAAAAATTTGGAATAAAACATACCACTTGCCCGCATTGTAAAAAAGAAAGCCTGCAATTGATAGGAGTAAATTATCCGGGTCGGCTGTTCAGAGAAACAATAGATGACAGTTAAAACAGAAATGCAACATTTATTTACCCAGCTGTAAGGAGCATTTTTTTTATCAACGTTTAAAACGAATGGGAAAGGAATGTCTAAGAAGCATAAAAAGGCAGAAGAAATTGATGTAAAATCCGGGGAAACCAATAAAATCTTACTACATTGAACAAACAAAAAGCATCAGAAATAAAAAAACAAGAAAAAAGCTCTTTAAAATTGTTCGTAAGCTCCTGATGGGAAAAAGATAATTAATACTTTACTCCATAACAGGCAAAAGATAACGTCGGTCAACACAAAAGTATACCGACAGCCCCCGGCAAGATTTTGTAACCGGGGGATATTTTGAGGGGGCTGACGGATACTTTTATAAGAGTT
>JANMLJ010000533.1:0-3568 GCA_031372465.1 Chitinophagaceae bacterium | reverse complement strand
ATAATCTACTACCACCATACGAAGCGGAATGGCGTTTTCAAGATAACGAAGACATTCTATTTTTTCTGTTGCCTCCAGTATACTAACCGGCCAGGCAGTAAAATTCATTAAAGCCTGCTTGCGGAATGCATACACGCCAATATGTTCATAATAAACGGCAGGAGTGGCGGGATCTCTGGGAAAGGGGATTACGGAACGGCTGAAATAAAGAGAATTCATGTGTTTATCAACCGAAACCTTTACAAAGTTTGGGTCCATAATGTCTTCATCGTTTGTCATTACCTGCATCAGTGAAGCTACTTCTACAGAAGGGTCGTCAAATTGTTGTAATAGTTTTTGCAACGGCTCCTTTTTTACAAATGGGGTATCTCCCTGCACATTTATTATAATATCAACATCCAAATCAGCTGCAACTTCAGCAATCCTGTCGCTTCCACTTTCATGTTCATATTTGCTCATTACAGCAATGCCGCCGGCTGTAGTAATTTCCGTAAAGATTATTATGCTATCTGTAACAACGATTACTTCATCAAAAAGCCCGGTTGCCACTGTTGAATCATAGGTATGACGTATTACGGGTTTGCCATGCAGCAACTGCATTAACTTTCCCGGAAACCGGGTGGCTGCATATCTGGCCGGGATCAAGGCTATTTTCTTCATGCTGCAAAACTACACACCCGAAGCCATTAATATTACCAGCTGATTATCCAACATATACATTTCTAAAACATAAGATGGACCATCGGAATATTCAATGTGTATTTTTTCAACCCAGGTATAATCTTCTCCGAAATCTCTTTTCTCGATTTTAATTTCGTATTCAACTTCCCCCTTCTTGAATTTTTTACTTTCTTTTGGGAATTCATCTTTCTCCCCAATCAATTCTTTAAATTCCGGAATTAAACGAAGCAATAAAAAACCCTGTTGTAAGGTGAAGCCAGGAAGAAAATAGGTGGTGGAGCCAAACTCGTAGCCAATATGCTCGTGCCACTCGGCACCATTTTTATATAATTGCTTGTTTATTTGCCACCCAGCTTCATCAAGATTGTTCATCTTTCCCGACTTTACCATAAGTGTTGCCCCATGTGGAGTAGTAACCTGTGCCAGGTAATTTTTGAAATCTTTTATTGTTGCCAGTTTTGGAGGAGCCCAGGGAAGCAGGTAAGCGTCAAGAACGAAACCAGTTTTATCCTTGTATGATACTTTTTGCCAAAAACCCAGCACGCCTTCAGAAGTACTACTCTTCCTTTCTTCTCCCAGCTCCAACAGCGTAGTTTTTGTTCCATACGGGATTTTATCTAAAACCTTTGCAGTAGCATCCGGCTTTTCACGAATACTCAATCCGGTCTTGGCGGCAACATACATCGTACCACCCATTTCCTGAGCAATGACATTTAACGAAACAACGATTCCGAATACTAAGGGAACAAGAAAATATATTTTTTTCATGTGGATGGGTTTAAATATTGTCAACAATACGATAAAAATTTATCAGTCGAAATAATATATAAAGAAGAGACGTAGATAAAACTTGTAATTATTTATCTGTTTTTTGAAAGGGCTTTTTTAACAAGAGCACAAAATCCTCGTCTTTTTCGTTGGGATAATCCCGGTCAATACCATAGCGTATATCTTTTGGGGCTAGTTTTTTAAAAGTGCCGAGCAGTCTGTCCCAAATAGAAAGAATTGCCCCATAATTGCTGTCTGTAAAGGGTTGTTTCCAATGATGATGCACTTTGTGCATATTGGGGGAAATAAAAATATAGCTCATTCCATTGTCGAGCCACTTAGGTAAACGTATATTGGCATGTTCAAATGCAGTAAATAAGATCAGTAATGTCTGGTAAATCATAACTGCATACATCGGCGCACCACTAACAATAATACCGATAAAGAAGAAAAGTCCCCTTACCACACTTTCTACCGGGTGGTGTCGTAAGCCGGTAGTTACATCTACATTATTATCTGCATGATGTATTACATGAAAACGCCATAGAAATTTTACTTTATGCTCAATTATATGAACAAACCAGCCGCCAAAAAAATCTACAATTACAATGGTTAATAAAATAGTGGCTACGATTCCTGCGCCGGCCCAGTTGATGATACCAAAATGATTTGCCCCGCTCCAGTCACTAATTTTTACGATGACAATAGCGAGTATTGTATGAATAATAAGGTGAATAAAGGTTAACCCTAAATTGGTACCAGCATGCCGAAGCTTTGTTTTTTTAAACCGCAATTTTAACAGGGGAATAGAGCCCTCCAAAATCCAGAAGAATAAAAGACCGCCGACAAGTATAGCCATACGCTCCAGTGGCCTGGTGTCCAGCGTCTGAAAATATTGAATAAGGTTGCTCCACATATACTATCGTTTACTGCTATAAATTACAAAGTACAAGGAAGATAACTAATTTAACTAACACCAATTTATTCGGCTTCCTGAAATTCGTGTTTACAATCAAAAAAATGGTTTACTTTATCAGTTGCGATAGCAAAACTTCCCAGAAAAAATGTTGAAATAGCGCTTACCCAATTATAGGCTTTGCGGGGTGTACTGACCAGCTCTATATTGTTTGAACCACAAGCAGGACATAGGACTGTTAGTTTTTGTTCAGTTCTTAATTTATTTAAAATGCCGTGGGCTTTTTCCTCATCTTCTTTTGCAATCATTACTTTAATACCACCCACTGCATTTGTAAGAATGGGGTCAATTGTTATTGTATTTTCATCTTTTAGCCAGCAGTTAATACGATGTTCTTCAAGAACACCTTTGGTAATATGTGCCTCGATATAATTATTATAAGAATTGAGAATGATGTATCCCATAAAAAAGCCCCGCTGCTTCCAGTGCTTATGCGGGTAAATTATTAACGTCCATATTCATCACCATACTCCTTCGCATATTTTTCATATCGCTTGATAAGCTCAATATTTTTCTTTTCAATGTCCGACAGTAAACCCCGGATATCAACCGTGTTGGGAACATACCAATCTTCCATTTCGAATAGCTGCCGCTGTTCTATTTTGTTAAAACAATAGCCATGACGTGCAAATATTTCATTGCGCATAAATTGCAGGTCTTCTTTCATCATATTTTCCACATCACGGGCTTTTAACAATCGTTGTGAAGCCTGAGGATACTCACCAACATCGGGCTTGAACTCAAAACTGCGACGGGTTAGTGAATAATCTTTTATAGGTCTGTTTTTAGTAAAAGGCTTCCAGGAACCCCGCACCGTATCAAGCGCCTTTTCATCGATTGAAAAAGAAAATTCACCATCGTCTTTATGGTCACCAGGCTCTTTTGCACTAAAAGAATAAAGATCACCCTCCTTTTTAAATGTACCACGGAAAGGACGATCGTTGCCACCTACAATTGTGCGACCAACTACCGAATCACCCGCAACGATAGTTATCAACATCGTTATTTTATTATTACCAAATGGGCCCACATAGGAGCCTATCAATTTTTCATACGGTTTAGCGGCAATCTGTAATGGCGATTGTTTCATTTCTGAAGTGGCACCAGCTGATGTTGCAGCGTTCGCTTTTTCATTGGTCTGGG
>JANMLJ010000695.1:0-14003 GCA_031372465.1 Chitinophagaceae bacterium | reverse complement strand
CTGAAATGTTCATATTGTTAACTAATAACTGATAGATAATAGATGATAGTCAGGATTCTTTATAAAGTAAGATACTATCATCTATGCGTTATCATCTTTCATCTATTTATTCACTATTTTCCCTATCTGAATTTTCGATTCTGGTCGTACACTTAATAAGCCTGTCACTACAATTGTGTCTCCTGCTTTTAATCCATCTGTAATCTGAACTTTTGCTGAATCTCTGATACCCGTTGTTACATCAGCAAAGATTGCCGTACCACTTTTAAAAAGAATAACTTTTTTTCCTCTGGCCTGTGGTAATATAGCCTGTGAAGGAATTAGTAATGCATTTGGGTCGGGGTCAAAACTAAGCCGCACTTTGGCAAAGGAGCCAGGCAGCAATCCATCATCTTTTCCTATCACGGATGCCCGCACCGTAAGGCTGCGGTTATTTTCGGCAATGTTGGATTCAGTGGCTATAACTCTTGCGCCTAGTTGCTTTTTAGAACCTTCAAATGTAAACGTGACTAATTGCCCCATTTTTATCTGGTCAATATATTTTTCCGGAACCGTGAAATCTAATTTCAGTTTGTCCGTTTGATTAATAACTGCAATTACGGATGCAGGTGAAACATACGCACCGGGACTGATGTTTTTTAACCCTAATTTTCCGCTGAAGGGGGCTCTGACCACTGTTTTTGAAATGCTGGTTTGCAGGATTCCAATATCGGCTTTATAGCTATTGACCTGCAATAGACTAATATCATAATCCTGTTGACTGATACCTTGTATTTTTAATAGCTGCATTTGTCTTTCTTCCGTTTTTTCGGCCAGTGCTAATTGTATCTGCACTTTATTCAATTGTGCCAGTAGGTCGCCATCATACAATTTGGCAAGTACGGTTCCTTTGCCTACATATCTTCCTTCAGCTACATTCAACTGTACGATTCTGCCGGACACTTCCGGGTGTATTTCTGCCATTTCATTGGGCACAATATTACCCGGCACTTCTATAGTTGACTGGAAACTTTCAGGTTGAACGATATAGCCATCCACTTTCATCGGGGGCGATTTGGCCGCTCCGCCTTTTTTTGGCACTGAAGCATCTTTCTTTTTCTTACCACCGCAGGCAGTCAGTGATAAAAGTGCAGCAGAAAATAGTAAGATAATGAGTCTCATGAGCAATTATGGTGCAATTAGTTAAAAATAAGCAAACTAAAGATAGTGGATAATTCTAAAGGTTTAGACGGGGAAAATTACATGTTCTTTCGCTGAAAATCAGGAAAGTAGTAACGGCTTTATGAATGGATAAGCGGCAGTCTGGCTTTTGCCAGTAAGGTTCTCTTTACTTTATTCGATTGATGAAGAAGTTCTTGTTTCTCTTTGCTCAGAATAGTAACATGCCCCATTTTGCGGCCAGGTCTTGTTTGTTTCTTTCCGTATAGATGAACAAAGGCATTTTCAATTTTCAGCACTTCTTCAAGCCCTTCATAGTTCACGTCTCCGCTAAATCCTTCTGCACCGATAATATTTACCATGATAGATGGGAGGATGGCTTCCGTATTCCCCAGGGGATAGTCCAGCATGATCCTCCACAGCATATCAAACTGGGAGCTATAATGTGCTTCAATAGTATGATGCCCGCTGTTGTGTGCCCTTGGGGCTGTTTCATTTACGGATACATCACTGTTTTTATCAACAAACATTTCCACCGCAAAAATGCCGGGGGATTTAAAATTGCGAACAACAGATAGTGCAATGGCTTCTACTTTATATAAAGTTTGAGTGCTTAGTTCGGCAGGGCATAACTGGTAATCGAGCAGGTTAAGAATGGGATCAAACAACATTTCAACCGGCGGAAATAAGGCTGTTTCACCTTTATCATTAATAGCAATCATCTGGGCTATTTCTTTGTGAATAGCCACCATTTTTTCCAAAACAGCTGGCGCATCAAAACCTTTCGAAATATCTTCTTTAGTTTTCAATAACTGCACGCCTTTACCATCGTAACCGCCTTCACCAACTTTATGAACAGCCGGTAAAAAATTTTCGTGCTGGCCAAGTTCAATGAGTGAATTGGTAATAATAAATTCGGAAGTTGGTATCTGATGTGATTGGTAATATTGTTTCTGTAAAATTTTATTCTTAATTGTTCTCAGTACAGCAGGTTTTGGGTAGATCTTTACTCCTTCAGCTTCTAATATTTCCAGGGCTTCCACATTTACATTTTCAATTTCGATAGTGAGGGCATCTAGCCCTTTTCCAAAATTATAGACGGCCTCAAAGTCTTTAATATCGCCGTTGGTAAAATGATGGCAGAGATGGGCAGCGGGGCATTCATCATCATTTTCCAGCACAAATGTTTCAACGGGGTAGTTGGCAGCAGCCTGTAAAAGCATTCTGCCGAGCTGTCCACCGCCGAGGATGCCGATTCTGGGCAGTTTACCGGGAGTATTACGAAAGGAAGGGTTGTGCATGGGGCAAAAATAAGCAACGAAAGTGACAGGTGAATCATTGACAGGATATCTGAAAAATTGCTATAATATTTGTAGTAAAATCATTATATTTGTGATTATAATACAAAAAAACAATAAGTTTAATCATGCAATTGCAACTCGTTTCTTCCTATAAAAGGCTATTAGCCAGTGTTGCTGATATTATAGATGTTAGCGGATACCGGCATGATTATATCGCAAAAAAATTAGGTATTAAACCTCAAAACTTTTCAACCAAAAAGAAAAAAGCAAGTTGGACACCTGACGAATTAGAAAAATTATTGATTGTTATTGATAATGAAGATGTGGAAAATTTCCTGCTGCTTGAACAAATGAGAAGTATGGAGCAGGAAGAAACATTAACCCTGGAACAATTCAAAAAGGAAATGGGATGGAAGTAATAGTTAAGAAAAGTTTTCCCAAAGCTGTAAAATCAACGCCTAAGCATATCCAGGAAGCTGTGAAGGAAGTAATTGATAGACTTGTTGCTTCAGAAAACCTTGAAACTTCAGGGCTTGATTATTCTAAAATAGAGGGGCAGCGAAAAGGAGAAAATTATTTCCGTATCAGGATTGGCGATTGGCGAATAGGTGCAGAATTGATGAGCCCGAAAATAATACTGATCACAATTCTTACACGAGGAAATATTTACAAACAGTTTCCTCCTAAAAAGTAAGAGAAAATAAAGACCATCTGCAACAATAATAGGATATAAAATTTCAATCCGGCTGAATCAGTTAATTTTATCTACCAAAACCAACTGATTAGTATCCGTGACATCATCATCCGACGAAAAGGAACTCTTAGTACAATTGCTGAATGGCAACGAACAGGCATTCGAAAAAATCTACCAACTCTACAGCTCAAGACTTTATGGCAACCTGCTGAAATTAGTTAAGTCAGAAACCGAGGCACAGGAAATTTTACAGGATGTTTTCCTGAAAATATGGGAGAACCGTCAAAACATTGACATAGAGAAATCTTTCCGTTCCTATCTTTTTAAAATTGCAGAAAATAAAGTGGTTGATTTCTTCCGCAAAGTGGCAAGGGATAAAAAAAGAGAAGCTCAGTTAATTTCATTGGCTACCAATGAGTATGTGCCGGTTGAAGAACTGTTGCAATCTGATGAAAAGGCAGCTATATTACAAAAAGCAATTGATTCATTGCCCCCACAACGTCAACAGGTATTCCGCCTCTGCAAACTGGAAGGCAAGAGTTACAAAGAAGTAAGCGAACAGCTCGGTATTTCAGTTTCCACTATCAGCGATCATATTGTAAAAGCAACAAAATCCATCCGGGATTATTTTGAAAACAACGAACAGGCTTTACTAAGTTTATTTATTGTAGCATTTTGGGTGGCGACTTAGGCTATATTTCCTTTCTATTAAAAAAAAGTAAAAAAATTGTTATCACTGAGCAGAGGATTTCTTCTGCCCGAGCGTATTAGCTATACCATTCCCCTGAAAATAATAAAACGATATGCAAAATTTATTTAGAAAATACCTTGACAACCAGTGTTCTCCGGCAGAGGTAAAAGACCTGTTACAATATTTCAGTGCAGGCGAGAATGAGTTATTGCTAAGAAGTCTTATTTCCGAAAAGCTGGGCTTCATTGATAGTGACGATGACGGAAGTCAGTGGACGCAGGCTACGGACAATGTTTATACAGCCATAAAAAAGCAGATAGATCGGGAGAAAATAAAAGTAGTTCCCATTTTCAGGAGAACATGGTTCAGGGTGGCAGCAGCAGCTGTTTTGTTTGTAGGTGCTTTTGCTCTTTACAAAACGGCCGGCAAAAATAATTCCCCACAACAGGAAATTGTAAAAACTACAACAGAAAAGCAGGATATAGCTCCCGGTGGAAATAAAGCGGTGCTGACATTGGCCGATGGTTCACAAATCATATTAGATAGTGCTGCCAATGGGAATCTTGCCAGCCAGGGAAATGTGAAACTGATAAAATTAGACGGACAACTTGCTTATAATGGTTCCAAATCCCCTTCAGGGGACGAGGGCGAAATCATTTATAATACTATAACTACTCCAAGAGGCGGCCAATATCAGTTAATACTTTCCGATGGCTCTAAAGTTTGGCTCAATGCTGCTTCCTCCCTACGTTATCCGGCAACATTTGCAGGAAAGGAAAGAAAAGTAGAACTGACTGGCGAAGGATATTTTGAAGTAGCACATAATGCCGCCATGCCTTTTAAAGTAAAAATAAACACCCCTTTAGGGGATGGGGGCGAAGTAGAAGTATTGGGTACTCATTTTAATATTAATTCTTATGCTGACGAAGCAACGATCAATACAACACTGCTGGAGGGTAAAGTAAAAGTAACTCCTCTAGCGAACTCGCAACTTAACACTCAGAACTCGCAACTTCTTTCAACCGGTCAACAGGCAAAATTAAATTCAACCGGACAAATTACTGTCAATAAAAATGTGGAACTGGATGAAGTAATGGCCTGGAAAAATGGCGTTTTCAATTTTAGCGGCTTAACAATTGAAGACATTATGCGCCAGATAAGCAGGTGGTATAACCTCGATGTTTCTTACCAGGGACAGACCAGTAAAGAGACATTTACAGGGATCGTAAGCCGTAACAATAATATATCACAAGTATTGAAGATCATGGAAGAGGCGGGAATAAAATTCAGTATTAAAAATAAAAATATAACAGTAATGCAATAATAAAACCTTTGATTAATAAAACGAAAACAGGGAAGTGTTTGTAGCACCCCCCTGCAAGTAGCTTAGATTAATCCAACCAATACAATCTTTCGACGGACTACTAATTGTTTAACCTAAACAAAACAAAGTTATGAATTTAACTGCTCTTTGTGTTTTTCGTAGTTTCAAACTACGAAAAACAAAAATCACCAAAACCTGTCCCGGTATGGCCGGGGCGCTGTTGATCATGAAGTTTACAGCAATTTTTTTACTGGCGGCAAGTCTGCAGGTAAGTGCCATCGGGCATTCACAAAAAGTCACCCTTTCAGCGAAGAATACAACGCTGCAAAAGGTCTTTAAAGAGATAAACCGGCAAACGGGTTATCAGTTCTTTTACAAAGATGAACTGCTGAATAAAGCAGGTAAAGTAAACATTAATGTAAAAGATGTATCTGTAGAAGAAGCGTTAAATATTTGCTTCTGGGAAATGCCTTTTAGTTACAGTATCGTTGACCGTACAATTGTGCTGAACACAAAGCCGGAAAAAGTGTTGCCGAAAAGCACTGAACCATTACCTCCGCTGGTTATCGATGTAAATGGTAGTGTTACCGATGAAAATGGTACACCTTTAAGCGGGGCTTCTATAAAAATAAAAGGAACCAACCAGGGAAAGACCACAGACAACAGCGGACATTTTTCATTTCAACAGCTTGATGAAAAAGCGGTTTTAATTATTTCATTTGTTGGTTATGAGAGTCAGGAAGTGGCGGTTGCCAATAATAAAAGCATAGCGATAAAACTGAAACTGTCAAATAGTGTATTAAATGAGACAGTGATAATTGGTTATGGTACTACTACCAAAAGAAAGAACACTGGCTCTGTAGGCTCAATAACGGCTGAGGATATTAGCAAGCAACCTGTCGGTAATCCTCTGGCAAGTTTACCTGGCCGCATATCAGGAACTTTGGTAGCCCAAAACAATGGATTACCGGGAAGTGCAGTACAAATTCAGATCAGGGGTCAGAATACTCTTTCATCAGGGGGTATTCCTTTATATGTAATAGACGGTGTTCCGTTTACCAACTTTAATGGCGGCTCTCCTGCGACAGACAACCTGAATGCTTTTGGAACCTCAGGTGCTAATGGTGGTGTGAGCCCATTCAGTATGATAAACCCTGCCGATATTGAAAGGATAGATATATTAAAAGATGCAGACGCAACTGCTATTTATGGTTCCCGTGCTGCAAACGGTGTTATTTTAATTACAACTAAAAGAGGTAGGGCCGGTAAAACAAAATTGGATATAAATGTAAATAGAGGTTCAACCGAAGTAAGTCGTTTTATTCCTATGCTTGACCTGACGCAATACTTACAGTTAAGAAGAGAGGCATTTGCCAATGATGGCGTTACTCCCAACACAAGTAATGCACCCGACCTGATGGTTTGGGATACTACAAAATCTACCGACTGGCAAAAATTGCTGATCGGGGGTACAGGCCATCTTACAGATGTACAAGCATCGCTCTCTGGAGGCGAAGGTCGTACACGTTTTTTGTTTAATACAGCTTATAGAAAAGAAAGTACGGTTTTTCCTGGTGATAATTCAGACAGGCGATTTTCTACCCGTCTTAATGTTGATCACACATCTGCCAATAATAAATTTAATGTTTCAGTTGGTGCAAATTATTCTTATGCCAACACTGATTTACTTACATCTGATCTTGCTTCTGTGTTTAACCTGCCACCTGATTTACCATTATATGATGCAAATGGTAAACTATTTTGGAGTACAGCATTTACCAATCCACTTGCAAGCCTGCTTAAAAGATATGAAGGGATAACTACCAACCTGATCGGAAATGCAAATTTTCGTTATACCGTTTTACCAGGATTGAACCTGAAAGCAAATTTAGGTTATACAGTTTCTAATCTTGATCAGAATACTACTAATCCTGCTTCATCGCAAAATCCTGTTAACAACCCTACCAGTTCTGCTGTCTTTTCTGATAATAAAGCACAGAATTATATCATTGAACCAACGGCTGAATATGTAGTTAATATAAGCGAAGGAAAACTAACTGCACTTGCAGGGGCAAGTTGGCAGCAAAATACATCGAAGGGTGTTTTTTTAAGTGGAACCGGATATACCAACGAAGCTTTGCTTGGTACTTTGTCGGCAGCAGGATTAGTTTCGGTTTCCTACAACAATATTGTGAAATATAAATATGCAGCAGGGTTTGGACGATTAAATTATGACTGGAAAGGCAAATACATTGTAAACGCCACTTTCAGAAGGGATGGTTCTTCAAGGTTTGGCAGCAACAACCGCTTTGGAAACTTTGGTGCAATAGGAGCCACCTGGATATTTACACAGGAAAAACTATTTGAAACCAAACTATCTTTTTTAAGTTTTGGAAAGCTGCGGGCAAGCTATGGTACTACGGGTAACGACCAGATATCAAACTATCTTTACTTACCTCTTTATACAACTACTACTGTTTATCTTGGCAGCCCTGCCATTTTTCCTTCTACTTTACCGAATGCTGATATACAATGGGAAACCACAAAAAAATTAGAGGTGGCATTGGAGTTAGGGTTTTTAAAAAACAGGATACTGTTCGCCGGTAATTTTTATCGAAACCGTTCCAGCAATTTGATTACTTTCCTAATCGTTCCTTTACAGTCAGGTTATAACTCACAACAGGCAAATCTTCCGGCATTGGTTCAAAATTCAGGGATAGAGCTAGAATTGAATACGGTTAACTTTAAATCAAAGAATTTTGAATGGAAAACATCACTCAATATTACCATACCTAAAAATAAATTGATTGATTTCCCTGGTCTTGCGAATACTTTTTCCAGTTCCAGTTATGTAATTGGGCAACCGATTAACTTTTCCAGGATATACAACTTTGCCGGAGTTAACCCGGCAACAGGTGTTGCAACTTATGAAGATGTAGATAAAGATGGCGCTGTGACATTTGCCAACGACAGGGTGGTAGCGCCTATCGGAACTCCTTATTATGGCGGATTAAGTAACACGGTTAGTTACAAGAACTTCGAACTTGATTTCTTTTTCCAGTTCAATCATCGCAATGGCATCACCAATGTTTTTACATCGCCAGTGGGTACTATGCGTAATCAAAATACATCAGTACTTGGCCGATGGAGAAAACCAGGAGATGTAACAACAATTCCCGGGGCTTCTACAACTGCTGGTTCACTTATTGCTACTTCGTATGGAAATTATACTTCATCAAGTGCTGTTTGGGGAAATGCTTCTTACCTGAAATTGAGGTCAGTAAACCTAGCTTATTCATTACCGGCAAAGCTAATAAGCCGTATTAAAATGAGTAATTGCCGGGTGTTTGTACAGGGACAAAACCTTTTTATGAAAGCTAAAAACAAATACATACTTGATACAGAAACAACTGTGCAGGGTGGACCGAGCGGTCTTGGTACCGGCACCATTGGACAGGTGATGCCGCCATTAAGAACTATTGTATTTGGTATTAATTGCTCATTCTAAAAAAATAATCATGACAACTTTTAATAAATTAACTAAAGTAAATTTTTTTATAGTCGTTCTCTTTGCAGGATGTCTGTTATCTTCTTGCAAAAAATTTATAGAACTAGGGCCGCCGCCTACACAAACTGTTTTAGAGGATGTATTTAAGACTGATGCGACAGCAACCAGTGCAATATTGGCTTTATACAGCCAGGGCAGCAGCGGACTAACAGCAATGGTATTGAATTTCTCAGTTAACCCGGGTATGTCTGCAGATGATGTGCAGTTTAATACTGCCACTACTTTACAGGATGAGTTTGAAAACAATGCCATCAATGCAATAACCAACGGAGTCAATGAAAATAATATTTGGTACACCGGCTACCAGGTTATTAAAAATGCCAATAATGCAATAAGTGGTTTAACAACCTCTCAAACTCTTACGCCTTTGGTTAAAGATCAACTATTGGGCGAAGCAAAATTTGTACGGGCATTTGCTTATTTCTACCTCGTTAATTTATATGGCGATGTACCCATGCCATTAAAGGACAATGCTTTTTTTCAGGAAAACGCAAAGCTGGCAAGAACACCGGCTGCACAAGTGTGGGCACAGATCATTGCCGATCTTAAAGATGCACAAACATTATTGCCTGTAACATATGTGGGCACATTCAGAGCAAGGGCAAACAAATGGGCTGCTACTACCTTACTTGCAAGGGCATACCTCTATAATAAAGACTATGCAAAAGCCGAAGCAGAAGCTACACAAGTTATTGCTTCCGGTATTTATAGTTTACCTGTACCAGCCAATGCATTTATAAACACCAGTAACGAGATTTTATTGCAGGTTGCCAATGTATCTGGTATTTCTGCATTGGGTGCTAATTATCTTGCAGCAACAGGTTCCATTCCGGCTTATTCATTATATGATACGTTGTACAAATCATTTGAAGCAGCTGACCTCCGTAAAACCAATTGGGCTGGAGTAACAACAGTATCTGCTAAAAACTATTATTTCGTAAATAAGTACAAGAACAGAGTAACCAATCCGGGTAACGAATACAATATAGTTTTTCGTTTTGCAGAATTATACCTTATCCGGGGCGAAGCAAGAGCACAGCAAACAAATGTTGCCGGTGCAAAAGCTGATATAGATGTAATAAGGGTAAGAGCCGGGTTACCTGTGCTAAATGTTTTAATTACTCAACCCGAAATACTATTGGCAATAGAACAGGAAAGAAAAGTGGAATTGTTTGGAGAATGGGGCCATCGCTGGTTTGATTTGAAACGAACGAACCGGGCCGCTGCTGTTATCGGTGGACAGAAACCAACAACATGGCAAGCAACAGATGTTTTATATCCTATTCCTGAAAATCAACGATTGGCCAATCCTAATCTTACTCAGAATCCGGGGTATTAAAACAATTTAATTAGTTGCCAATTTTATAAAGCACCGTATGCAAAAAAATAAATGGGTTATAGTTGTAGTTGTTAGTGTGCTTTTTTCCTTTCCGGTATTTTCTCAAACAATCAAAAAGCAAAACCAGACAAAAAGCTATACTATTTCAGGAAAGATAGAAGGGTTACAACAGGGAAAAGTGTATCTCTCCAGTAATGATAGTGGTACAGAACTACTGGATTCTACATTAGTAAACGAAGGGAAATTCAGTTTTAAAGGAAACATTGACGAGCCCACCTTTTATACCTTGAAAATTGCAGATATGCAGCGGGCACAAATGGGTTTCTTTCTTGAAGGCGGAAAAATATCTATTAAAGGCAATAAAGATTCACTGTACAAAGCTGAAGTGACTGGCAGTAAATCAAATGATCAATGGAAGGAATGGGGAATAGCCTGGAGAAAAATAGCAACACAGGCAGGGCCGATGTATCAACGTCTTGATTCAGCTACGCAAAAAGGAAAAGTAAAAGCTTCACCCGAAGAAAGAAAAATTTTTGACGATGGAATGAAATACTTGAACGATCAAACAGGTGAAGCGGTAATTGCTTTTATTGCAAAGTATCCTCAATCTTCTCTTGGCCCTTTTATTATTTATGACAGGTTTATCAGTTATCCAAATCCTGAAATGCAAACAAAAACTTTTTCATTTTTAGGGGAAGCAGCAAAGAATAGCTTGTACGGGAAAAAAATTACAGAGTATCGCCGTATAGCAGCCAAAACAGGAATTGGTGCTACCCCCGATTTTGCAGTAGCAGATGTCTCAGGTAAAATGGTAAAGCTTTCTGATTTGCGTGGCAAATATGTACTGGTTGACTTTTGGGCAAGCTGGTGTGTACCTTGTAGAAAGGAAAATCCCAATGTGGTAAAAGCGTATAGAGATTACAATGATAAAGGATTTGAAATTGTAGGTATTTCATTAGATACAAAAAAAGATTTGTGGCTGAAAGCTATTGAAAAAGATAGCCTGACATGGAGCCATGTAAGTGATCTTAAAGGTTGGGAAAGCGGAGTAGTAAAAGAATTTGGAGTAACCGAAGTACCTACCAATTTTTTAGTGGACAGAAATGGGAAAGTGATTGCCAATAATTTAAGAGAAGAACCACTACATGAAAAACTAAAAGAGTTATTTAAATAAAATTTTTAAAAATGAAAAAATATTTTCTGGTTATTATGATTGTGGTTGGTGGCTTGCTATCTAAAAAAGCAACTGCTCAAACCAATAGCCCGGCGGATACCATAAGAAGTTATTATTCCAAACTGGCCAATTCAAAGGATGAAGCAGATAAAGCTTTGTTGCAAAAAAAACTGTATGCTCTGTTACAATCGCCTAAAGAAGAAGACTGGAACATGGCCGCCAATTTTTTCTATCAATTGAAAAAGGCCATCACCGTTGATTCCATACAAAAAGCTATTAAAGTAAAATTTCCGATGGGCATGGCAGTGCGGAATGCAGCAACAGATACTATCTATAATCAAAAAGACCCGGAAATAAAAGAAGCCCTGTATAAGGCCTGGGTTAAAAAATTTCCACCAGCGAAATTTGGAACAGACAGAATCCAGTATGACTATGCTCGCAATTCTATAGCTTCAGCGTATGCTGAAGCTAACAACGTAAAGAAAGCGGTTCAATATGCCAATATGACTGAAACTCCTGTATGGAAAGGAGAAGGATGGGCTGGGCCCGCAACCCGGTTAGCGAAAAATGGCCATCTTAAAGAAGCAGCAGAATTGTTTACAAAAGCAGTAGCTAATTCTTACAAATATATGACCACAAACAAGCAGGATAATGGTGCAAGGTTTGCAGCATCTGGCTATGTAAGCTATTGTGCCTCTCTTGCAGATATATTATACAAGCAAAAAAAGTATGAAGAGGCATTAAAATATGTAAGGGAAGCCCACGATAGCTCTAAAACAATAAGAGCAAATGTTAACTCTGCTTATTCGCAAATATTAATAGTGTTGGGAAAAGATAAAGAGGCTTTCGACATGATTAATGAAACTGTAAAAGAAGGACAGGCTACGACTGAAATGAAAGAGGCGCTAAAAACATTATATGCAAAAGTAAAAGGCAGCAATGCGGGATACGATGAATACATGGCTTCGCTGAATAAAATTTTGATTGAAAAAATGAGGAAGGAAGTTGCCAAACAAGTATTCAGCAAACCAGCGGCTATTTTTACATTAAAAGATGTAGATGGCAATACAGTTTCATTAGCAGATTATAAAGGAAAAACAGTAGTTCTTGACTTCTGGGCTACCTGGTGCGGTCCCTGCAAAAGGTCATTTCCGGCTATGAAAATGGCAGTGAATAAATACAAGGACGACCCAAACGTAAAATTCTTGTTTATCCATACCTGGGAGAGAGAAGAAAATGCCACCAGGGATGCCAAAAAGTATATTGATGAACAAAATTATCCTTTTGAAGTACTGATGGACTTGAAAGATCCGGAAACTGGTTTAAACAAAGTAGTGGAAAGCTATAAGGTAAGTGGTATCCCAGCAAAGTTTGTGATTGATAAAAATGGTAACATTCGGTTTGCCTTGTCCGGTTTTTCTGGTGGTGATGATGCAGCAGTGGAAGAGTTGTCTGCAATGATTGAATTGGCACAAAAATCCTAATTCCGTAGGTTAAAATTTACTTATGCAAAAGTTTTTCTTTATCCGAATGGATGGCAAGTATGTAAAAATAAATTTCAGTGAAATTATTTATATAGAAGGCTGCAAGAATTATTTAAAGATTATCACAGAAAATAAAACTCACCTGGTATTGCTAACCATGAAACGGCTTGAACAATTGTTGCCGGTTACTTCATTCAGGCGGATCCATAAATCTTTTATTGTTTCTCTTGATAAAATTATTGAGTTTGATGCCGATACTGTTTATTTAAAAAATAAGCAGCTTCCTATCGGGCAGTTATATAAAGGTGAACTGGAAAAAGCAGTAATGATAATAAATGAAACCGTTAATGAAGCTTTATTGACGAATGCATATTATACTGTTCCGTTGGTAATTAACGGAGGCCAAAGAAGTAAATTTTTTGAAGCAGGATAAGTTTTCTCATATACGCAGATAGTCCCTATAACTATCGGGATGGTAGGGGGTGTTTCTACATCCCCTTTTTAAAAACCCGTAACAAGTATGGAAGAATCATTTACACAATTGTATTGTGCTATGCAGGTAGAAATAAACCAATGCATGCAACAACCGCTTCCTGAAAAGGAAAGAGCTGAAATGTTTTTGGATTACCAGGGATTACGGGAGAAAACTTAAAGAGTTGATAGTGGATAGGGGGTTTAGTGATGAAAAGGAAGAGATCTGTTTTTTCCGAAACGTAAAGCCACCGTTTGTTTGCTATATCGAGTATTATCTCATGATCAGTGAGGCTTTATCAGTTGTACCAGAGAAAAGGGATTCTGCTACTTTATTTTGGGAAGAGGAAAGAGGCCGGTTTCAGGCATTCCGCAAGAACTATGAATCTTTTGTCAGCTACTATGAAAGTGGGCAGCATGATTCAGATAGGACATATTTTCTTCGGGAGAATAATGAATTGAAGTCGATGCCCAATCTTCATATTTTCGATACCGATATTGACTGGTGTACATCGCATGACCGGTTGGTGAGAAATTATCTGGCCTATAAAGAATACGAGGAATATTGCAATAAAAAAATTAGTGAACTGATATGAGTTTGAAAAGGAAATTGGCGTGGTCAAAAACGATTATGAATATTTCCGTGGGCGGGTGATTTTCCCGATAACCAACACAAAGGGCGAAGTTATTGCCTTTGGTGGGCGGATTCTCGGAGTAGGTGAGCCAAAATATTTGAACTCACCTGAAACTGAAATTTTCAAAAAACGCAGCACACTTTATGGCAAGGCAATTGCCCGCA
>JANMLJ010000694.1:0-1530 GCA_031372465.1 Chitinophagaceae bacterium | reverse complement strand
TGTGGCTGCTTATACCGGTGATGAAGGTTATATGAAAGCGATGAAGACGGTGTGGGAAGATGTGGTGCATCGGAATATGTATATCACCGGAGGTATAGGATCAGCAGGAAGCAATGAAGGATTTAGTAATGATTATGATTTGCCCAATGAACAGGCTTATTGCGAAACCTGTGCAAGTGTAGGTATGGTGTTCTGGAATCAGCGGATGAATGCATTGACAGGTGATAGTAAATATATGGATGTATTGGAAAGAAGTTTGTATAACGGAGCGCTGGATGGATTGAGTTTGAGCGGAGATCGTTTTTTTTATGGCAATCCATTGGCATCAAGAGGTCAGCATGCAAGAAGAGAATGGTTTGGAACGGCCTGTTGCCCGGCCAACATTGCACGACTGGTAGTTTCATTGGGCGATTATATTTATGCAAAGAATAATGATAACATTTGGATAAATTTATTTGTTGGCAGTGATGCAGTAATAAATATTGGCAAGAATGATGTTGCCGTGAAGATGGAAACCAATTACCCATTAGATGGGAAAGTTAAATTAAATATTGACCCGTCTGTAAAAGGGAAGTTCAAATTGCATATCCGGGTTCCGGCCTGGTACCAGGATAAAATTGTTCCGGGAGATTTATACAGGTCAGTTGGTAGTGGAGCACATTCTTTAGATCTGTCATTAAAAATGAATGGAAAACCTGTTACATATTATTATGAAAATGGATATGCTATTATAGATGCAGAATGGAAAAAAGGAGATGTGGTTGATATTGATTTTCCAATGGAAGTAAGAATGATCGTTGCAAAAGATTCATTGAAACAGGATAATAATAGAATTGCCATTCAACGTGGCCCATTAGTATATTGTATTGAGGGGGCTGATAATGATAACAAAGCATGGAATATCGTTGTGCCGGAAAATGCATCCTTTACGGCAGTCCCCTACAAAGTATTATCTGAAAATGTTATTGCCCTTCAGGCTGAACTGCCTGTTCTGACAGTAAATGAAAACGGCACTGAAGTAATAACGGAGAAGAAAAAAATTACCGCTATTCCTTATTATGCATGGGCCAATCGGGGCAAAAATGAAATGCAGTTATGGCTGCCAACTAAAATCAGTAACATAAAGGTCAATTATTAAGCTATGCTGAAAAAGTGTATTCTGTTTCTTAGTTTATGTTTTTCTTTGTTTGCCTGCTCTGCACAATCCTATGTGCCGGAAAGTAATTTTTCTAAAATGAAAGTAAAACCGGTGGTGCCGGTAAAAGCATATTCATTTAACCTCAATCAGGTAAAATTATTGAACAGCCCTTTCCGTCATGCCATGGACCTGGACAGTGCTTATTTATTAGTGATAAAACCGGACCGGTTATTATACCGGTTTTATAAACATGCAGGCTTGCCAGTGAAAGATTCTATCTATGGTGGTTGGGAAAAAGACGGTATATCCGGTCATACATTAGGTCATTATTTGTCAGCCTGTGCAATGATGTATGCAAGTACCGGTAATATTGCTTTTAAAGAAAGGGTGGA
>JANMLJ010000689.1:0-7631 GCA_031372465.1 Chitinophagaceae bacterium | reverse complement strand
TTTTTGAAGACGAAAAAGAAAAAATCGAAAATCATTTTTTGCCATCGAAAAGATTTGCTGAAATAAAAGCCTTGTTACTAAAGCTTTATTAACTGAAGGCTACTGGTTTTCTGGGATGTATTTATAACATCGTATCCAATTTTTTTTCTACAATATTATTTTCCTTAAACATTTTTATACCCTGCCTGAAACTGAGGTAAGGATAGTTATTATTTTTATGGTTCCAGTTACTGATGCGCCGTAGAATTTTCCAGTGGCGGATGATTTCTTTCCAGGCAAAAAAGATTGAATGCGAAGGGTCGTACATGTGGGTGGGTTCGCTGCCTGCGCCATTCAGTTCTATTATGCTAAGATTTTTACCTTCGTTTAAATCTGCCCAATTAGTAAATTTTATATCTAAACGGCCATAATAAAAATCCGGTATCTGTTTACAAATCTCATCAATCGAATCTACTAAAGCCGGGTTAATTTTATCAGAAGCATCAATAAATTTTGCCCCACGGGCATGGTTGCCAAATGGTACTATTATTTTTTCTTCACCCAGTTCCGGCATCATCTTCAAATCAATTTCTTTCATTTTTCTTAAAGCTGGCAATTGCAAAATATACCGTGGATTTTGCTGCAGCAATTGTTCAATGGTAGCAATACCATCGCCGGTTACAGTTAAAAATTCTTTAGCAACAATACCCGAAACAGAACCTTTCTCTTTCCATGGATAGCGGTAATAAAAAATACCGGCTTCCATCTCGTAATCAATAAACTCCTGCACCAGCATCGGGAAATTACAGTGATGGATATAAAGAGCAGCTTCCTGTATGGTATCAATTTTTTTTACGCCACGGCCTTTGCCACCAATATCGGGCTTTACAATTACGGGAAAATTGAATGACTCTTTCCTGATCATAGAAGCAATATGTGCTATGGTATAGCCCGGCTCTACTAAAAAGGTTTTTGGGTAATACAGTTGCGGTATCAGCCTATAAATATCACTTTTGTGTTCCATCAGGAAACCGCCATTTTCAATGCTGGGATTAGCCGCAGAAAAGAAAAATAAGCTCCTTGCACGGATACACAAATAAAACCAGTAAAAATAAATGGGGGTATAAATAACGCCAAAGCTCCAATACTCCCAGTTAAAGAGTTTAATAAAAAAAGGAGCTATTCTTTTTATTGGTGCTTTTGATTTATAGGGATGCTCGTTCCGGGGAGAAGCCAATTGTTGTACTATCATTGTCTTTTAAATCTATGTACTGCATTAAACTACCAGATGAATTAACGGCAATGCCGGTTATACTAACGGTAAATAATTTGTCATCCCGGTTCATTACCAAATCAATTTCGGGGTTGCCTTCGCCGGTATTTTTATGAAAATGAAATAAACTATATAGACAGGCAGATGGGTTTTCACTCACCCATTTGTTAAACCACTGTTGCCTCAATTTTTGCTGTTCAGTATTATACAGTGTTGCACTGCTCCATATATGTGCAGTGTGTCCATCCATCAATTTATAGTATTTTTTTTCACCATCCCACCTGCATTCCCACAGCCTGGAGTTATTAATCAGTATCAATGTAAATGGGGCAGTTTCTGTAAGCGGAATAGATTGAAATGCAATAAGCGTATCAAAACATGAAGCAATCTGCAATACAATTTTGCCTCTGCTGATGCTGTATTTATCTGTTTCAGTAAAATTTATAAATGCACCGTTCAGCAGACATAATGAATCACCGTTTTCTTTTAAAACAATCCAGGTGCCGCTGGCATCTGCATCTTTTGGAAAAATAACTTTTGTGCCATCAAGGGAATATTCTACAGGTAATAATGCTTTTTTACGGGTACGTTTTTCATCCCGATTACTTACCAAGTAATATCCATCGTTGGATGGCACATACGTTACTGTACACATGCTTTTTTATATTGTATGGTGGAAGCTGCAACTCCAAAGTTTTCAGTGAGATTTATTAACGCTACTTCATTAATGCCTACCCGTATCAGCGCCATATGGTGGATGGTATGTTCAAGGTTATATATTGCTTCCCTGAAGAAATTTGTATCTATCTCCAGAAATTCGGTTTCCACTTCAAAAAATTGATTTTTTAATTTTAGGAGTTTATTCGGCTTGTCCATTTCCTCAATTATGCCTGTAAGTAACTGTGTACTCCAAAAACGATCTGATTCTATTTTTTTATCCCGTTTTCTGTCATCATAATTAATTGTTCCTGTATGGTAGCCGGTAATCAGGCAATGAAATAATTCAATTATGTGGCGGGTATGTGCACCTACCGAGCTATTGTTGAGTAAACTACTCGGTGTTGTATATTCTGCATCAGATAGCTGATGTAATACGTCGGCTAATTGAAGTAAAACAGGTTCTATCTTTTTTTTCATCTGTCAGTTTATTTCTTTGCCGTTATAGCAAGGGTTACTTTTAAATTATCTGACATGGAAATACTGCTGCCACCTACACCAAAATCACGGCGGTTAATTTCAAACTCTCCGTTAAATTCATAGCCGCTTGAAACAGCCTTGGCACTAAATCCAAATTCAATAGGTTTGGTAACGTCTTTAATAGTAAGATTGCCGAAAACATAAAACCTTCCTGCAACAGTACTTTTGGTAACTTTTGTGCTCACAAACTTGATAAGTGGATATTTTTCTACATTAAAATATTCTTCTTTACGAAGATGTTTATCTCTGGTTCCATTATCTGTATCTACAGTGTTAGAATTAACAGTTACGTTTAACGAACTAGTATTCAAAGCATTCGGGTCAAATACTATACTTCCTTTCAGCCCTGTAAAGTCTCCTCCTGTTCTAATGCCGAAATTCTTAATAACAAAATGCACTTTACTTTCGGCATCTATAGGCGTATATTTTTGACCACATATTATTCCGGATATCAATAAAGAAATTACTGTAATTTTTAAACCTCTCATATTTATTTTTTTTAAGTACAAATTCATTTATTTTATTGTATTGTTGATGCGCCAAACAACACACTAAACTGCTGGCACCATATCAACACTTTATTATACTGATTAAAATCCGGCGGGTTGTTAACTAAATAAGCCTGTGCACCGGAAACACCTTTTAATGCGCCAAGAGTAACAAATTGCGATGCTGTGTTGCTGGTAGCTAAATACACTTTTAAATCAGGCCCATTAGAGCTGCTGAAGTTTTCAAAATAGATGTACTTTTTTCCCTGGTAGTCATACAGTTTTACTGAACCACTTACGTTGTAACTCATATTCCCACTGAAAGATCCTTGTTTAAGCAATGTTGCAGTTGCAGGATTAAATGTATCGTTAGTTGGAGGTGTGGCAGGGGTTCCTGAATCAGATTTGATACATGCAGAAAAAAGTAATAATGTCCAAACTGCCGCAACGATTAATAAAGATTTCATGATAATTCGTTTTAAGTGAGTTATTTTTTATAGCTGACGTGTAACGCCGAATGAAATAGCTGACGACTTATTCCTGAACCGGTCATTTTTTTGCCCGTCTGGTGTTGTCTGCACTTTAGTATCGGTGGTGTACTCTACAAATAAAAACTGGAACCCTATTTTAGCACCCCACTTTTTATTGAATTTGTATTGAGCATAAAACTCACTATTAAGAGAACCTAAGTCGTTATCACTTACCAATAATAAATTAAAACCGGTTGGTTTTCCGGAAGTAGCTGCTCCTGCGCCATTATTTCCCAGGTAAGAGCCGTTTTTGCTGCCGCCAACAGTAAACCCAATGGCATCAATATTAAAACCTATAGTTATTTTCTTATAAATTTTGTAATCAAAATTAATGGACAAGTTGAGTGCATTGGCCTGCGTTTTTTTAAATAATACAGAATCTATGTTTTGTGGAATATCATCGGCAAAGAAAACACCAGGTCCTGTTTTGCCACTGGTCAGTTTGGCAGGGGCTGTGGTATAATATTTATTACTGCCAAAATAATTGGTAAGGCGGGCACCTGCACCAATGCCGAATTTATCTTTTTTACCCAGTTTCCATAGATGCTGGTAGGCAAAGGCAGTAGAAAATTCACTGCTTCCAATTGCAGCAGTAAAGGAAGCAGATTTATTGGCGGAGCTATTTTTTTGTCCATAAAGCTGCGTTGATAGGCTTATCAGCATTACAATTATTAATGATTTGTTCATAACAGTGGTTATATTTTGAGTTTTTGTTTAAACAGAATTAACTGCTGTTTGTGCAAAACAAGCAGAATAATGGCACTAAATAATACAATACAGGCATATACAAATAAAAGGCCTCCATCGTTTTGTACCACAATGCCTAATTTTAAAATATGTGAAGCTATTGCCCCGGTCATGATGCCAATGGCTAATAATGCTCCGGGTATTATGGTAGCAGGTAAGAGTAATAATACTGCTGCAATCAGTTCCATACAGCCGGTGGCAATACGGCCCCAGGGTTCTACCCCTAATTGAGAAAAAATATAAACGGACTCTTCAGCCCCGGTAAATTTGAAGAACAAAGTTTGAAGTAACAGCAATGCTGCCACAATTCTTAACACCCAGGAGATTATTTTTTTGGACATAAACAGAAATTTTGAAAACAAAAAAATATATACAAAGAATTAAGGTAGTTGGTTTTCCAAAAGAAACTTTTTACTAAAAAACCCTGTATATTGATTGGATGCTTCAAAAATCAACCATACAATTGCTGCGTTTTCACTTCTCTTTTTTTCTGATGCCGGTATATTGGTTTGCATTGAGCCAAACCCCGGTTATAAACTGGCCACATGCCATACTGGTATTTATTATACTTCATTTATTGGTGTACCCCGCCAGCAATGGTTACAATTCATATATGGACAGGGATGAGACGGCAATCGGCGGATTAGAAAGCCCTCTTCAACCAACCTGCCAGTTATTTTATACCACAGTTTTGATGGATGTCATTGCCGTTACGTTAAGCTTAGTGATTAGCTTGTATTTTGCAGCGGGTATATTATTATACATTATCGCATCAAGGGCATACAGCTACCGGGGCATACGATTGAAACAATATCCTGTTATCGGTTACTTAACGGTTGTCTTTTTTCAAGGGGCTGTCTCCTTCTGGCTCGTCTATCATGGCAGCGACTCAACTAAAAGCATACATGCTCCCTGGCAAACCATGCTGGCGGCAAGTTTACTAATCGGCGGCTTTTATCCGCTTACACAAATATATCAGCATACTGCCGACAAGCAGGATGGAGTAACGACCATCAGCTATCTGCTGGGTTACAAGGGTACATTTATATTTACGGCCATCGTTTATTCTGTTGCTTTTGGTATGCTGGCTTATTGGTTTATTGCCACATTGCAGCAAACAAAATTTTTTGTGCTGCAACTTTTCTTTATACCTGTATTGGTCTATTTTTTTATTTGGGCGAGAAAGGTGTGGAAGGATGATGCAGCAGCCAATTTTAAAAACACCATGCAAATGAACCTGCTGGCATCTGTATGCACCAATTTTGCGTTTATAACTATATTAATATTAAATTCTTTTGAGTAAAATTATTTCCATCGGTACGGCCGTGCCTGCTTACAAGCATGAACAGCAACGTATTTTACAGTTTATGCAAACGGTATTTGCACTAGATACAGCCGAAGCAAGAAAACTTCGGTTCCTCTACAACCAGAGCAGCATCCAAACAAGGTATTCAGCTATTGCAGATTACAGTCATGATATTACTGAGTGGAAATTTTATCCTCAAACGGAAGCAATTGAACCATTCCCCCCGCTGGAACAAAGGATGATGTGGTACCAAAAAAATGCAGCACCACTTTCAGTAGATGCCATCCGTGATTGTGTAAACGGAATTATTCGTCCCGGAGAAATTACTCACCTTATTACAGTAAGCTGTACCGGCATGAGTGCACCTGGGCTGGATTTACAGGTTGTTGAATCACTCGACCTGCTTAAAAATATTTATCGCAGCAGTATCAATTTTATGGGTTGCTATGCAGCCATTCATGCGTTAAAAATGGCCGATGCTATCTGCAAAACAGAAATGGGAGCAAAAGTGATGATAGTATGTACAGAATTATGTACCCTGCATTTTCAAAAGGAAGCTACCAGGGATAATATGGCATCCAGCCTTTTATTTGGAGATGGGGCTGCCGCAGTTCTAGTTACACCGGATGAATATGATCACAAAGGAATATATCTGAAAAGTTTTTATTCCGAAATAATTACAAAAGGTAAAAGTGATATGAGCTGGGAGCTTTCCTCTTCCGGCTTTTTAATGACGCTGAGTGGTTATGTACCTGATTTAATTGAAGAAGATTTTGAACCCTTAATGAACAGGGCAATGGCAAAAGCAAATTATTCGAAAGAAAGTATAGCACACTGGTGCATCCATCCCGGGGGCAAGCGGATACTGGATGCTATTCACAAAAGCCTTTGTTTTAAAAACGGGGAGCTTGCAGAAAGCTACGAAGTATTAAAAGAATACGGCAATATGTCATCACCCACTATTTTATTTGTACTAAAAAAAATAATGCAATCATTGAAAAAGGGAACTGCAACTGCAGGCAATGATGCCTCCACTGATATATTTGGTGCAGCCTTTGGCCCGGGGTTAACAATGGAAACCTTCATAGCTTCGCCCCATGCCTGAGTTTACAAAACGGTCTTTTCAAAACGCAATGCGGAACATGAAAGAACTGAATAGCATTAAACCCCGTTGGCGGCCATCACTTACATTTGAGATATTAAGCTTTTATTAAAGAGGAGTAAACACCACTGATAAATTTGAAAGACGATATAACTTTTGATATTGCCATTATCGGTGGGGGACTTGCAGGGCTTGCCTTATCAATACAATGCAGCAGGGCAGGGTTTAAAACTATTTTATTTGAAAAGGAGACGTATCCCTTTCACCGGGTA
This sequence comes from Chitinophagaceae bacterium, assembly GCA_031372465.1. GTDB lineage: Bacteria > Bacteroidota > Bacteroidia > Chitinophagales > Chitinophagaceae > JJ008. The sequence continues at coordinate 737 of JANMLJ010000689.1, read as the reverse complement.
TGCGGCGAATATATCAGCCTGGAGAGCCGGGATTTTTTGGAAAGCCTTGGTCTGCAACTTACCGACATGCACTTACCTGTTATCAGTCGCCTGTTGGTTACAGCACCAAATGGAAATAGAATAGAACAGCGGCTTGACCTTGGTGGCATTGGTATAAGCCGTTACCTTATTGATTACGAATTATACAAGTTGGCAAAAGCTAACGGCGTACATATACAAGAAGGGATAAAAGTGGATGATATACATTATGAGAATAATTCCTTTGCCATTCATTCGGCAATAGGGGCTATAAATGTTTCCGTTGCGGCAGGTTGTTTTGGCAAAAGAAGCAACATTGATGTAAAGTGGAAACGAAAGTTTGTATCAGCAAAAAATAAAGGGCTGAATAATTACATTGGTGTAAAATACCACATAAAAACTGAGTGGCCCGATGACCTGATAGCCCTGCATAATTTTAAAGATGGCTACTGCGGTATTTCAAAAGTAGAGGATGGCAAGTGCTGCCTTTGTTATCTCACAACAGCCCAAAACTTAAAGGAAAACGGAAACTCAATCGCTGCGTTAGAAACAAATGTACTGGAAGCGAATCCACATTTGAAAAATATTCTGAGTAATGGAGAAAAGCTTTTTCAGGAACCGGTTACCATCGCACAAATAAGTTTTGCCACAAAAAAGCAAGTAGAAAATAATCTGCTGATGATTGGAGATGCCGGTGGTATGATAACACCACTTTGCGG
>JANMLJ010000652.1:0-5161 GCA_031372465.1 Chitinophagaceae bacterium | reverse complement strand
GAAGAGTTAAGCAAAATGATTGTTTATAGTACAACCATAACAAACCGGCTCCGGTATATCTGCGATTTTATTGGAAATGAATTGATGGGTAAACCTTTTATCCTTACTGATCAAAAAGCAGCATATCTGGATTTTGAAGGCCCACGTATAAATTATACTATTGACAAAATAGCGGAGAATGATTTTTGGTTTCAACCTCATTCTTTATTGTTTGAAAAAGGATGTAATCAACAATCTATTACTTTTTTTGAGGCTAATGATAACCCGTGTTTTTTCAGAACCAGCGGTGAATTTCCTTTCGACATCTTTGCAGCCACTTTCTATTTACTTAGCCGTTACGAGGAGTATCAGCCATATCAGAAAGATATGTATGGACGTTATGGGCATAAAAATTCAGTAGCATTTAAACAAGGGTTTCTTGATAAACCTTTAATCAATATTTGGTTGGAGAGCTTCAAAGAAAAACTGAAGCAAAAATTTACAGCATTCACTATTCACCAATCACCGTTCACTTTCCTCCCTACTTACGATATTGACGAAGCATATTCCTATAAATATAAAGAGTGGTGGAGGAGTGCGGGTGCTGCTATTAAGGATCTCTTAAAAGCGAAATGGGGCAATTTTTCTTTACGAAGAAAAGTATTGGATAATAAGGAGCAGGATCCTTTTGATGCTTATGATTGGATAGACAACCTTCACCGGCCAACTAAGATTGCACCCCGTTATTTTTTCCTTGTTTCGGAGCGGACTGGAAAATATGATAAAAATATTTTACCCAAAGAAACAGCTTTGCAGACTTTAATAAAACGCCATGCAGATAAATATGAAATTGGTATTCATCCTTCCTGGCAGAGTGGTGATGAGCCTTCCCTATTAAATAAGGAAATTAAAACACTGGAATATATTTCCAGGGCAAAGATCAATTCATCCCGCTTTCATTTTATACGATTTACATTACCACAAAGCTTCCGTAATCTTATTGATGCCGGTATAAAAGAAGATTTTTCGATGGGTTATGGAAGTATCAATGGATTCAGGGCTTCTGTAGCTTCTGCATTTTATTGGTATGATCTGGAAAAAGAAGAAATAACTAACCTGCTGCTGCATCCATTCTGCTATATGGAAGCCAACTCTTTTTTTGAACAAAAATTTTCTCCGGAACAGGCGTTAGAAGAAATGCGATATTATTATCAACAGGTAAAAGAAGTAAACGGAACATTTATCATCATCTGGCATAATACTTTTTTAGGCACCGATCAACGATTCAATGGCTGGAGAGAAATTTATTATCAGTTTATTCAGGAGGTTAAAAGTCAGATGGAGGCCGGAAGAACAACTTAAATTCCTTCGGTTTCCGGTTGCTCCGGCGGTGGAATTATTTTGAAAGCTTTATTAACTAAGTACACTCCCAGCAATGTTACCAATCCGCCGATAGTAATAAAAATGGTAACCTTTTCATGAAAGATTAACCAACCACACAATACTGCCACCATTGGATTTATATAGGCATAGATGGACGCCTGTTCAGTAGGAAGATTTTGCAAAGCATATAAATAGCAAATGAATGCAATCAATGAACCAAAGATGATAAGATAAGCGATAGAGACCCATGATTCCCATGGAATTTTGGTAAGGGGAATAGTATTTCCTGTTAATGTAGTAAAAGTGTACAATGATATTCCGGATATCAGCATTTGAAGACCCAGGCTGAAGTAGGGATTAAACTTTGCCGCTTGTTTTTTTGTATAAAGCGTAGCAAATGCCCATGTCCAGGTAGCGATTAGCGATAAGATAATACCAAGCCGAAAATCAGGAATAAGAAAATCCTGCAGGTGTTCATAAAAAATAACACAAACACCAGCAAAACCCAACAGTAAACCTATGTAAGCTTTCTGCGGAATTTTTTCTTTAGCAACAAACAAACCGATGATCACCAGCCATAAGGGGAAAATAGCGCCCATAATGGAACCAAGTCCTGCTGATATATATTTAACACCCCAGGTGCTGAGGCCGTTGCTCATGATGAAATTAAGCAAACTCAACACTAATACCGGTATCCACTCTTTTCCTTTAGGTAAAGGAATTCCTTTATAAAGAAAAAACGAAACATACATTGTGCCAGCAATCAATTGACGGATAGCCGCCAATTGCAGGGCAGGCATATGGCTTACACCTTCCTTGGAGGCGATCCAGGTGGTACCCCATAAAATACAAACACAAGCCAGTGCAAAAATGGCTTTTGACCTTGTGCCTTTTTTGCGAATTGTTAACGGGTTGAATACCGCTAACTTTTTTAAAGAGTCGGCAGATGTTTGAAGAATTGTTTTATTAAAATCAAAGAAATTCATACTACTATGTCTTCCGTACCGGGCGGCTGACTTATATATTTTAGTGATAGAAATAATTTGTTGTGCCCTTTATGATTTTAGTGTTTAAAATGTCTCAGACCTGTAATGACCATCACCAGGTTATTTTCTTTACAAAATTCAATGGAATCATTATCTCTTATTGACCCCCCAGGTTGAATAAAAGCACTAATGCCTTCTTTATGTCCCAGCTTTACGCAATCATCAAAAGGAAAGAAAGCATCACTGGCCATTACAGCTCCTGTTAAATCAAAATTAAATTGTTTTGCTTTTTCAACGGCCTGTCGCAATGAATCAATACGACTTGTTTGTCCGCAGCCTTTTCCGATAAGCTGTTTATTTTTCACCAGTGCAATTGCATTTGATTTTAAATGTTTGCAAACAATATTAGCAAAAATTAAATCTTCTTTTTCCAGACCTGTAGTTTCTCTTCCACCCGTTTCTTTCCATTCTTTGAAGTTGCCTTCATCTGTTCCCTGTATAAGTACTCCATTCAGCAAAGACCGGTACATTTCTGTCGAATTGCTTTTGCTCTGAGCTTTGCCTGCCTGTCCGGCAGACAGGTCTTTAAGAAGTATCCTGTTTTTCTTCGATTTTAAAATTGTCAATGCATCTTCATCAAATACAGGGGCTATTAAAACTTCAAAGAAAATTTCATTGATGGCTTCAGCTGTTGCTTTGTCAATAGTACCATTACAAACCAATACACCTCCAAAAGCACTTTCCGGGTCACCAGCAAGGGCAGCATCCCAGCTTTCTTTTATAGTTGGGCGTTGGGCAATTCCACAAACATTTGTATGCTTGATGATGGCAAAGACCTCACCCCCCGACCCCCTCTCCACGGAGTGGAGAGGGGGAGGGACAAACTCTTCGATTAATTGAACAGCTGCATCCACATCCACCAAATTATTATACGAAAGTTCTTTGCCATTCAACTGATCAAAAATTTCATCAAGGTTGCCAAAAAATGTTGCCTTCTGATGTGGATTTTCACCATACCGCATTATTTTTTCTTCTTTATTAAATGGAGTAGTTACTGAGAGCTGGTGAAAATAATTTGAAATAGCTGTATCGTAGGCAGTACACACATCAAATGCTTTGATGGCAAATAACCGCCTTTGTTCCAATGATGTTTCGCCGTTTTGTTCTTTAAGTATTGCTTCTAATAAAGGATAGTCAGCTTTATTGGCAATTACTACTACGTCTTTATGATTTTTAGCCGCTCCACGGATCATAGACGGCCCACCGATATCAATTTTTTCTATAATCGTTTTTTCGTCAGTTGTGGAAGCCACCGTTTCTTCAAAGGGGTAGAGATCTACAATGACCAGGTCAATTTCAGGAATATTATATTGTTTCATTTCCTGTACATGGGTATCATCATCTCTTTTTCCTAAAATGCCGCCGAATACAGAAGGATGCAGTGTCTTTACCCGGCCTCCTAAAATGGAAGGATAAGTAGTCAGGTCTTCCACTGGTATAACTTTTACTCCCAGTTTTTCAATAAATGTTTGGGTGCCTCCGGTGGAATAGATAATAACGCCGAGTTCAGACAGCGTTTGTACAATAGGTTCAAGGCCATCTTTGTAAAATACAGAGATGAGGGCAGACTGAATTTTTTTGTTCATAATTGTAAATAATTGGGGCAAGCAAACGATAAGGAAGGCGCAAATCTAACTCAATTCAAATTCATCTCAAAAGCACCTTTTTTACTTAAGCTATAACTAGAAGTTTGTAGAGAGTAACCATCATTTTTCAGGTAGAAACCAAACCATCAAAAAATACGGGTTTTAGAACAAATAGGTTAGCTTCTAAAAATTGGAGGTGTTAAGAATTGAGAACACTAAGATCGATAGCTCCTTTTAGGGGCCTTTAATGTATGATTACTTCAGTAGATTATTTCATAAGGTAATTGAGTCTTTCCTAATCAAAGTTTGTTTTCAAAAAGACTATTATAATATTGGATCACCAATTCCACATCTTCCTGTTTGTATCCCGATAAATCATTTTTGTCGATATATTTCTGCACTTCATTTTTTTTGTCGCTAAGCAGAGAAGGGAGGCTTTTTATCTTATTAAATTTTTTCCATCGCCCATCAAGAAGCACGAGATGCGTCACATCAGTTTGAATACTTTGCTCAAAAGTAGCAGCATTAAATGCCCTGGTTTCCTTAATTGTCTTTTTGTAAAATGAATATAAGCAGGCTTTACCTTTTTGTAATACCTGATAAAAACCTTTTTCGGTTTTTTCATATGTTTCAATAAAATCAGAATGAATAAAATGATATTTTTTCTTATTTAAAGTATCCAGCAAGGTTAATTCCCGTATAGGAATAGCCACTAACATTTCTACCTGCTTGTCATTTAAAAAATTTATATGCGATTCCATCAGATTGAGCCGGATAGCTAATTCTCTATACTCAATACCCGTTATCGATATAAGAATACCCTGCATCATTTTATCATCAAAAAAGGGAGATCCTGATACCATTCTTACAAATTTGGCATCGATATAAGGTGTGCCGGAAGCAGAAAAAGTATTGATTAGTGCGGCAGATTTTTCGTAAGGCTTACTAACATCTATGTTTTGTGAATAGGAACTTAAACAAATACCCAGAAGACAGCAACTAATCAATTTTTTCATATCTAAGATTTAGGCAAACCTAAGTTACACCTAATCTAGGTTGATTAGTTTATTTCTTACGAAAGCACATGCGCTATAAAAGCCGCCCATATCTTTTAAATAAATTGCTGAAGAAATATTTTTAATTCAGATTCATTACAAAGGCGCCGTT
>JANMLJ010000651.1:0-3933 GCA_031372465.1 Chitinophagaceae bacterium | reverse complement strand
AACCAATATTCAGTTCATTATATAGATATTACTCCCTGGACTAGAGAAGCCGCTACAGATATCACCTTACTGGCAAATGACAGACTTCATCCATCTGCTAAAGAATACAAGAGATGGGCGGAAAGTATCCAGACTTATTTAAAAACTAAATTATAGTTGATTTTCAGGTAGTTATTCCACGTATTTACCCCTTCTATGTAATCAACCCGATAGGATTAAAATTGTTTTCCCGAAAAATTTATTAACCTTGTCCTAACTTGCGGCCGCTGAAAAGCGGTTTTATAGTATCCGCCGGCATCCGATTAGTATCGGAATCAGGTTGATTTTCCGCCTGAAAAATTTAAAATCCGGAGGATATTTTTTTAATATTTTACATATTATGGCCAAAAATTTATTGATAGTAGAGAGCCCTGCGAAAGCGAAAACAATCGAGAAAATACTTGGAACTGATTTCCAGGTAAAGAGTTGTTTCGGCCATATCCGCGATCTGGAAAAAGCTGGTATGGGTATAGATCTGGAAAAAAATTTTGAACCCCGTTATATTGTACCTGAAGACAAACAAAAGGTAGTAAATGACCTTAAAATACTGGCAAAGAAATCCGGTGAAGTTTGGTTGGCAACGGATGAGGATCGTGAGGGTGAAGCCATTAGCTGGCATTTGTGTGAAGTGCTGGGACTTGACCCCAAAACGACCAAGCGTATCGTTTTTCATGAGATTACTAAAACGGCTATTCAATCTGCTGTTCAAAACCCCCGGTTATTGGACATGAACCTGGTGATGGCCCAACAGGCACGCCGGATTTTAGACAGAATAGTCGGCTTTGAACTTAGCCCCGTTCTCTGGCGAAAAATGAGTATGCGCAATAACCTGAGCGCAGGAAGAGTGCAAAGTGTGGCGGTAAGAATTATTGCCGAAAGAGAAAGAGAAATCAATGCATTTCTGGCAACCAGTAATTTTAAAATAGAAGGATTATTTACTGCAAAAGATGTTTCTGATAAACAAGTAATATTTGTTGCTGAAGGTAAAAAACAAAATGAAGCGGAAGATGCAGAAGCCTTTTTAAAAACTTGTATTGGCGCTGACTATAAAGTTAAAGATATACAGGTAAAACCGGGCAAACGTTCCCCTGCCCCCCCATTTACTACTTCTACCTTACAACAGGAAGCATCGAGGAAATTAGGTTATGGTGTGGCCAGAACCATGCAGATTGCTCAAAAGTTGTATGAAAATGGATATATAACTTATATGCGTACGGATAGTGTTAACCTGAGTAATACAGCATTAGGCGATATTACCAATACCGTGAAAAGCATGTATGGTGAAAAATATCACCAGTTCAGAAAATTTAAAAATAAAAATGAAAATGCACAGGAGGCGCACGAAGCAATAAGACCTACCTATACCAGCAATTCTTCTATTGAAGAACAGGAATGGGTAAGATTATATGAACTGATCTGGAAAAGAACAATGGCCAGCCAGATGGCAGATGCGGAGTTGGAAAAGACCACGGCAAAAATTGAAATTTCTACCAATAAAGATGAACTGACAGCATCTGGTGAAGTATTGAAATTTGATGGCTTTTTAAAAGTTTACCGGGAAGATAAAGATGAGGAAGAACTGGAAGAAGATGCAAATGAAGGTATGTTGCCACCATTAACTGTTGGTCAGCAACTGCCACTTAAAGAAATGAAAGCAACAGAACGATTTAGTCGTCCTTTGCCCCGATATACGGAAGCTTCATTGGTAAAAAAGCTGGAAGAGTTGGGCATTGGTCGTCCCTCTACCTATGCTCCAACCATTTCTACTATTTTAAAAAGAGGATATGTAGAAAAAAGAGATAAGGAAGGTACGCGTCGTGATTACCGGGTATTCAAACTGGAGAAAGATAACGTGAGTAAGATCATGGAGCAGGAAAACACCGGTGCAGAAAAATCTAAATTGTTCCCTTCTGATCTGGGATTGGTGGTAACAGATTTCCTGAAGCAATATTTTGGGGATATCATGGAATATAGTTTCACTGCAAGGATTGAAGAAGAGTTTGATGAAGTGGCTGAAGGCAAGATGCAATGGAATAAAGTAATAGATGAATTTTATCTTCCATTCAAAAAAGATGTGGAGAATACCATTGAAAATGCAGAGCGTATAAAAGGAGAACGGGAATTAGGAATAGATCCTGAAAGCGGAAAGCCTGTATTTGCTCGTATGGGCCGATACGGAGCTATGATTCAAATAGGTGTAGCAGATGATGAAGAGAAACCCCGATTTGCTAAAATACCAACCGGGCAAAGTATTGAAACGATTACTTACGACGAAGCAATGATCTTGTTTGGAGCCCAGGGGTCAATGGGTCTTTTTGAAGAAAAAGAAGTATCGGTTAATGTTGGCCGCTTCGGACCATATGTAAAATGGGGGGAAGAATTTATTTCACTTCCCAAGGGCACTGATCTTTCTACAGTGGATTTAGCGACAGCCATTCAGCATATAAAGCAAAAGCAAATTGCTGATGCACCGGTAGGTACTTACGAACAGAAACCTATTACCAAAGGCAAAGGCAGATTTGGCCCTTATATAAAATGGGATGGGATGTTTGTGAATGTGCCGAGAAGATATGACTTTGACAATCTGAACCAGGCAGAAATGGATGAACTCCTTGATGCCAAAGTAAAAAAAGAAGCCAACCGCTACATACAACGCTGGGAAGATGAAAAAATATCGGTGGAGAATGCAAGATGGGGCCCTGTGCTGAAGTTTGGTAAAAAGATTTTAAAACTCAACCTGAAGGCAGATGGTACAAAATATTCTGCTGACGAAGCGGCCCTGATTCCATTGGAAGATATCAAAGCAATGATAGCGGCGCAGGTGCCAAATGCGTTTGGAAAGAAGAAGGCTGCACCAAAAAAGAAAGCGGCTGCGAAGAAGGTAGCATCTAAAAAAGCAACGAAAAAGAAATAAAAAATTAAGCCACCACTTCGGTGGCTTTTTCGATAAAACTGTGTCCCCCCTTGCAAATAAAATTTTGTAATTTGCTTTATGAAAGCCAAAGAGGTGACCAAATTATTGGAACAAGATGGCTGATATTTGTCTAGACAGAAAGGAAGTCATAAACAATATAAACATCCCGTTAAGAAGGGATTAGTAACAGTGTCAGTTCATAAAATGTCCGATGATATTGCACCCGGAACATTAAATAGTATTTTTAAACAAGCCCAAATAGTAAAGAAATGATAAAGTATTTAGTGGTGTATGAGAAAACAAAAACAGGTTATTCGGCTTATGTACCTGATATACCCGGGGTAATAGCAACTGGTAAAACAAAAGTAATAGTGGAGAAAAATATATTTGGCGCTATCCAGTTTCATTTGGAAGGATTGAAAGAAGAAAAAATCCGTATTCCTAAATCTCAGGCAGATAGCGAAGTTTTGGTTTTTGCCATTTAATCCTTTTACAGTTCATAAACCGCACTTATTGGGAAAAAATAGCCCCTGCTCACGAAGAAGAATTAATCCAGGTCCTCCCCCAGTAGCAACTGATTATGCAGCAAAAGAATATTTTGTACCTTGTATAAAATATTCAACAATGGATATAGCTCAATTTATTGAAGTAAATCCCAAAATAATGATGGGTAAGCCTGTCATTAAAGGGACCCGCATTACTGTTGAACTTATTCTTGAAAAGCTATCTTCAGGAGAAACGATTGAAAATATCCAGGAGGCTCATCCCCATATTTCGAAAGAACAGATACAGGCAGCTCTTGCTTTTGCAGCCCAATCACTCAAAGGAGAAAATATATATCCTGTTACCGTATGATGTTTTTAGCCGATGAAGGAAATATCCAAGCGTTTAAGGCCAAAATTGTAACACAATTTTTAAAGCAACATGAAATTGAAATGCTGGATGGTTTTACTGTTATTCAACCCAATGCAATACGCATC
>JANMLJ010000648.1:0-5302 GCA_031372465.1 Chitinophagaceae bacterium | reverse complement strand
ATGTATGGCAGTTCAATTATGAAAGGGAATGAAAGAATAAGTTTTCAGGAGCTTTCAAAAGAGTTTTCAATGTCTGATTTAGGTTTGGATCAATACCAAATCTCTAAGAAAAAAAATACTGTTAGCCGTATTCTGTCGATTGTTTCAATGGCTGCGGGTCTTACTGCCATTTCATTTATCAGAACAAATAGGGATTTGGCATTTGGATTATTGGGTGGCCAGTATCTATTCATGATTGGATCATCTAGCTACAGGAGGTCATCAAGACAGCATCTGGACAGGGCAATTCTTATTCGGAACAAAGACTATTTATTTCCAGGCAGATAAACTTGCTTAATAACACCATTCATCGGCTAAAACGGCCGTTTCACCCTTTATTTCACCCAAATTTATAACTTTCCGAAGGTTGTTCAGCCTTCTTACGTCTATTTTCGTACACTTATTACACTGATTATGAAGAAGATTTTTACCTTTTCCCTCCTTTTTATTGCCCTGGTAATCACGGCAAAAGCCCAGAAATTTGACGGAAATATCAAAGGAAAGCTGATTGATACAGCAGCCAAACAGCCTATTGCCGACGCAACTGTTTCAGTTCTAAACGCCAAAGACTCTTCCCTGGCTACTTTTACCCTATCTAATAAGCAGGGTGTTTTTGAAGTAAAAGGTTTGGGGGAAGGCGACTACCGGATAGTTATTTCCAGCAAAGGCTATGTGGAATTTAAAAAAATGGTATCTATAACGTCAACAGGAAAAGTAGTTGATCTTGGTAGCCTTTTTGTGCAAAAAGATTATAAAACACTGGAAGGCGTTGTTGTTAGCAGCGAATCACCCATACAGGTAAAGAATGACACCATACAATTTAATGCCAGCGGGTTTAAAACACTACCAAATGCAACTGCTGAAGACTTGCTGAAAAAATTGCCAGGTGTAGAAGTAGATAAAGAAGGAAATGTAAAATCGCAGGGCGAAACAGTTCAAAAAGTATTGGTGGATGGAAAAGAATTTTTTGGAAATGATCCAAAACTGGCTACCAAAAACCTGACAGCGGATATGATTGAAAGTGTGCAGGTATTTGATGATATGAGTGACCAGGCAAAATTTACCAAAATAGATGATGGTAGCCGTAGCAAAACAATCAACATTAAACTAAAGAAAGACCGCAATAAGGGATATTTTGGAAGAGCTTTATTGGGCGTTGGCGACAATAAACGATACGAGGGTAATTTGAGTATCAGCAAGTTTAATGGTAGTAAAAGGATCTCTCTTCTATTTAATACCAATAATATTAATAAACAGGGATTTTCGTTTTCTGATATCATCAGTTCAATGGGTGGATTTAGCGGATTTGGCGGCGGTGGCGGCGGTGCTAGTTTTGGCGGTGGCGGTGGTAGTTTTGGTGGTGGCGGTGGCGGCGGTATGCGAAGCGGCGGCAGTTTTGGCGGTGGTAACTTTAATACCGGGGGAAGCACCGGAATTATCAAATCTTTGTCTACGGGGTTAAATTATTCTGATGAGTGGGGAAAAAGAATAAAAATTTCAGGCAGCTATTTTGTTTCAAACTCCAATACAAACCAGGAACAATCAATACTGAGACAAACCACTTATGGTGATTCAATTATAACGCTGAATAAAGAATCAACTTCCAATAATAAAAATGAAAACCACCGGTTTAACCTTCGGTTTGAATACCAGATAGATTCAGCTAACTCCATATTATATACACCATCACTAACATTTCAAAACTCCAATAATTTTAATAACGATACTTCTTCCACCCGTTCAAAAAATTTAGTAGCAGAATTCCTGGCTGTTACCAACAGAACGAATAATACCAACGAAAGAAAAGGGTTTAACCTTGGTAATAATTTTTTATTCCGCCACAAGTTTGGTAAAATAGGAAGAACACTAACCCTTGGCTGGAACAATTCTGTTGGTAATAGTAAAAGCGAAGGCTTAACTTTTTCTGACAACGAGTTTTATCTTGCCAATGGAAACCGTTTCAGATCCCAGATACAAAATCAGGTTAGTCAGCAAAAAACTACTACCAATAATAATGTTTTAAGTACTTCTTATACAGAGCCCTTTGGTTTGAATAAATTACTGGAATTAAACTATGCCTATACTAACAATATCAGTACATCTGATAAAGAGGTAGATAATTATAATACCGGTTCTGGTAAATATGATGTGCCCAACCTGCGGCTTACCAATGATTTTAGAAACACCTTATTGGCACACCGCTTTGGCGCCAACTTCCGGGTACAAAATAAATTGTATAATTACCAGTTTGGATTGGGCGTGCAAAGGGCTACATTAGAAAGCCAGAGTTACCAGGCATTTACAGGGAAAGATTCAATTAATAAGAATACTTATACCAATCTTTTTCCTACTGCCAGTTTTAACTGGACGCCAACGCGTAGTAAAAACCTGCGGATAAGTTATAATGGAAGAACGAATCAACCAAGTATTTCACAATTGCAAAACGTGCCTGATGTAACGGATACGCTTAACCAAAAAATTGGTAACCCAAATCTTAACCAGGAATTTAACCACGGCTTTAATATCGGCTTTAATAGTTTTAATATACTTACGTTTAAGTTAATTGCGGCCAACCTGAGTTTTAATGCTACACAGAATAAAATTGTAAACGATATATCTGTACAGGGGCCGATACAAATAACACGATATGCCAATGTAAACGGGGCTTATAATGCAAGGTCTTTTTTTACATTGGGGATACCGTTTAAAAACCCTAAACTAAAAGGTTCGAGTGTTAACCTGACTAATAGTATGGGCTATAGCCGCGATGTAAGTTTATTAAGGAAAGTAGAATATATTTCTAAAACATTCAATGTTACGCAAGGGGCGGGTGTCAACATCAATAAAACGAAAATAGATTTTGGCGTAAAAGCAAACGTGACTTACAATAAGACCACTTACTCGAACCCTACACAGGAAGGAATTGATTACTTTACACAAACCTATTCAGGAGATGTAACTTATACGTTCCCGAAAAATTTTATCCTGTCTACTAATTTTAATTATTTAATTAACACTGGTTTAGGAGCAGGGTATAATCAGAGTATACCGCTGTGGAATGCAAGTTTCAGCAAACAATTATTTAAAAAGAAGAACGGAGAATTGAAGTTTTCTGTAAATGATATTCTGAATCAGAACCAGAGCATAGTACGTAGTGTTAGTGATAACTATTTCCAGGATACCAGGAGTGTAGTATTGAAAAGATATTTTATGGTAAGCTTCCTTTTTAACCTTAATAGAATGGGAGGTGCAAATAATAATGGTGGAGGTATGCCGGGAATGCCCCGCCAGATGGAAAGAAATATGCGTGACATGCGAATGAACTAATTAGTAATAGACATTGAGCATGAATAAAAGACGTCCCACCCCGAAAGGTGGGACGTTTTGCTACTACGCAGATAAAAGCATAGTAGTTTGTCAGGGTTCAGAAGACAAACTCTTATATAAGAATAAAGGCAACTTATTTTCTTCTATTATACGTACTGGCTGCCGGCGACGAACCAGAAATAAAAATGGACAATACTGATTTCAGCAACCGGATAAAATTCAAGGATGGTTTGTAATAATGCTGGTAAATTTTAGCGGATTCGTAATGATGTGTTAGGGTTCTTTTTTTCATATGGGTATTTTATTTAAGGATTAACGGCCGTGAAACATTTAAAAGTATATAATAAATGTAAAAATTTATATAAATCGGACCTTCAATTAATCTAATTTCTCAAAATTGAGAACAAAAGCAGTGAAATTACCTGTACAAAATACTATCAAAGCGAAAAAAAAGATCCCGATAAATTTATTCAACGGAGAACCGGAAGTATAAACTCATGACTAATGACTTCATGATTCAGACTCATTTATTAACTTTCATTAACCTTAAACCAAGCACCCTTAACCCGGAAATCCAATAACTAAGAATATTTTCGTAGCTGAAATGGATAAACAATGAGAAAAATTTTCCTTTTATTATTACCGGTTTGTTTTACAATAGCAGGACTGGCTCAGAAAAATGGTGTTGTAAAAGGCATTGCTTTTGATACGATCAGTAAAGAAACAGTGGCAGGTGCCACGGTTACAATTTTGGAACGGAAAGATTCATCCCTGGTAACTTTTACCATGACGGGTAATGATGGCCGGTTTCAGGTAAGCGGATTGGCAAATGGAGAATACCGCGTATTAATCAGTCATATCAATTATCACAACAGCAATAAATATTTTACCATAACAGAAGCTGCTAAAAATGCTGAACTGGGAAATGTGGTGATGAATGATAAGGTGAAAGTGCTGGAAGAAGTAGTATTGGAAGCTGAAGCCCCACCTGTTACATTGGTTGGAGATACCATTCAATACAATGCTGGTTCATTTAAAACTCAGCCTAATGCCAGTGTAGAACAGCTATTAAAAAAATTGCCGGGTGTAAAAGTGGACAAAGACGGCACCATTAAAGCCCAAGGCGAAAAAGTGACAAAAGTACTGGTGGATGGTAAAGAGTTTTTTGGCAATGACCCTAAGGTTGCCACAAAAAATCTACCTGCCGATGCAATAGATAAAGTGCAGGTGTATGATAAACAAAGTGATCAGGCCCAGTTGACCGGATTTGAAGACGGCAATTATGAAAAAACGATCAACCTGAAATTGAAGAAGGATAAAAAGAAAGGAGTGTTTGGGAAAGTAAATGCCGGAGCTGGCAATAAAGAACGCTATGAAGGAAAGTTCAATGTCAACTCTTTCAAAGGCGCCAGGCAGTTTTCTGCTATTGGAATGGGCAACAATACCAATGCCGAAGGATTTTCATTTATGGATATACTCAACTTTACCGGCGAGTTGGCAAGAATGCAAAGAGGCGGCGGTGGCAATATCAATATAAATGTATCCGGTGATGAAGCTGCAGCCATGGGTATTAATGCAGGTGGAAGAAATAGCGGTATCAATACTGCCTGGGGTGGTGGAATGAATTACAATAATATTATTGGCACTAAACTGGATTTTCAAAGCAACTATTTTTATAACCGGTTTAATCCTAACCAGGAAAGTCATGTACAACGGCAATACTTTTTACCATCGGCTTATTTCTATAACCAAAATTCTTATAGGGATAACCTGAGCAATAACCACCGGTTTAATTTAAATACACTCTACCAGGTTGATTCGATGAATTCCATCCGGATAACTCCTTCATTTAGTTACCAGCAAACAAATAACAGATCGGATATAGACTACCAGACCTTATCAGGAAACAGGACGCTGACCAATGAAGGCTTCAGTA
>JANMLJ010000581.1:0-9833 GCA_031372465.1 Chitinophagaceae bacterium | reverse complement strand
AAAGATAGTTGCCATACACATGATGGGTATGTTTTGTACGGAGAAAAAGAAGGGATCAAAGACAGCACCCATATCGATGTGGTAGGCGGCTGGCATGATGCATCAGATTATTTGCAGTACAGCGCCACATCTGCCAATGCTACATATCATTTGCTGATGGCTTACCGTGATTTTCCTAAAATATTTATGGATGAAAAACAAGCCAATGGTCTCGACGGAAAAAATGGAATGGCCGATGTGCTGGACGAAGCGAAATGGGGATTGGACTGGTTATTGAAAATGCATCCGAAAGAAAACTGGATGTTCAATCAATTGGGTGATGACCGCGACCATATGGGAATGAGGATACCAAAGGAAGACACCAACTATTATGGTAAAGGTTTAGAGCGACCTGTTTATTTTGTAAGTGGTGAACTGCAGCAGCGGGGAAAATTTATGAATAATACAACGGGGACTTCTTCTACGGCCGGCAAATTTGCCAGTGCATTTGCTTTAGGTAAAGAATTATTAAAAAAAAATAAGGAGTATAGCAAACTATTAAACGATAAAGCAAATTCTGCTTTGCAATATGCATACATAAAAAAAGGAGTATCTCAAACAGCCTCTGTACGATCGCCTTATATTTATGCAGAAGATAACTGGATCGATGACCTTGAATTAGCAGAAACAGCAGTTGGTAATCTTTTTAAAGGTGCAGATATTACTCAACTTGCCGGCAGAACATTAGGAAAAGATCTATATAAAAATGCATATGAATTCGCTAAACAAGAACCCATCACCCCCTGGATTGGTGCAGACACTGCCAAACATTATCAATGGTATCCATTTATCAATCTCGGTCATTATGAATTAGCCAAACAATTAAAAGATAAAAGAAGAGATACGGTCATTGGCTATTACAAACAGGGTATTCAAAAAGTCTGGAATAAAGCAAAGGCAAATGCTTTTTACCGGGGCATCCCCTTTATCTGGTGCAGTAATAATCTCACCACTTCCTTTGCTATTCAATGTTATTGGTATAAAACATTAACGGGTGATAAAACTTTCTCCGAATTGGAACAAGCTAACTTCGATTGGCTCTTTGGTTGCAACCCCTGGGGCACCAGTATGGTATATGGTTTGCCCTCCTGGGGTGATACACCGGTAGATCCGCATTCTGCTTTTACCCATTTAAAAAATTATCCGATTGATGGTGGATTGGTGGATGGCCCGGTATATGGAAGTATTTATAAAGGCCTTATTGGTATTCAACTGAAAGATGCAGATGAATATGCGGATTTTCAGAGTGATGTTGCCGTGTATCATGATGATTATGGTGACTATAGCAGCAATGAGCCTACCATGGATGGAACAGCTTCCTTAATTTATTTGTTAGCAACGAAGGAAGCAGAAAGCAAAGTTGGTTTTTCTTACAGTCATGGTGGCATTATCCGGGGTGATTCAACTCAAAAGAAAATTGCTCTCGTATTTACCGGACATGAGTTTGCGGAAGGAGGTAATTTTATTGCCAATACTTTACAGCAGGAAAAGATCAAAGCGTCATTCTTTTTTACCGGAGATTTTTATTATGATGCTAAAAAAGAAAAGCTGATCAATCAATTAGCAAAAGCCGGGCATTTTCTTGGTAACCATTCAAAAGATCACTTGCTTTATTGCGATTGGAATAAAAGAGACAGTTTGTTAGTTGATAAACCCCAGTTTCTGAATGATCTGTTGGGACTTTCTGAAAGGTTGGGTCATATAAGCGATGAGCTGAATGATCCTCCATCCCTTTCAAAATCCTCCTATTATTTTTTACCGCCATATGAATGGTATAACGATTCTATTGCAACCTGGTGTAAAGAATATGGAAAACAGTTGATTAATTATACACCCGGCACGCTCAGCCATGCTGATTATACTACCATAAAAGATAAAAATTATCGTAGTAGCGAAACCATTTACCAATCAATAATCAACTATGAGCAAAATAATCCGGCAGGACTGAATGGATTTTTGTTATTGATGCATATTGGCGCAGGACCTGACAGAGCCGATAAATTTTATAACCGCCTGCCGGGGTTAATAAAATACCTTAAAGCAAAAGGCTATCAGTTTCAAACAGTTGCGGGTCTTTTGTCCTTAAATTAGGGGCAGGTGAAAAAGGGAAAAGTTATTTTTTTCACTTCATTTTTTCACCTTCTGGGCAATCAAAACACATTTTGTATCTTTGCAGTCCATGCAATTTGAGAAAATAAATAATAAAGGACAGGCCCAGCTTTTCAAGAATCCTTACCTTGAAATGCTGACCAAAACCCATCCATTGGTTATCTGGGGCATGTATTTGCCCGTGATGTTTTTTATGTTGTATTACAGTGGCAATAACCTTGGATTTACATCAGGCAGGATCGTTCTCACTTTTTTAGGCGGAATGTTTTTCTGGTCTTTTTTTGAATACCTGGCACACCGCTTTCTTTTTCATTTTATAGCTAATAGCGGCAGGGCTAAAAAATTTATTTATACGTTGCATGGCAATCATCACCATTATCCAGGAGATAAGCAACGCTTATTCATGCCTCCTGTTCCGAGCTTAATCCTGGCGTCTTCCATTTTTGGATTGATGTATCTTCTTTTGGTCAGCCAAACATTTATGTTTTTCCCCGGATTTATTTTCGGTTATCTTATGTATGGTACCATGCACTATGCTATTCATGCCTGGAACCCTCCTTTCAAATGGATGAAAGGGCTTTGGAGAAATCACCACCTGCATCATTATAAAAATGAACACAATGGTTATGGGGTTAGCTCCACTTTCTGGGATCATGTGTTTGGCACTATGTTCGATCTGAAAAAAGAAAAAGAGGATAAAGAGAAAGTGAAAGAACTAATGTTTGAAAAGAAAAAATAATGTTCCAGGCTTTAATTTCCTGAACATCTTCGTTGCACCTGTCTGTCAGAAGCTTTACTGAAATCGGGTCGTACAGTTCATCGCCAACCGGCAGGCAGATCCGGCAACTCTACTCATCATATGCAAAAAATCATTTCTTATCTCTTACTTGTTTCTATAGTTGTGTTTGCAGCCTGCAACACTGATAAAAAGAAACAACAATCAACACCCCCTTTTTTATCAGCTCAAGAAGTTGTTCGTCTTAACCAACTAATTTATAAAGACAGCACCACCGGGGCATTTGCCAACTATGCAGCAGACTACGAAGTCATATTTCTGCCCAAAGCTGTTGATGGCAACTTTGCCATTATCACAAAAAATAAAACCACCGGACAATATTCACTGGTAATACGAGGGTCTGTAATGGAGTTCAGTAATGAAGGATTCCAGAATTTTATTTTGCAGGATTTCAACATCTTTACCATGAAAAAGTGGAACTATGCTGATACGGTAAAAGAAGCGTACATAAGTAACGGTTCATGGATTGGCTTTCAGAATTTATTACAACTAAAAGATAATAGCAATGGATTAAACATCAAAGAATTTATAGAACAGAAAATTCCTGCTGATGCAGGCATTGTTATTACCGGGCATAGCCTGGGCGGCAACTTAGCCTACCTGCTGGCTGGTTATTTAAAGAAAGAATTGCCAGCAGGTAAAAAAAAGAACCTGCAAATCATCACTTTTGGTGCCCCCGCTGCGGGCAATGCAGCCTTTGTGCAGGATTTGGAAGATAAATTTCCGAGTGGGGAAAGATATTCTACCGACTTAGATATTGCTCCTGTGTTTCCTGATATAGCGCAAATAGGAAAAATGGCCAAACTACTTGGCCTGGATACTGTATTGCAGCTTGGCAGCATCAGTAAGGATCTGAATGCGGGAAATCTTTTAAACATCGCTGGTGAAATATTAGTGCAGACGAATGTCATCAGCAAAACAAATAAATATGTGCAAAGCCAAAAGCACCTACGGTTGTTAACCAATAAGGAAGTACAAACTTCACCCACCGCATTATCTGTTGAAGTTATTTTTAATAGAGCCTACCAGTTTCATAAAATTGATATGTATGCTGATTTGCTGGGTGTGGAAGTGTTGAAGTGATAGTTCCATCGAAGACAGCGGAAAAATATAGTATTTTAAGTACGAAACTTCACAATGCAAATTAAAGGGCATCACTAAAAACCTCTATATTAACGGGATGTTTGTCATGCTGAGTTTATCGAAGCCTTATCAGACGTTTGTTTCATTGACATACAGCCTTCGACAAGCTCTCCAAAGGAGTCCCTCGGACAGGCTGACAGGGTTTTTAAAGATGCCCTAAAGTAATTTAAAATCTTTTATCTGCTAATACAGCTAGCTTGTATTGTCTCTTTTACAAGTTTCCATGAAACATTGAATTGACCTAATCCTTCAATTTCAAAATCATCTTCTGCATCTTCAAAATACAGGATGCTTCGCCATAAAAAATAAAACTGACTTGCTGTATATTTTATTTCAAAGAAAGCCAGTAATTCATTCCAGCTATATAGTTGGAGCAATGCATAAATGTCAAAGAAATCTTTCCGCTTCCCTCTGCCGCAAATTGTATGAAGTTTCATAGCTGCAATATCCTCCATACTAAATAGCAAAGAACTTTCAAGAGGAACAAAGTCTTTTAAAACCCGGGCAGGTTCGTGTACAAAATCGCATTTTATATTGTTAATCCTGGTAAATAACATTTTTTTATTCTTGCCAGTAATCACAACATTCCATTCTTTAATAGAGCTAAGTTCATTCTCCAGTTCTTCTACGGAAAATTCTGAAGGAGAAAATATATCTAGGTCTATTGACTTTCTATGACCTATTTGTAAAGAGAGCGAAGTTCCACCTGCCAACGCAAAGCTATTTTTAACAAAAGGGAGTGTAAACAGATTTTGTAGCAACTGATATGTTTCCGGCTCAACCGAAGTAAGATGAAACATGTATTTTGTCTTTGGGGATATTAAATATAATACTGCAAAAGTTAGCAGTTTTAGAATCCAGCACTTTCGATTTGATTATTGCATCGCTTATATCACTGGTGGAGTATAATTGAAGAAGTGTATAAAAGTCTTCCAACAACCCTCTTGTAATTACCCGTTCAATTATATGCCGTTTATTCTTTTGCTGGTCAATCTTTTCAAGGGGTGTATCCCAAAACAGATATTGAGAAAAAGGGAATTCATCTGAGTGTAGCTTTTTCTTTAGTTCTTCTTTATTGAGCTGATTAAAAAATACACTGTTCATACTGTAAATCTACTGAATTATTTTTTTAGATGACAGTGTGAAATATTATATTTCCCCTCCATTATCAGTCGGAGCTATTTTTATAGTGATTCGGTAGTAGACCATAAAAAAAACAATCTGATTATCAGCTATCAATATTTTGTCTAAAGAAAATAGTACAACTGCAGTGTTAATTAAAGTGTAGTATCGGATTACCATTTTTCATCTTCCGGAATATCACCATTTTTCTTAGTTTCCTTTCTGCTTATTATTTTTTCTATCTGACGTTCAATTATCAGATCAGCAATTAACCCCGCAGCATTTTCTCCTTCCCGCTGATCAAGTAGCTGTTTCATTTTGTTTTCATTTACATCAATCCGATATAGATAGAAAACAAGTTTTTCAAAATCATGGTTGATGAGATCATTGATGAATGCGGTCAGTTTTTCCTTTAACTCTTTAGATGAAATAGTAACCGGCAGGCTTATTTCAAGGGACTGATTAATATTTTCAATTAGATGACTGTTCATTGTTTTATTTTTTTACTTTAAAATAACTCCAACACAAGCAACATAATTTTATCTTTCACTTTCGTGAAAATTGGTGTGATTTCGTGGCTAATATTTTTCCATCACGCCTAATCCAAAAAGAGCAAAGTCATATTTCACCGGGTCAGTACTATCCAAAGTTCGAAGATATTTTGTTAGTTCCAATGCAGCCAGCCAATCGGTTTGTTTTCGTTCTAAAATATTAAAACGACGGGCTACTCTTGCCACATGCAAATCAATCGGGCAAATCAGTTGAGCTGGAGAAATTTTTTTCCAGATACCAAAATCAACACCTTTATCATCATTACGCACCATCCAGCGAAGAAACATATTCAATCTTTTACAGCTTGATTTTCTTTCCGGGGTGGCAATATGTTTTTTAGTTCTCGCTGGTATATGGTCCAGGGAGAAAAAATAGATATGAAAATGATTTAATGCCATTTCCATTGTAGAGGTATTTCCCCCCTCTCCATTTATGGAGAGGGGTTGGTCCAAAGGACTCCTTCGGAGGGGGTGAGGTACAAATGCTATTTCAAGACTTTTATGTTTACTGTAATGAAATTTAAAAAAATCAATAAAATATAAAAGATCTGTAGTGTTAAACGTTCTATGTTTGAAACCGATAAGTTGTTTTAGCTCTTTGGAAGAATGATTCAAACAAAAATCATGTGGTGCATTGTCCATCAATTGCATCAACTGTTTTGATTTTTGAATAATAGTGGTACGATTGCCCCAGGCAAAAACGGCCGCAAAGAAACCGGCAATTTCTATGTCCTGTTTTTTACTAAAAGAATGTGGTATGCAAATGGGATCATCTTTTATAAAGGAAGGCTGATTATATAATTCTACTTTGGCATTCAGAAAATCAATGAGGTGGTTTATTTCTGACATACTATTCCAACATTTTTTTCATAATCGCTATACCTAATCCATCACTTACTGCATTTTTGTTGAATTGATTTATTACCACCATTACCGCTTTACTTTGCCCTTTGATAAATGCACCAAAAGTGGAGAACCCATAGGTCCCTCCATTATGCCAATATATGATTGGCTTTTCTTTTTGTTCCAGGGTATGCCAGGCCCGGCACACATGTATGGAGGGATTAATAGATACGGTTGGTTCCAATAGTTGATTAATGATGATTTTTAATTTTTCCGTACCAGGTTCCGCCATTGTTTGCAAATAAGTAAGTATTTCACTTCCGGAACATTTTAATCCGCCAGCCGGGGCCATTACATCCATATTCCAGTAAGCAGATTTTTTATTTTCGAAATACCCCTGACTTTTATTGGCTGTTTTAACAATTGATTTATCAGGAGTTACCATTTTAAAAGGAAGAAAAATATATTCATCCAGCAATGATGCATATTTTTTACCAGATATTCTTTCTGCCAGCACACCGGCTAAGCCCCCACCCAGATTTGAATAATTACTTTTACCATCCGGCTTTGGAGTACATTTCTTTAAATAAGCAAAAAGATCATCAGAGGTGTAGTTATCATATGGAGCCATTGCCTGTGACACTAAATTCATATTATCCGGTAACCTGGGAAGCCCGGATGTGTGATTGAGCAGGCTGAGAAATGAAATTTTTTCTAAAGCTTTATTTTGCTGTACAGAATCTGGCAGATACTTTATTATCGTACTGCTATCACTGATACCTTTTTCTTTCAACACAGTTTCCAGTACAAAAGCAGTAAATGTTTTCGTAAGGCTGCCGATTTCAAAAAGAGTGGTAGAATCAAAAGGCATTTTCAAATCCGGGTTAGCAAATCCAAAATTATAATACTGCCTTTCACCGTTATTTAAAACACCGATAAAAATTCCCGGAACTTTTTCGGTTTTGTATAAACTATCCGCCTTTTGGTTGATAAAAACAGATAATTTATCCTTGTCTATATACTTTTGTGCCTGACAGGATAATACCGGTACACCTAAAAGAATAAATATATAAAGTCTAATCACTGATCTCATAGTATTATTATCCGATTGCTTTCTTCAGGTCTTCAATCAGATCCCCGGCATCTTCAATACCTACACTCAGTCGAATCAATGAATCACTCAACCCATTCTTTATTCTTTCTTCTCTCGGAATAGAAGCATGTGTCATGCTGGCCGGATGATTAATTAACGATTCAACACCACCTAAACTCTCCGCCAGTGAAAAAAGTTTCGTAGAAGATAACACTCTCTTTGTCTCATTTTCTCCTTTTTCTCTTAGCTCAAAAGAAATCATACCCCCAAAATCCCGCATTTGTTTTTTGGCAATAGCATAACCAGGATGATCTTCAAAACCCGGCCAGTATACTTTGGCAACCTTAGCATGATTGCGAAGCCAATGAGCAATGATTTTTCCATTTTCACAATGGGCTTTCATCCGTACACCCAATGTTTTTATTCCTCTTAATACCAAAAAACAATCCATAGGCCCCGGTACAGCGCCACAACTTTTTTGGATAAAATATAATTTCTCTCTTAATACTTCATCATTCATCATCAATGAACCCTGTATTACATCACTGTGGCCACCCAGGTATTTGGTTACTGAGTGCATGACTATATCAGCACCAAGATCAAGCGGATTTTGTAAATAAGGAGATGCAAAAGTGTTATCAACACAAAGTAAAGCACCGGCTTGTTTCGAAATGGCAGCAATAGCAGCAATATCACTGATATTCATCAGCGGGTTAGTAGGTGTTTCTATCCAGACTAGTTTTGTATTAACGGTAACTGCCTTTTTTACATTGTCAGGATCAGTGGTATCAACGTAAATAAATTTTATTCCGTAACGTTCCCACACTTTTGTAAAAAGCCGGTAACTGCCACCATACATATCGTTGGCACAAATAACTTCATCACCCGGCAATAATAATTTTATCACTGAATCTGTGGCGGCTACACCGCTGCTAAAGGCTAATCCGAATTTTCCATTTTCAATGATAGCAAAAGCTTCTTCCAATGCTTTACGGGTTGGATTCTGACTCCGGGCATATTCAAATCCTTTATTTACACCCGGTGCTTCCTGCACATAGGTAGAGGTTTGATAAATGGGGGTCATAATAGCGCCGGTAGAAGGGTCAGGGCTAGCACCGGCATGAATAAGTTTTGTTGCAAGCTTCATACTCCCATCTCCAAAAGGAGAACTTTGATTTGTAGTGTCCATTGATGTTTGAATTTCAAGTGAAATAAAGAATCTGCAAAGTAAAGCCATTTTTACTCCCATCCAGAGTTTATCGGAGGAAGGGGTTAGTGACCAGGGCAAACGCATTAAAAAATGAAATACAAGCACACGGAAGACACGGATTGAAGAGATTTGCCCGATTTTGTTTTGATTAAACTATAAAACTTGAATCAAAAAGCCTGTTATTAACTAGATGAAAACAGATTATCCTGCTTCGCAGGATGAAGTATTGCCAAAATCATGCAAACTATTCTGTGAAGCAGAATAGAAATTGGTGTTCATCCGTCCAGTCTGTCTCATCCGTGTGCAAATTCTTTTCTAATCGAATAAGTATAAAGTATTTTAATGCGTTTGCCCTGGGATGGGGGCAAACAGTGAAGCTGCAGAAAAATACCGCCAATCGTAATTATCAGCATCATGTGAAGCTTTTGGCTGTATTGGTTTTTGTAAAACTTCAGGCTTCAGAATATTTTCATGTACTAATTTTTTACGGGCTTCCCGGATGGCTTCCTGTATCGTTTTATTTTCCATCCAGTTTTTTTGAGGTGGTTCAAAACCTACTTTATCTTTTCGCCAGGTTATTTCGGGAGGCAGGTTTTTTTCCATAGTTTTTCTAAGCAACCATTTGGTCCATCCGTTCCGGATTTTAAAATGGGCAGGGAGCGAAAATATAAATTCCACCAGTTCATGTGATAAAAAAGGTAAGCGGACTTCTCTGCCATGTGCCATCGAATTTCTGTCTGCATAACGGAGTAATTCCTCCAAACCATGTGTACAGGTATTGAAATGCAAAACTCCATTGAGGGTAAAATGGTCGGGGGTGGTATAATACGCTTCTTTGCTCTGTTGTACCACAAAATCTTTGGTAAGGTCTTCCTGTCTGATTGCTTTCAGCAAGTATTGGTTTTCCAGGGTTACCGTTGCAAAGCC
>JANMLJ010000573.1:0-4383 GCA_031372465.1 Chitinophagaceae bacterium | reverse complement strand
TGTAAAAGCCACATAGCAGACAAACAAATAACATAATCCATTCCTTTCATAGCTTCATTCAGAATATCTGTTTCCCTGATATCACCTCCATGAGGATATAATTTACATCGCGGATCTTTCAAACAATCTTTGATATTGCTCATTTTACCCCGGGCAAAATTATCATAAATGATTACCTCGCTTACAGGCTCTTTTAACAATTCTGCGGCCACATAACTGCCTATAAATCCTGCTCCGCCAATAACCAGTATCTTACTTTCTTTTAGTTCCATTTTTAACAGTTGATTATTTTAAAGAATTTCTTATCTGATGTACCAGCCTGATAGAAGGCAGCGTTTCAATTATTCTAAATCCATTTCCCCTTAATATTTCTTCATAAGATTGGGTATGTAATTCAGTAAACCCATCACTGAATTCAAATTCATCACCGTCAACTGTAAGCGAACGGAATGTTCTTTTCCCGGTATTCTTTACATTTTCAGGTAATGTGTTTGCATCAATACTAAGGAACCAGTTTACCGAAGCTTTTTCTAATTCCAATCTGCCTGATGCGGTATCGGTACTATGTTCATTAACAATATTTTCTTTTACTTCTCCAAATATCCATAACAGCATATCGAAGAAATGGACACCGATATTAGTAGCGATACCACCACTTTTCTGAATATCTCCTTTCCAGCTGGTGTGATACCAATGCCCTCTTGAAGTGATATAAGTTAGTTTTATATCATATTTTTTATTGGCAGGTCCATTCTTAATTCTTTCTCTCAATGCTATTACTGCAGGGTGAAGCCGTAGTTGCAGGATAGTATAAACTTTTTGTTCTGTTTCTTCTTCCAATTCAATCAATGCTTCCAGATTCCAGGGATTGAGTACTAACGGCTTTTCACAAATTACATCAGCGCCAATTCTTAATCCAAAACGGATATGTGCATCATGTAAATAATTAGGAGAGCAAACACTTACATAATCAGTTTGTGTTCCCTGTCTTTTCAGTTTTTCAATATGCCTGTCGAAGCGTTCAAATTCAATAAAAAAATCGGTATTAGGAAAATAACTATCCAGGATACCAACTGAATCATGTTTATCCAATGCAGCGAGCAAATTATTATTCGTGTCTTTAATAGCTTTCATGTGGCGGGGGGCTATGTAGCCTCCAGCGCCAACTAAAACAAAGTTTTTCATGAGTATATTATTGTTTTAGAATTTTGTCACATGGAATTCGCCTGGATATTTATTAATTGCTGGTAATAAACTTTAATGTGGCTCATTTCATTAATTGACTATTTGGTTCTTGTAACCCTTTTGTTTTCAAGTTTATATTCTTGACCGCTTTCGGAGCAGGTTGCTTTTCCAGTTGTATCAAAATTCAGTTTGTGACCGAATTCACTCATCCATCCAGTATGTTTTGCAGGGTTACCGATTACCAACGCAAAAGCCGGAACAGGCCTGGTAACTACAGCACCTGCACCAATAAAAGCAAATTCACCAATCTCATTACCACAAATAATAGTTGCATTAGCGCCAATGCTAGCACCTTTTCTTACTACTGTCTGCATAAATTCATGCTTGCGGCTTACGGCACTACGGGGATTGAAAACATTGGTAAAAACCATAGAGGGCCCGAGGAATACATCATCTTCACAAATCACTCCTTCATATATCGAAACATTGTTCTGCACTCTTACATTATTACCTAAAGTTACTTTGGGAGACACAACAACATTCTGCCCTATATTACAATTGTTGCCTATCACAGCTCCCGTCATTATATGACTAAAGTGCCAGACTTTTGTTCCATCACCAATCTGGCATCCTTCATCTACTACAGCAGTTGGGTGAGCAAAATAATTCATATCAGATAGCAGCAATTTTTTTCAGGTATTCTCCGTATCCACTTTTGGCTAATCCTTCTGCCAATTCCATTAATTGTTGTTTTGTAATAAACCCGTTCTGGAAGGCAACTTCTTCTATACAACCAATTTTCGTTCCCTGTCTTTTTTCAATCACACGTACAAATTCGCTGGCATCACTCAGCGAATCGAAAGTACCGGTGTCCAGCCACGCAGTTCCTTTATCCATTATAGAAACTTTTAATTTTCCTTTCTTCAGATAAGCTTTATTTACATCCGTAATCTCATATTCGCCTCTTACCGAAGGTTGTAAATTTTGGGCTATACTTACTACATCATTATCATAAAAATATAATCCGGGTACTGCGTAATTTGATTTCGGTGCTTTTGGTTTTTCTTCAATTGAAATTGCATTCATATCATTATCAAATTCCACAACACCATACCGTTCGGGGTCAGATACCCGGTATGCAAATACATATCCACCTTCTACTGCAGCCAGCGATTGTAATTGCCTGTCAAGACCGGTTCCATAAAATATATTATCACCCAGCACCAGCGCTACTTTATCGTTAGCAATAAAGGATGCTCCGATTACAAATGCCTGCGCCAGGCCATTAGGAACATCCTGCACCAGGTATTCAAACCGGCAACCAACCTGGCTACCATCACCCAGTAACCGTTTGAATTGTGTATTATCTTCTGGTGTTGTAATAATCAGTATTTCATGTATGCCAGCCATCATTAATACGGATAAGGGATAATAGATCATCGGCTTATCATAAATGGGCATCAGTTGCTTGGAGATAGCCTTTGTAATAGGATACAATCTTGTACCAGATCCTCCGGCCAGAATGATTCCCTTCATAACTTATCGTTTTGCATACTGTAAATCATAATACTTAATATATTCACCACTGGTTACATGCTTCAACCAGTTTGTGTTTTCAAGATACCAATCAATTGTCTGGCTTAATCCCTCTTCAAAAGTAACAGAAGGTTTCCAGCCAAGTTCTCTTTTGATTTTAGAAGCATCAATGGCATATCGCCTGTCATGCCCCGGTCTGTCTTTTATGTACGTAATCAATTTATCGCTTGTTCCTTCGGTATTTCCGAGCTTTTCATCCATTAATTTACAAAGCAACTTTACGAGGTCTATATTTTTCCACTCATTAAAACCACCTATATTATACGTTTCAAAGTTATTGCCTTTGTGAAATACTATGTCAATAGCCGCTGCATGATCCTTTACAAAAAGCCAATCCCTCGTATATAAACCATCTCCATATACCGGCAATGGTTTTTTTTCTATGATATTATTGATGAAAAGTGGAATTAGTTTTTCCGGAAAATGATTTGGCCCATAGTTATTGGAGCAATTTGTAATAATTACGGGGAGCTTATATGTTTCTCCATATGCTCTTACAAAATGATCGGAAGAAGCTTTGCTTGCTGAATAAGGAGAGTTAGGTGCATAAGAAGTTTCTTCCGTAAAAAATCCGTTGTTACCCAAAGATCCAAAAACCTCATCCGTTGAAATATGGTAAAATCGTTTACCAGCTAAATTATTTTCCCAGTATTTCTTAGCAGTATTTAGAAGGTTTACCGTACCAATTACGTTAGTATAAACAAAATCAAGTGGTGAAAGTATAGATCGGTCTACATGGCTTTCTGCAGCCAGGTGAATAATGGCATCTGGCTGGCATGCCAAAAAAATTCTTTCCAAATCATCCCGGTTCAGTATATCTGCTTTTTCAAAAAAATAATTGGGAGCCTTTTCTATATCATACAGGTTTTCCAGGTTTCCGGCATATGTCAACGCATCAAGATTGATGATACGGTATGCGGGATATTTATTTACAAACAGGCGGACAACATGCGAGCCAATGAATCCTGCCCCACCCGTTATGATAATTGTTTGTTCCATTTAACCCTGATGCTGTTTTTTGTACCAGTTGAAAGTTTTTCTTAATCCTTCTTCTACTGAAACGTTCGGCGTATACCCAAGTAATTGTTTTGCTTTTGTAATATCTGCAAGGCTATGTTTTACATCTCCCATTCTGGCTGGAGCATGTATCGGTTGTAAAGAACTACCTGCTTCATTTTTCAATCCACTAAACAATTCCAGCAAGGATGTTTTAGTTCCACAGGCAATGTTAAACACCTGGTTTACTGCTTCATTATTTGCAATAAAAAGTGAAAGAATATTTGCCTGAACGGCATTATCTATATATGTAAAGTCACGGCTATGATGTCCGTCGCCATTAATAGTTGGCGGTTCATTATTCAATAAAGCTTGCGCAAAAATGGGAATAACCGCAGCATAGGGGCCTATTGGATTTTGTTTGGGCCCGAAAATGTTAAAGTACCTCAACCCAATTAATTCCATTCCATACAAATCAGCATACACTTTTGCATACAACTCATTTACATACTTGGTAACTGCGTAGGGAGAAAGAGGTTTGCCGATTTTGTCTTCAACCTTTGGCAATCCGGGATGATCGCCGTAAGTAGAAGAGCTGGCTGCATA
>JANMLJ010000503.1:0-36607 GCA_031372465.1 Chitinophagaceae bacterium | reverse complement strand
CGTTATCAAAGCGAATAACTTCCTTTGCGAAACTAACCGGTGTGTATAATTTTTCCTGAAATAAAATATTGACAGGTACTATGCCAAGGCATTTATCGGGTGTATCGTTCATTTGTTGAAGATTTGCAGCCTCTAATTCCGTTATTCCTTCTTTTAATAAAGCGGATGTGAATAATTTCATAGCTGTATCCTATGAGGAATGATTATGATTCATTTGTTTTCCAGGTATCCCATCATACACTTCTTCGGGCACAATGCCATACTTACTAATTACTCGTATTACGTCATGAAACTGGCCGTCCCCTTCAAAATAGGTTTTGCCTTTGGTAGCAAGGAATTGCCTTGCCTTATCTATATACGCATAACGGGCTATAAAAATTTCTGAAAGATTAAGCCGTATATTATATTTTTTTAGTACATCACTTTCAATTATTGAGTTGGTGCCAAACACCCAGCATGTGGGACTTTGGCTCTGATCTTTCACGTAGGTGCAGGGGACAGAATCTGTGAGCATGACTTTACCGGGAATAGCTGGCCCTGTTGCGTTTTGTGCATATAGCAGGTGGTTGGCGGCAATACAAAGCAGGGTAGAAGCCAGACTATTCATCCGGATATATTTTTTACACCTGTAAACTAAGAAATTAAATGGCAAAAAAAATACCCTAACCAGGGTATTAACTCTTTTATAAGAAGATATGCCAGGTTACTTAAAATATTTTTTATAC
The DNA here is from genome assembly GCA_031372465.1 of Chitinophagaceae bacterium. Lineage (GTDB taxonomy): Bacteria > Bacteroidota > Bacteroidia > Chitinophagales > Chitinophagaceae > JJ008. The sequence goes on along the minus strand of JANMLJ010000503.1, from coordinate 35,882 downwards.
GACTCTTCCATCATAATAATATCAGCAAATTGTGGTTCTTTGGCTGTACTGAATAAATAATAACCCCAGAAATTACTCAGGGTATCCAGACCGACCAATGTAACTGACTTATCAGCCTTTATAAACTTTAGAACTTTTTTGCCGGTCGCATCCTCTACCGGAAGGTTAGTGGTTTTTAAATATTCGCTGGAGCTGTTCATGTAAGATGACCAGTCGTCTGCAACAGTAGCAAAGTCCTTTTCACCTACTTTTAATTTCCATTTATCCATCTGATTAGAATCGGGTAAGTAATAAACGGCAGCATTTTTATCAATTACCATTGTATCATGGTTGTTCATTACAACTGGTGTAGCTGATTTGGCCGTAGTATCAGTGCCGGGTGTTACTTTTTTATCAGCTTTTCCACCGCAAGCGGTAAAAAAAATAATCGTTAGTGTACTAATGATAAGTTTCATAAAATTGATTGGTGATTAATAATTATACTGAATGAAAGGTAACAAATAACATTTATTTGTACTGCATTCTTTAACTCTTTTAAAACCCTCTTACTTTTAAATACTTATCAAACCATTGAATATACCTTTCAAACCTGTCTTTTTGAAAGGCAGGGACAGTGATACCATGAAATTGCCCGGGATAAACGATCAATTCTGTTGGGGTACCGATTGATCTCAATGCCTGGTACATCTGCTCACTACCTACAGCCGGCACATTAAAATCTTTTTCGCCGGTCATGAAAATGGTAGGGGTTTTAATTTTATCTGCATTTAAAAACGGGTAAGAGAGTTTTAAATACTTTTCATAATTCTTATCTTTCCATGGCTGGCCAATTTCATTATCCAGTTGTAATATATATTGATCTACACCATACATAGAAAGCTGTAAGGCACTTCCTGCTCCACTCACCGCTGCTTTAAACCGGGTATCTTTTGCAATGGTATAATCAGTAAGTATCCCACCATAACTCCATCCACCGATTCCCATATGGTTGCCATCAACAATACCTTTATTGATAAGATAATCGGCAGCTCCCTGAATATCCAACACTTCTTTATTACCCCAATCAGCATAAATAGATTTGCAGTATTCTAATCCCCGTCCATTACTTCCTCTGTAGTTAACAGCCACAACTGCATAACCATTGGCGGCAAGCATTTGTCTGGTAAGATCAAATCCATAATCATCCTGGCCCACCGGCCCGCCATGTATAAAAAAGATCACCGGTAATTTTTCTTTATTGCCGGTAGACGGGAGGTACAATAAATTTGATACAAGAGCTCCATCTTTACTTTTCGAGGTAAATTTTTCAACAGACGCCAGCGAAAGGGGTGCAACAAATTCATCCTGTACCGTGGTAAGCCGCCGAAGATTGCCTTCTTCGACTGCATAAAATTCAGCAGGCAACTGAGGATTGGTCATAGAGGTGATCCAGTTGCCATTAGGATGTTTTTCCAGTGAATTGAACGAGTTGGCGCCACCAATTACTTTATTCATCTTTGCATTACTGATATTATATGTGGCTATATATCTTTCACAATCATCAGTAACCAGAACAGCTATATTGGTTCCATCTTTATCCCATCTTGGTGTGGAGACTGGTCGGTCAAGTAATTTGCTTAATAAAGCGGACTCTCCACCGCTAACCGGAGCTACACAGAGTATCGGTTGATCATACATAATAAAGTCAGCATCAGAAGTGCTGCGCAGATAAGCAATATTTTTTCCATCGGGGCTCCATTGCGGTGAACTATCGCTTCCTTTCCAGGTAGTGAGTTGTCTGGCTACGGCACCCGGTTTTGCTTCAATAATAAAAATATCCGAATTGGTATTTTTATCAGGGTCTTCGGTATGATTACTAACAAAAGCAATAGAAGAACCATCAGGACTCCATTGAGCACCACTTTCATTATAATTTCCACGGGTAAGAGTATCAGTTTTTTTGGTAGTTACATCAAAAATGTAGAAATGTGTTTTACGATTATCATACTGGTATCCGCTTATATCCTGTTTGAAACGGTAGCGGTCTATAACATAGGGTTTATTACCTTTTTTAGCGGCGGTATCTTCATAATCTTTACTAGTAAGCAACAATTTATTTCCATCAGGACTCCAGGTATAATCACTCAGATCCCCTTTTACATCAGTCAATTTTATAGCTTCACCTCCAAGTCTGTTTAGAAGATAAACCTGGCTGCTGCCACCATTGCGGCCAGCAATAAACGAAATAAATTTACCATCAGGACTCCATCGGGGGCTGCTTTCCCCATCAGGACTGTTGGTCAGCTGCACTTTTTCTGAACCATCCCAACTCATCATCCAGATATCCGTGTTGCGTTTGTCTTTGGCCGAATCTATGGTCGTCAGGGTATAGGTCACCCATTTACCATCGGGAGATATTTGTGCATCACCGGTAGTTTGCTGGCGGTATAGATCACCGGGGCGGAGGCTTCTTTTTTGAGTTTGCGCATTTGCCAAAAATGGCAATACCAATATAAGAATAGCAGACAGGTTTATTTTTTTCAGGTGCATAAGCAGTAATTGTATATTTCGAATATAAGAAATAGCCGGTAGAAAATAGTTATTAATAACCAGTAGTATTTATGAAGACGCGTGAAAACCCTGAAATTAATAATAACAATTTTAGCGACCTGTAGAATAAGCCTTTAAAAAATTATTATTGTATCCAGCTAAATTGATATGCTACCGGTGCTTTTAAACCCCGTTCAGAAATTTTTTTGAAACGGTCGGGCAGCGTCATTAAGTAGTCCCGGGCTTTTTCAGCTGCACCAGAGAGGCTGCCTATGTTTTCAATATTCCATTCTTTTATCAGCGACGCTAAAATATTTGCATAATCCATACTGGTATAGATACCGAGTCGCTGCGCTGCATCACTAAAATGGGCAAAAGTTTTACCGATGGATTCACCGGCCTGCCGTAGAAAATGGGCGGGCATTACAATGCGTTTGCGCATCATATATTCAAAGGCCAGCATCATTTCGCTGGCATCAATATCAAATATTTTTGTAACAAAACTTTTATAAGCTTTGGCATGACGGGCTTCGTCGGCAGCAATAACACCGCAGATTTGGGAGAGTTGATCGCTGCCATGCTTTTTGGCCAGCGTAGCTGTGCGGCGGTGAGAAATATTGGTTGCCAGTTCCTGAAATGAAGTATAAACAAAGTTTTTGTAGGGATCCTTTGCAGTTAAGATATCCATACCATCGGCAATTAAATGCTGTGTGCTTATTTCCATCTGCCGCATATTGACCCTTCCGGAGAGGTATAGAAATTTATTCAGCAGGTCGCCATGCCTGTTTTCTTCTGCCGTCCACATTCTCATCCATTTACTCCAGCCTTTTGGTTCCAATTTTGATATGCCATCGACTTCTGTCAACCAGGTTTCATAAGTAGGCAATGCTTCTTCCGTAATTACATCGCCAATCAAAACAGCTAAATAATCGTAGGGAAGTTCTTTGCACTCCGCTTGTAGTTCTTTTATTTTATTGGTAAAATTTTCATCAGAGCTTACCGGTAAAAAATCAGCCGGTTGCCAGTTAGTATCAATTTTTTTCAGGAATTCATCAATAATACTATCGATCTTTTGCGCCAGGTAATGCATTACTTCAATCCGTTCTGGCTTAATATTTATTTCATTCATGTATAATTTATCTCCAACAGTAGCAAGCTGTTTTGACATTTGATATATTGCAAAATTAGTTAATTTCCAGGGGATAACAGTTTTTGAATTTGCCTGGCAAGATTTTAATAATCATTCTTCTGATTCTTGCACCTGATAATTAGATTTTGAAAGACCTGCAGTACTAACAATCGTTATCTTTGCCAATCATTAATTATTTTAAATTATTATATGAAAGAGGTTTATATCATCGCCGCAGTACGTACGCCTATTGGTAGTTTTGGCGGGTCATTAAAGGCTTTATCGGCTACGCAATTAGGAGCAGCAGCTATAAAAGGGGTTTTGCAAAAAGCTGGAATAAAAGCGGAATTGGTACAAGATGTATTGATGGGCTGTGTATTGCAAGCCAACTTAGGACAGGCACCAGCAAGGCAGGCGGCTAAGTTTGCCGGATTACCCGATGAAGTTAATTGTACAACTATAAATAAAGTTTGTGCCAGCGGTATGAAAGCAATTGCTCAGGCATCGCAGAGCATTATGCTTGGTGATGCCGACTTAGTAATAGCAGGAGGTATGGAAAGTATGAGCAATGTTCCTTTTTATACGGATAGTTTAAGATGGGGTAATAAATATGGAAATACCTCATTAATTGATGGATTGGCAAAAGATGGATTAACGGATGTTTATGATGGCAAAGCAATGGGTAATGCAGCTGAATTATGCGCTGGTACTTGTGGAATCAGTCGCGAGGAACAGGATGCATTTGCCATTGAAAGCTATAAACGTAGCCAGTCAGCCTGGGAAAATGGTCTTTTTACAAATGAAGTAGTACCTGTTGAAATACCACAACGTAAAGGAGATCCGTTAATATTTGCTAAGGATGAAGAACCCTTTAATGTGAAATTTGATAAAATTCCAACATTGAATCCGGCATTTACAAAAAATGGAACAGTAACTGCTGCCAATGCAAGTACAATGAATGATGGGGCGGCAGCATTGTTACTGATGAGCAAAGAAAAAGCCGGTGAATTGGGATTAAAGCCGATCGCTAAAATAGTTTCTTATGCAGATGCAGAACAGGCGCCGGAGTGGTTTACTACATCACCTTCCATAGCTGTGCCAAAAGCTGTTGCCAAAGCAGGTTTGAAAATGGAGGACATTTCATATTGGGAACTGAACGAAGCATTTGCAGTGGTTGGTATTGAAAACAGTAAACGAATGAATCTTGATCCGGCAAAAGTAAATGTGCACGGCGGGGCTGTTTCAATTGGTCATCCATTGGGATGCAGCGGTGCCAGAATAGTTGTTACATTGATCAATGTATTAAAAGCAAATAAAGCCAAGTATGGTGCCGCAGGTATTTGTAATGGCGGGGGCGGCGCTTCGGCTATGGTAATAGAAAATTGTGAATAGTGTATGATCAATAAAAATATAAGCCTCCCTTTTTACAGGAGGCTTATATCATTGGTAAATTGTTAAAACATGTCAATAAGGATACGGGTTGCGGATTTCACTGATGCGGAATTGATAGCCGATTTGAGTCGTCAGACATTTTTTGAATCATTCGCTGAGCAGAATTCCAAAGAGAACATGGACAAGTTCATGAATGACTCTTTTGCAAAAGAAACCCTGATAAAGGAAGTGGGTGAGCCGGGTAATATTTTCTTATTAGCTTTTGATGATCAAGAACCAGTTGGTTATGTCAGGCTGCGTGAAAATAATAATCCGCCTGGATTGGATACTTTAAATACGATGGAAATTGCGAGGATTTACGTTGTAAATAATTCTATTGGGAAAGGTGTTGGCAAATTATTGATGCAGTATTGTATAGATTTAGCAATGGAGAGAAAGTTTTCAATAATATGGTTGGGAGTGTGGAAACAAAATCAACGGGCCATCAATTTTTATGTACAATGGGGCTTTGAAAAATTTGGCACCCATATTTTTACGCTTGGCGATGATCCTCAATTGGACTTGCTAATGAAGAAAAATCTGTTTACCTGAACTAATTCGAAAAAGACATCAGTCAGGCAACGATTTTTTAAAATCTTTCTGGGTCTTGCTTCAACTATCGGATAGTACTTTTTACTTAGTATTTTTTCTGCCATAAAATAGTATATTTTCCCCTCCGGGTAAGCACTAAATACGCTTAAACCACGTTAATAGAAGTTGGCAGGCAGCTTTTTTTTTACGCAAATAGTCATTTATTAAACAGCAATGAAAATAAACAGTCTGTTTACCTGCTTATTCTATTATTAATATTTGATACTTATGAAACCACGGCTACTCGTTTTTACCGTTGGCATTTTTTCTTTATCGTTCTTATTGACAGCCTGTCAAAAAGAAGACATTACTGCTACAGATTATATTACAGAAGTAACTAATCAGGGAGATGACCATTCCCGGTTTTCTTCCGAAATTGATGCGGTTGCCAATGATGTAAATGCTGTTTTAGAAGTTACCGCGGGTTTTGCAGGACTCACTGGAAATATCCTTTCTGTTATTTGTGATGCAAATATTGAGGCTGATACACTTGGTAGTACCCGTACAATTACAATCACTTATACCGGTGCTAATTGCCTGGCTGGCCGAAAGCGTAATGGTAAGGTTGTAGTTTCTATGGCGCAGGGAGTACGATGGAAAAATGCCGGAGCCGTTTTGAATATAAATTACCAGGATTTGAAAGTTACCCGCCTCAGTGATAATAAAACTATTACGATTAGTGGTATACAAACTTTTACTAATGTAAGTGGTGGGTTGCTTATTAATTTAACTGGTGCAGGAACCATTACTCATACGATCAAAAGTAGTCTTATGAATATCACGCTTGATAATGGTGCCAAACGTACCTGGCAAATTGCAAGACGTAGAGTATATAGCTTAGACAATGGCATGGTAATAAGTACCACCGGAACATATTCTGAGGGGGCGATCACGGGTATTTCGGAATGGGGATCAAACCGTTTTGGAACTGCATTTACAACTTCCATTCTTCAGCCAATGATTATCAGGCAGGCATGTAATTATAGACTTGTAAACGGGAAAATAGCACATACTACAAAATTATACAATGCTACTGTTAATTTTGGCCTGGATTCTTCTGGTGCTGCTATTTCATGCCCGAGTAACAAAGCTTTCTATTTAAAAATTACCTGGAGAGGGCCAAGCAGAATTGAGCGGATAGTGAATTTGCCCTATTAATCTTACTCTTTAAGCGATATACTATTCTCCTTTCTTACGGGAGATTTTTTTACTGTGCTTACCTTTTAATAGATTTTAGTCTTACTAAAATTTTACTGTTAATTTAGCAGGGATATGCCGGCTACAATTATTACAAATATCAAACTGCTAGTTAATACCCGCGAGCAAACAAAATTGCTGCGCGGAAAAGAATTGGCAGTATTACCTTGTATAGAAAATGCATACCTCGTTATTGAGAATGGAATTATTGCCGAATATGGCGTAATGGATCATTTGGGATGGACTGATAACAATAACGATAATTTAATTGATGCATCAGGCCAGTTTGTTATGCCCACCTGGTGTGATAGTCATACGCATCTTGTATTTGCAACCAGCAGGGAGACTGAATTTGTTGATAAAATAAAAGGGCTGAGCTATGCAGCGATTGCTGCAAAGGGGGGGGGTATATTAAATTCTGCCAAAAAATTAAACGAAGCATCAGAAGCAGAATTATTGAGACTGGCCTTAGCCAGGTTACATGAAGTAATTCAATCCGGTACAGGTGCCATTGAAATTAAAAGCGGATACGGCTTATCATTAGAAGGAGAACTGAAAATGTTGCGGGTGATTAATAAATTAAAAGAAATTTCTCCCATACCTGTAAAAGCGACTTTCCTTGGGGCGCATACTTATCCGTTGGAATATAAGGACAATCACCAGGAATATATTGATTTGCTGATTAATGAGATGTTGCCAATAATAAGCGCAGAAAAACTGGCAGATTATATAGATGTCTTTTGCGAAACCGGTTTTTTTTCACCAGAAGAAACAGAAACTATTTGCAGAGCAGGGATGCGTTATGGATTAAAACCTAAGATCCATGCTAACCAACTTAATTTATCAGGTGGCACACAAGTAGGTGTAAAGCTAGGTGCTATAAGTGTTGATCATTTAGAAACAATGGATGAAGAATCTATGGAGCTATTAGCTGATTCCACTACTATCGGCACATTATTACCAACAGCTGCTTTCTTTTTGCGAATGCCTTTTCAACCTGCCAGACAATTAATTGATGCGGGTTGTGCTATCGCTCTGGCAACAGATTTCAATCCCGGCTCTTCACCATCTGGCAATATGAACCTGGTGATAGCCATGAGTTGTATTCAACTGAAAATGTTGCCGGAAGAAGCCATCAATGCTGCTACTATCAATGGTGCTTATGCTATGGAACTGCAGGATGAACTGGGGAGCATTTCAGTGGGTAAAAAGGCCAACCTTATTTTCACCAAACCTATTCCATCGGTGGCCTACCTGCCTTATTCATTTGGTACAAACCTTATAGATAAAGTTATGATCGGGGGAGAATTTATTTAATTATTACTTTACTATTTCTGTAACATAAAAACGATTTACTTGTTGTATTTTCGGAACAATGGCGCTATTCCAATTAAGAAAAAAGAAACATGGCTTTTTTGAACAGCTTATTGCAACCAATGAGATATTGTCGCATTATGACCGGAAAAAAGGGTTGGACTTCCTGAGTTCACTTTTTTCAGAAATACGTCCGGCAGCATCTAAAGAGAGAAAGAACCCGGAAAAAAACCTGCAGAGGGTGACAGCGCAATTGAAGGAACATAAAATTGTACTGGCAAATACCCAACATGCATTGGTTTCTCAAATTTACAGTACCGACCTTACTGCAGCAATTACGGAAAGTGGTATTCCCCTGGCAAGAGGATTCTGGCAGGAATTATCAAACCGGTTAAAACATAAAATACTTCCGCCATTACAGAATGAAAATGATTTTCTGTATGTTATCAATACTATTTTTTTTAAAAAAAGTGATTATGAGTGGGTAGAAACAATTTCACGTAAAGGGTGGATTGATTTTTTTGCAGCAGTTGGCTTTAGTTTTTCCCCGCAGCATAACACATTAAAGAAAGAATTGCTTCAATCATTGAAGATCCTTTCTTTCCAGGTGGCGCAATTAGGATTGGAAAAAGTAGTGCTTGATTATTTACCCGAAGAACACCGGACAGAAGATACTCCTTTTGTACTACAGAATTATAAGGTACATGAGCTAGAAAAACTATTGATGGATAATGCGGAAGATGATGAAGTAATTGCTTCTTCTTTTCTATTAAAGAATAGTATTGAGGATTGTTACCAGTTGATAGATCATATCAGGGAAAGTCATTCGGAAAGAGGTGCAAGTATTCAACAAACTTATCTATTGCTGATATTGTCAAACAGGCTGCAAAGGATGCAGTTGGTACTGGATGTGCTGGATGCGGACAATAAATTCGATACCGGACGTTTTGTGGATGTCTTTCGTTTGCTGGTTCGGAATGAAAAAAGGAAAAATAGTATCCGGGAATTTTTATCACAGGGTGTTGGCTACCTGGCTTACCAGATTGCCGAGCATAAGGGATCAAAAGGACATAAATATATTACTGAAACCAGGAAGGATTATTATAAAATGATAGGCAGTGCCATGTGGGGCGGACTTATTATTTGTTTTGCTGCTATTGCTAAAAACCTGATTGGCAAATTAAAATTGGCTCCATTCCCGCTTGGGTTTGTTTATAGCGTAAATTATAGTGTTGGATTCATACTCATAGAAAACACCGGTGCAACGCTAGCTACCAAGCAACCAGCATTTACAGCCAGTGCAGTGGCCAGTTCGTTGGATACAAAAAAACAGGAAGAGCCAGATTTAGAAAATCTTGCTGTGACGATAGCCAAAATTTCCCGCAGCCAGATCGCTTCCTTTTTTGGAAATCTTATCATTGTTTTTCCCATTACTTTTTTACTGGCCTGGGGATATGATATTCTTTCACACCAAAAAATAGCAGAAGGAGAAATTGCCCTGCGAATGCTCATAGACCAGCATCCATGGCGAAGTTTTTCATTATTGTACGCCTGTTTTACCGGGTTCTTTTTATTTGCCAGTGGCATTATTGCCGGATATTGGCAAAATAAAATACGCTATGGCCGTATCAAAGAACGATTGATAAAACATCCGGTATTAAAATTATCTATGTCGCCGAAAAGATTAGAGAGGCTGGCTGATTGGATAGAGAAAAATTTTGGAGCATTGATTGGAAATATTTCACTTGGTTTTTTTCTTGGCTTTGCCGGTATTCTTGGAAAAATGCTGGGTATCCCTTTCGATATCCGTCATATTACTATTGCTGCAGGCAATACAGCCATAGCGATTTATGGTTTGGGGCTGAATAATATTCCACCTTATTTTCTGTTAGCGGTGTTTGGTGGTGTGCTCGGTATTGGCTTTCTTAATTTCCTTGTTAGTTTCTCTCTTGCATTTTTAGTAGCTGTAAAATCAAGAGGAATCCGTTTTGCACAGTATCCCCGTTTCTTCCGGATACTCAACCAATATTTCTGGAAACATACAAGAGCGTTCATTTTGCCACCGAAGAAAGTGGTTGAACCAGTTTATAAGCCGTTAGGAGGGGATTAGTATACAAATTGTTTAATTTTCTTAAATAGTAAAAAGCAACAATGCCAACAATTTTTTTTAAATTTGGATTCAGGTTTTACTTTGTAAGCTACGATTGCAGCGAGCCACCGCATATACATGTTGGTGATGATGCAAGAAAGATTTGCAAGTATTGGCTGCGAAACAGCAAGATAGTGCTGGCTGATAATTCTGGGTTTACTAAAAGGGATTTGGCAAGGATTGAAAAAGTGTTGTTAGAAAATTATTCATTCATTTTAAAAACATTCAATGAGTTCTGTAAAGACTATAAAAAATAAGAAACAAGCTACTGGCTGGGTCAGTGATTTGACATTTAAACAATTGCCCAAAATTAAAGATGTTGCATTTATCAAGGATGAAATTGCCTTTATTCTCGATGATGAACGCATTGTTTATATTCCACTTTCCTGGAGTAAAAAATTGAAAAAAGCAAATCCCAGCCAACGGCAAAACTTTAAAAATGCGGGTATCCATGTTTTTTGGAATGATGTGGATGAGATAATTGGGGTGAAGAATATTCTTTTTGGGAAAGAGTTGTTTATTTAAGAGAATTCAATGTTTTTATAAAGCCAAACAGTTAGCGGAAAAAATCAACTTCTGTGTAAAATCACAATGAATCCGATTTGAAAAGTATCCGCGCTTCTTCAGAATACTCAACCAATATTTCTGGAAACATACAAGAGCGTTCATTTTGCCACCGAAGAAAGTGATAGCTCCAACTTATAATTCACTTGGGAAATAATTAAATTGATACTTCCATTTCTTTTCTCATAAAGAGAAATGCCAAAATTTTGTTGATCAGATTTCATAATGTATCAATCAGGTATTTTGTTTGTTAGCAAAAACGTAACGCCGGTATTATTTTTTTGTCAAAAGATCAGAAAAATAATACTGCATCTAAAAGTATGCGTGCATTGTTTTGTAGCTCTATAAATTTTTTATCAATAGAATCTTTGCCTGAATAATAGTTGCTAATACCTGGATGGTTCCCATTAGTACAAAAAGAAACTCATAGGATAAATAATATACACTAAACCCACCGATTATGATGGCAAAGCCAGTTACAATTTGTGACTGACCTCCGGCTAATCCCCAGGCATAACCATCATTTGATTCGTTTAAACTTTTCGCATATAATGAATCCCAGGTAGGGGATCCGATAGCCTCTGAAATGCCCAGACAGGCCTGTACAATAAAAAGTTGTTCGGGGTTAGAGACAAACAAATAACAAAAGGTAAATAGGGCATTTAGTCCATATCCGATGATCATCAAAATTACTTTTGTTCGCATCGGCTTGCCATTTATCAGGCGTCCGGTTATTATATAACATACGCCTGTAGCTATTAAAAAAATAGCCCAGGCCCAGGTTATATCCAATATATCTCCGCCAATTTTCTCCGTAAAAATTGCTAAAAGCGGACCCAGCAAGCCTTCTCCAAAAAACCAGATATTAGCACCCCAAAGTAGAATTTTCGTAGTTTTTGATAACCGCATATTTTATTTTGAAATTCAGTGGAAAGATGGTGAAAATGATGCATTGAGAAGGAAAAATTTGTAATAAGTTTAAATTTAAAGATAAATTGTACGCCTTTTTTTTAATAGCAGAATTATTTGTTAAACAAATGCGATGATGATTATTGTAAAAAAATTAGTTCAGTAAAGGAATATTGATATTCTTCTCTCATTAATTATTCTTATTTTGCCTTCCTCCAAATTAATCAATCATGGAATCAATCATAGAATGTGTTCCCAACTTCAGTGAAGGAAATGATTTGAATATCATTAAACAAATTACTGAACAGATTGAAATAGTGGAAGGGGTTAGATTGTTGAATGTTGATCCGGGAAAAGCAACCAACCGGACTGTAGTCACTATGGTAGGCAATCCGGAAGCCGTTATTGAAGCTGCATTCCAGGCTATTAAAAAAGCCGGTGAATTGATTGATATGAGCAGGCATTCAGGTGCACATCCCCGAATGGGAGCTACTGATGTTTGCCCGCTGATTCCAATCGCTAATGTAACGATGGAAGAAACTGCGAAGTTTGCCCAACGGCTGGCAGAAAGAGTCGGTAAGGAGTTGCAAATTCCTGTCTATTTGTACGAAGCAGCACAACCAAATAAAAATCGAAGCAATTTATCGGTAATAAGGGCAGGCGAATACGAAGGCTTTTTTGAAAAAATAAAACAACCGGAATGGAAGCCTGATTTTGGCCCAGCAGTTTTTGATGTGAAAAGAGGTGGTACTGTAATCGGAGCAAGAGATTTTTTGGTAGCCTATAATGTTAATCTGAATACTACATCTACAAGAAGAGCAAATGCCATTGCCTTTGATGTAAGAGAAGCAGGAAGAAATGTGGAGGATCCTTCGGCTGGCTCAGAAGGAGTAAAAATTAATGTACCAGGAAGCTTAAAATCGGTAAAAGCGATTGGTTGGTACATTGAAGAATATGGTATAGCTCAAATTTCCATTAACCTCACTAATATTGCTATTACTCCTGTTCATATTGCTTTTGATGAAGTATGCAAAAAGGCTGAAGCCCGGGGTGTAAGGGTTACCGGGAGTGAATTAGTAGGATTAGTTCCTCTCCAATCTTTAACAGAAGCCGGAAAATATTTTTTGAAAAAACAACAGCGTTCAACGGGCGTTTCTGAAAAAGAACTGATAAAGATTGCTGTAAAATCAATGGGATTGGAAGAACTTAGTCCATTCAGGCCGGAAGAAAGGATCATTGATTATTTATTGCAAAACAAAGCAGACAGAAGATTGGTAAATAGGACACTTGCTGATTTTGCTGATGAAACAGCTAGTGAAAGCCCGGCACCCGGTGGCGGTTCTATTGCAGCCTATGTTGGTGCTTTAGGTATTTCATTGGCTACAATGGTAGCCAATCTTTCTTCTCACAAAAAAGGGTGGGATAACCGTTGGGAAGAATTCAGCAATTGGGCCGAAAAAGGGGAGCAGTATAAAAATCGGTTGATAAAATTAGTTGATGCCGATACCAAAGCGTTTAACCGGATTATGACGGCATTTGGGTTACCCAAATCAACCGATGAAGAAAAAGCAGACCGTAGCAAAGCCATACAGGATGCTACAAAATTTGCCATTGAAATTCCCTTTCAGGTAATGCAAATTTCTTATGAAAGCATGGAAATAATAAAAGCAATGGCAGAAATTGGGAATCCAAATTCAGTATCGGATGCCGGAGTAGGGGCCTTATGTGCCAGAACTGCTGTAATGGGCGCCTTTATGAATGTGCGAATTAATGCAAGTGGTTACGACGACAAAAATTTTGTTACCGATGTATTGAACAAGGGCCGGGAAATTGAGAACAATGCCATAGCTTTAGAATCAGCAATTTTGAAGGTGGTGAATGAGAAGATTGGAGTGTAGCGGGAAAATATAACAGCAGCGACGGGGGAGGCGCAGAGAATAACATTAAGTAACCGTAAAGAAAATATAAAGCAGAGTCTGGCGTAGTGTTTTTGACAATAAAAATTGAAATTGTATTCCTCTTTGCGCCTCTGCGGTTAACTTGTATTTTAGCAATTAAATTTAAAAAAAGCGATTGATGGAAAATATAGCAGCTAAGAACCTTGCCAGCGAATCAAAATTGTCGGCCATTCGACACCTGAAAGTGTATACAAAGCAGGATGTACTTTCGCTTACAAAATTGCGACGTTTTGAAACCAAGTTAGGTGAACAATTACGAATGCTGAATGAAAGTGGCGATATTGAACAAACACTTAAAGAAACTACTGCTAAGTATGTTTTGTTTGGTATTCCCGAAGATCTTGGTGCAAAGGGTAATTATGGAATTGGTGGTGCCGATACACTCTGGATTCCTTTTTTACAAAGTTTACTTAATATACAGAGTAATGATTTTTTTGATGGGGGAGAATTATTGCTGATCGGTCATTTCGATTTTGGCGATATGCAATACCTTATTGATACTACTGCAAATGGAGAGGATGAAAAAATAGAAGCTTACCGACATGCAGTGAATGCGATTGATGATGAGGTAGAGCACCTGGTAAACATGATCACCATGGCCAAAAAAATTCCGATTGTAATTGGTGGAGGTCATAACAATTCATATCCACTGATAAAAGGTGCGGCAAAAGGTTGGCATAAAGCGGGGGTAATTCCGTTAGCACAAATCAACTGTATTAATTTAGATGCACATGCAGATTATCGCCCCATGGAAGGAAGGCATAGTGGTAACGCATTCCGCTATGCTGAAGAAGATGGCTACCTGCAGAAATATTGTGTAGTTGGATTACATGAAAATTATCTGCCGCAAAATGTCTGGATAGATATGGTCAACAATCCTTTTATTGATTGCATTACATTCGAAGACATTTTTGTACATGAAAAAAGAACTTTTATGCAGGCCGTATCACACGCTACCGATTTTACAGAAGATTCGATAACCGGTATAGATATTGATCTGGATGCCATTCAGAATACTTTAAGCAGCGCCATGACTCCGGTTGGAATTAATCCCATACATGCCCGGCAATATGTTTCCTATGCTGCTACCGGATGTAAACCTGCTTACCTGCATATCTGCGAAGGAGCTACGAGATTGAATGATGGCAGAACAGATGCCACCAGTGGTAAACTGATCAGTTACCTGGTAAGCGATTTTATAAAAGCACTTTCGGTTTGATCAGAAAACCGGCCCTGATAATTTGATATCGGATTTTGCAAATGCTTTTCTGAATCGAACCTGCATTTTTCCAGCTTCAATTGTTTTCTTTTGTGCAGTTAATGACTGCCAGATGCCAAATAAAGCCAAGCCATTCTCTTTATTATTCAACAGATCTTTTTGAAATATTTTTATAGCTTCATCAAAACGGCCTGCTTTAATATACGCATTACCCAAATAGTGTTTAGGATTCAGTAACCAGTCCCTTGGTTCATTATAAACCATATTTTCTTCGATTAATACAGCCTCTTTAAATGCGTCAATTGCTTCGTTAAACTTTCCTTGTTTCAGTGTAATTGTACCAACAAGAATATTTTTTGACACTTTTGCTGCATCAATGGCAGGAGAGAAAGGAACAAACGGAATATTGAGACTGGCATCTTTCATGAAGTTTGTCAGATCATTTAGTTCCTGAACTGCTTCCGGGAATTTCGATTGACCGGCGAGTGCCATGCCTCTTCCGAAATGATACATAATGTTTCCAAAGATCTGTGCTTTGTCTGGTGCAGTTATTTTAATCAGTTCATTCCAATTTCCAAATCGGACAAAAACCAGGATATTGGTATTGTAAATATATTGGACATAATTGCCCATAGGCGGCGGAATTAACAAATAATCTTTGTTGATACTTTTACTCACTTCATTGGCGGCATCAAGGGAGTTTTTATATTGTCCAGCCAGCATCGCATTATTGGCCTTCATATGCAGGTTATGGATAACATATAAAAAATCATTACTACTTACAGGAGCATAAAGACCTGCCAGTATGTTATAACTGTTCAATGCTTTGGTATTTACCTGTACCCCTAGCTGGTAATTTCCGGTACGGAGATAAATATGAGAAGGCATGTGTACCAGGTGCGCAAGTGCAGGATTAGTTTTACCAATCCTTGCAGCACTGGGTAAAGCTTTTTCCGGAAAAGGAGAAGGCTCCATCACATGTATGTAGTAATGATTTGCACCAGGATGAAGAGGAGATTGAACCAATAGTTTTTCCAATACTTCTCTAATACGTGGGGTCCATGATTTTGGGGTGCCATTGATATTCCACAAATCCCAGGGATGTTGGAGCATCATAGCGTCGGCATAAAGTGCTTTGGCATCTGGTATAGCAGGAAAATTTTTATAAACATTCTGCATCAAATCTGTATAATCCTGATTTAGTTGTGCCCTTGTTGCATCTGCAGAATCTGATGTGTAGCGTATAGCCATTGCATCAATCAGGGCCTTTTCAAATAAAGAAGCTTTTTCTTCAAATTCAATAGATTTACTCACGGCGGCCAGTGCTTCGGGAGATGCACGGTACCCAAAATCATTAATGTTTGGTCCATAACTTAATGCCTGTGCCCAGTATAACATGGAACATTCCGGATCAAATTTTGAGGACTTTTTAAATGATGCCATAGCTTCAATTATATGAAAGCCATAATACATATTTATACCCTGGTTAAAATAAAACTGGGCGCTATCATTTTTGGTACTTATTTTCCATTTGTAAATACCTGCCCCGGGAATGGGAGGAATATCTGATTCTTCCAGCCATTCCTTTAATTCATTCCAATCAGGATTGCAACGAATGATATTTTTTTTTGTAGACTCAGTCGCAGCAGCTTTGATTTTGGTTGCGTTAGTTCTTTCATTAATCCTGAATGCAAGTAAAGCTGTAACAAAAGCCAGTGCAGTCAATAATAGCAGGCGTGATTTCATAACAGTTATTTTAGAAAAGAAAAGTTACAATTTCTAAATAACAATGAGAAATTAAGAATTTTGGTATAAAATTATTTTTTATAATGAATAAAACCGATAAGTTTTATTTACAGATCTGGTATAACACACAAAAGGATACAGCAAAAATGCTGTATCCTTTTGTGAAATTCTATTCTTATTTATTATTCTACCGGAGTCAGGTATTGAGTAAAACAATATCCTTGTTGACCATCATCAGTTTTAATAATCCACCATTGGTCGTTTTCTTTGTTGACCAATGTAACTATTTCATGACGGGCGGCTTTTCCTACAATTTCATGTTCTCTTCCCGGGCCTTTACGTATATTAAGATTAGTGCGGTTGGTAGTAACTTTCAACTTTGCACCTTCAATTACACCGGCAACACTATTTATATTCAACACCATATCGCCTGATACATAATCAGGGTCTAATTTGCCATAGATATCCCATAATTGCTGCTTCACAGCACCTGATGCATCTGCATCCACATAAAGAACATTATCTTGTTCTCTTACCTGAAGATTCGTAACACCAGCCGCTATTGCTGCGTCGGTTAATTCTTTGTATTTATCTGTTATTGCTAAAGACATATAAAGTTCCTCCGTTTAATTATTTGTTAGTTAATGCAGATGGGTCAACTTTCTTGGGCTTTAATGCCTGAAGAACCATCATTAGTTTTTGACGATCAGCTTTTGCGATCTGACCAGTTAACGAAATAATACCATCTTTTACAGTAGCGCTTACACCGGGAAAAGCAGTTAAAGCATCAGTAACGGCTGTTGTAAGAGGATCGTCAGCAGAAATCACTGGGGGGACAAATGCAGCTGCTACGGTACAATTGTTTACTACTGATTTTACACCTTTAATTTTTGCTACCATTTCTGCACAATGTGTTTTACAAAGATCGTCTTTACATTCACCAGTAATAGTGGCTACTCCTTTTTCTACAGACACCATAGTTCCTGCAGACATAGGATCAGCTTTCAGTGCAGTTTCAATTGCCGCTTTAATATCGGCATCTTTTACTTTCTTTTTGCAGGCATTAAAACTAATTGCCAGTGCAAAAGCTCCCATCAGGAGCATTAAACGGGATAATTTTTTCATTGTTGTTTTGTTTTAAGTAGGTAAAAATAAGAATTTTATTCAGAAGTCTTTTTTTTCACAAATGTCTCTTTAAGCCTGTTGAAAGGTTTATTTAGTTTCCAGCTCCATAATTTTTTCAAACACTTTTTCGTATTCAGCGTTTAGTTGTGCTAAATCAGTTCCTGCTTTTTTATAGGCTGCTTCGGCTTCCTGGAATTTTATTTTTTCTGAATAAGTAGCAGGATCGGAAAGTGAAGCTTCTAATGCTGTTTTGAGTTTGTTTTGAGCTGCGATTCTTTCTTCTAATTGCTGAAACTGTTTTTGCACTTTTTGCAATTCCTTTTTGTTGTCTTTGTCTATGGCAGTATTGACTGGTTTTTGAATTACGGGTGCAGCCTTTTTGGTTTCTTCCTGTACCTTGTTTCTTGTGCCTTGCTCCTTGTTCCTTGTCCCTTGTTCCTTCTCTCTTGCACCTTGTACCTTCTTCAACTCTGCTTCCTGTTTCGCCATTCGTTCTTTCCAGGCCACCCATTCTTCATAACCACCTTTAAATTCCTTTATCTCATGGTCAACTATCTCCCATATTTTATTGGCGGTCTTGGATACAAAATAACGGTCGTGGCTAACAAGTATCATACTGCCCTGGTATTTACTCAACGCATCAATCAGCAGATCGCAACTATGCATATCCAGGTGATTTGTGGGCTCATCCAGCATCAGGAAATTGGCTTTGCTCACTATCACTTTCGCCAACGCCACCCTGGCTTTTTCTCCACCACTTAATATTTTAATCTTCTTATCTGCATCATCTCCGCTAAAAAGAAAACATCCAAGCAAACCCCGTAATTCCAGGTCATTCATCTGGCTGCCACATTCCTTCATTTCATCCAGAATGGTGTTATTGACATTCAATGCTTCTAACTGGTGCTGGGCATAAAAACTTTCTTCTACATTGTGGCCCCATTTTCTTTCACCCTGGCTAAAATTTTCTACACCTGCAAGAATTCGCAGCAGGGTTGATTTGCCTTTTCCATTGGCACCAATTAAGGCTATTTTATCATCGCGGTCTATTTCAATCGTTGAGTTTTCAATAATTACGTTTTCACCAAAAGCTTTGGAAACATTTTTTAATTCTACCAATACCTTTCCCGGGGTTTTATCTACTTTAAAGTTGATGCGGATATTTGGACGTTCGATTTCTGAATCCTCAATTCGTTCCAGCTTATCTAATTTTTTCATAATACTCTGCGCCATCGCAGCCTTGCTTGCTTTGGCTCTGAATCGCTCCACCAGACGTTCATTCTGACGAATATAATCCTGTTGATTTTCGTAGGCCTTTTGCTGCATTTCTATACGGATAGCTTTTTCTTTTTCAAAATAATCGTAGTTGCCATTGTAAATATGCAATTGTTGCTGATACACTTCAACAATCTTCGTCACCATCCGGTTCAGAAAATATTTATCATGACTAACTATTACTACCGAGCCCTGATAATGCAATAAATATTTCTCCAACCATTCAATAGAAGGAAGGTCAAGGTGGTTGGTAGGTTCATCTAATAACAATAGATCAGGTTGCTGTAAGATCATTTTTGCCAGCAGAACTCTCATTCTCCATCCACCGCTGAATTCTTTATAAGGTCGTTTAAGGTCTTCATTTGGAAATCCCAATCCCTGTAACACTTCTTCCGTCCGGTGATGAATACTATACCCACCAAGCGTTTCTAATTCATGTAGCTTATCGCTGTAATCATGCAATGTTTTCTCGTCTCCGGTTTTTTCTAATTCAATTCCCAGCTCTTCAATTTCTTTTTCTAATTGCAATACTTTTTCAAAAGCACCGAGGGCTACCTGCAATATAGAATCATTGGTATCAAAACTCAGGAGATCCTGGTGCAGGTAACCGATAGATGTAGTACGGCTTCTTTCTACTGAACCGGCAGAAGGCTGGTATTCACCAACGAGAAGTTTAAGGAGCGTTGATTTTCCAGTTCCATTATAGCCAATCAGGCCAATTCTTTCGCCCGGTTGAATATGCCAGGTTGCTTCTTCCACAATTGCTCTTGCCCCAAATTCGAATGTTACGTTTTGAAATCCTGCCAGCATAAATTTATAAATGAGGCGCAAATTTAGCCATATTCCGGCATTAAATTTTTGTTGAAATCACTAAAATTGAATTTGACGTTTTTACAGGGGCTATCTTTGATGATAATTTGAACTATCAAACAAAATGATAGCCAATTTGTAATTAGATTTATGCGAGAATTCATCGGTACCGTACTTATTTTGTGGTTGATAAATCCTGTATTTGCCCAAAACCAGCCATCCACTAAACATTTTACGTTGAATGGCTATGTAAAAGACAGCCTCACCGGCGAATCAATAATTGGGGCTACTATTTCTATCAATGGCCAATCAATGGGTGTGGCAAGCAACCAATATGGTTTTTATTCTATTACCCTGGATGAAGGAAATTATACCTTGAATATTACGCATGTTTCTTATCTTGGAAAAACGGTTTTAATCAACCTTATAACAAATCTATCACTCAATTTTGATATTGTTTCCAGATCATCTGCACTCTCGGATGTAGTAGTTTATAGTAAACGCAGGGATGGCAATGTCAAAAATGCCCAAATGGGAAAGATTGATCTCTCTATCAACCAGATCAGGAACATTCCCGCTTTTTTGGGTGAAGTTGATTTACTAAAAGTCATTCAGTTATTACCTGGTGTTCGAAATGCAGGGGAAGGAAATGCTGGTTTCTATGTTCGGGGTGGCGGACCCGATCAAAACCTGATTCTTCTTGATGATGCAGTTGTTTATAATACGGGGCACCTTTTTGGTTTTTTTTCAATTTTTAATTCGGATGCTATAAAAAATGTATCGCTGATAAAAGGTGGGATGCCGGCCCAATATGGCGGAAGGCTTTCTTCGGTGGTTGATGTGACCATGAAAGATGGTAATATCAACAAATTACAAATGGATGGAGGTATAGGGCTTATTGCTTCCCGTTTTTCCATTCAGGGGCCGTTGAAAAAAGATAAAGCATCCTTTATTATTTCTGCCCGCAGAACATATGTCGATGCATTGGCCAAACCATTTATTAAAAAAAGCAGTAGTTTTTATGGCTCCGGTTATTTTTTTTATGATTTGAATGCAAAGATTAATTATAAGTTTTCTGAAAAAGACCGCTTATACCTCAGTGGTTATTTTGGAAGAGATGTTTTTGATTTTAATAATGCTAAACGCAATTTTAACACTAATATTCCCTGGGGCAATTCAACCGCTACTTTACGTTGGAACCACGTTTTTAACCGAAGGTTATTTTCCAACACCACGCTCATGTATAATGATTATAAATTCTCCTTTAATGCAAAGCAGGAAAATTTTGAGATCGGCCTTTATTCTGGTATAAAGGATGGAACAATCAAAACTGATTTTGATTATTATCCACTCCCTAATCATAAGATAAAATTCGGAGGCCTGCTTACTTATCATAAGTTTACTCCCAATATTGTCACAGGCCGGCAGGATTCTATTGTATTTAAACCCAACAATGAGGGAAATAAATTTGCTGCTGAAACGGCCATTTACCTGCAGGATGATTGGGAAATAGGAGAGAAATGGAAAATAAACTATGGTCTTCGCTGGAGCAGCTTTACACAAATAGGGCCATATACTAAATATGTTAGAGATGCAGATGGCAACAAGCTTGACAGTACAGTTTATGCTGGTTTTAAACCAGTAAAAACATATGGAGGTTTAGAACCACGAATGACAATTCGTTATGCTATTGATGATGAAACATCCGTGAAAGCTGCAATCACCAGGAACTACCAGTATATTCATCTTGTGAGTAATTCAGGCAGCACACTTCCTACTGATTTATGGGTGCCTAGTACCTATATTGTAAAGCCACAGATAAGCTGGCTTTATTCGGCAGGGATATTTAAAAATTTTGCAGATAACAAATATGAGACATCCGTAGAATTGTATTATAAAGACATGCAAAATCAGGTGGAATACAAAGAAGGTTATACCCCGGGGCTTAATGACCCTGAGAATGAATTTGTATTTGGCAAAGGCTGGAGTTATGGCTCGGAGTTTCTGATCAACAAAGTAAAAGGACGTTTAACCGGATGGATTGGCTATACTTTATCATGGACCTGGAGAAAGTTTGAGGCATTAAATGGGGGCGAAAAATATCCAACCAGGTTTGACCGCCGCCATGATCTATCCATTGTCGGCAATTATGAAGCCAATAAGAAATGGAAACTTGGGGCTGTTTTTGTATATGGAACTGGTAATGCACTTACACTACCTGAAAGATTTTACATTATTAATGGTGTGCTTACGCAGGAATATAGTAAGCTGAATCAGTACAGGATGAATGCCTATCATCGGTTGGATTTCTCAGCTACTTATACCCCGGTTCCAAAAAAGAAACGTAAAGTAACCGGTTATTGGGTATTTAGCATTTATAATGTGTATAGCCGCCTCAATCCATATTTTCTTTATTTTGACCAAAGTGGCAGCCCTGCCTCCGGAGATGTTAAAGTGGAAGCAAGGCAAGTGTCACTTTTTCCTATATTACCAGCAGTGACCTGGAATTTTAAATTTTAGTTTTTTGCTAACAGTTGCTCTGGTAAGAAAAAAAGACCGGAAAACTCGTTTTATAATATTCCCAATTTCAAATATCTTTAGCCTGAATGCAACCGGATTTGGTCTGGTTGTTGTCTATATGAAATATAAACATTCTGACTATCATGAATAAACTTGTTTTTGCTTTTCTTCCTTTATTGACAGCTTTTTTGATGCTGGATGATAAATTTTCAGGTTCAGAAAAACCAGATGAAGCCTCTCATGTCAATCAGCTTGACGGACCTTATGTATCTTATAGCGCAACCCAGGTATTTGTAAAATACATTTTGAATGATCATGGCAATAAACAAATAAAGACAGATAGTATGCCCCTGTCTGAAAAGGGCAATCTTTCACTTAACATTCTGACAGATGAAGAGGGCAAAACTTTTACAGTAAAATTGAAGAAGGAGCTGGAGAATGAAAAAACGGAATATTCCAAAGTAACCAGGCAATTCGTAGTATCAGATATTGAAGGAAATTTTGGTGCTTTCCGCAAGTTATTGCAGGGCAATAAAGTGATTGATGCAAACTTTAACTGGACATTTGGTACCGGGCACCTCGTTTTGACGGGCGATTTTGTTGATCGGGGAACTCAACAAACAGAAGTACTCTGGCTTATTTATTCTTTAGAAGAAAAGGCAAAAGCAGCCGGTGGTTATGTTCACTATGTGCTCGGTAATCATGAAATAATGAATATGAGCGGAGACCTCCGTTATCTGCATGCAAAATATGCAGAGCACGCTTTACTGTTACAGGAAAATTTTACAGCCCTTTATGGCGAAAATACGGAGCTGGGCAGATGGCTTAGAACCAAAAATGTACTTGAAAAAGTTGGGGATGTATTATTTTGTCATGGTGGAATATCATCAACCGTTAATAAGATAGATCTTTCAATATCAAAAGTTAGTAAGCTGGTCAGGCCTTATTATGCTGATAGTACTTATCAATATAAAACGCCGGAAGCAGAAATTTTATATAGTGATGCAGGGCCATTTTGGTACAGGGGTTATTATCAGGGTGTTGTTAAATCAAGCATGAGTCAGATTGATAGTACACTCTCTGCTTACAAAGTAAAACATATCGCTACTGGACATTCAGTTATTGCTGACACTATCAGTGTTTTATTTAATGGCAAATTATTCAATACAGATGTTCATCATGCTAAGGGTCATACAGAAGCCTTATTGATAGAGGATGGTAATTTTTTCCGGGTAAAAGAAACGGGAGAAAAAATTCAACTAAAAAATAAGTAAAGTAGAGGCTGTCAAAACTCAATTTGATTGTCATATTGTCCCGATAATTTTCGGGACAGGCTGACAACCCTTTTGTGACAGCCTCTTATTTTTTTCAAAGAAAATGATTGCCTGGTTTTAATTAAGTTTAAATAAGTAACTATTTTTGCTACACTAATGGAGAGAATGAGTTTATCTAAAAATATTTTTTTACTACTAAAAAAGCCTGAATCTATATGAAAAAAGTAATGATATTACTGTTAGTTACTGGTTTTCTCACTGCCTGTAAAAATGATTCAAATGACAATAAAAATAAGGCGCAAACCAGAGCAAAGGATGATTACCTCAGCAATAATACGAATAGCGAAAGAAAAGCATCTGCTGATGACAAAAAAGGATGGGGTGATAAAAATCAAAAGCAAAGCTGGGTAGCAAGTGATAAAAAAAATTTTATGGATGAATGTGAAGGAGAAGCATCAAAAAATGTGAGTGCTGCCCGTGCAAATCAGTACTGTGATTGTATGCTACAGAAATTTATTACTATATATCAATCTCTTAATGATTTAAACCTGGACCAGAGTAGTGCTGCAAAAGCCAGAATGGACAGGCTTATCAAAGAATGCAATTAGTACTGCTTATTTGCAAAAGAATAGTTGCACAGAGCTTCTGATAAAGCTCTTTGCTATTTTAGGTATTATCGGGCTTGTCGCTTAAATTTGCCGCACTTTAAATTTATTGATATAATGGCAAGATCTATTGCATTTCGTGATGCCCTTCGGGAAGCGATGAGTGAAGAAATGAGACGTGATGAAAGAGTTTACCTGATGGGTGAGGAAGTAGCAGAATATAATGGTGCTTATAAAGTAAGCCAGGGTATGTTAGCAGAATTTGGCCCAAAAAGGGTTATTGATACACCAATTTCTGAACTGGGCTTTACAGCTGTAGGAGTGGGGTCAGCACAAAACGGTCTCCGCCCAATTGTTGAATTTATGACCTGGAATTTTGCTGTATTAGCGTTAGATCAAATTCTTAATACAGCTTCTAAGATGCTGGCAATGAGCGGCGGACAAATTTCTTGTCCAATTGTATTTCGGGGTGGAAATGGATCTGCCGGTCAATTGGGAGCCCAGCATTCAACAGCTTTTGAAGCTTTGTATGCCAATATCCCTGGTATTAAAGTGATTTCACCCAGCACCGGTTATGATGCGAAGGGGTTATTAAAACAAGCAATTCGTTTTGAGGAAGACCCGGTAATGTTCATGGAAAGCGAGCAGATGTATGGTGATAAAAGTGAAATTCCGGAAGAAGAGTATTATATCGAGCTAGGAAAAGCAGATATTAAAAGAGCTGGCCGTGATGTGACTATTGTTTCATATAATAAAATGATGAAAGTGGCATTAGCTGCCGCCGCTGAACTGGAAAAAGAAAATATAAGTGCCGAGGTTATTGATCTTAGGACTATTCGCCCGCTTGATTGGATGACAATTTTAGAAAGCGTGAAAAAGACAAATCGCCTGGTAATTGTGGAGGAACAGTGGCCATTTGCTTCTATTTCTTCCGAAATAACCTATTGTATACAAAAAGAAGGGTTTGATTACCTGGATGCTCCAATACGACGCATAACCGCTGCAGACGCTCCTTTGCATTATGCACCAAACCTGGTAGCAGCTGCATTACCTGATGTGCCTAGAACAGTTAGACTGGTAAAAGAAGTGATGTATCAGAAAAAATAAAAGGCAAATTAAATTATTAGCCTTGCATTTTGCAGGCCTTTTTTTATAACGGAATAAAATATTATAAAAAATATTTTGAAAACCATGCAAAATTGTGATTATTTATTTGCATCTTCGCAATGGTTTTTCATAGGATATTGGATTTTATAACGAGGCTGGGTTTCTACCCGGCTTCTATTTTTTCTAGTCCGCCGTAGCTTTAGCGAAGGTGGAACACCCCAACCCATAAAGGGGCTATAGAGTCTTCAACTTTAAAGAGTCTTTTCTAACTCTTTTTTGCATCCTATTCCTTTTAGAAATTTCTAATCTCAACAGTTTAACCCAAAACCCTAAACCCGAAACTCGCAACCCGTAGTTTTCATTTATTTTTACACCTAAACAATTCTTAATGCCTGATATTCTAATAATAGATGATGAGAAAGCAATCCGAAAAACACTTACGGAGATATTGTCATTTGAAGGATATAAAATAGAGGAGGCGGCAGATGGGGAAGAAGGCCTTAAAAAGTTCAAAGAAAAAACCTTTGACCTTGTATTGTGCGATATTAAAATGCCCAAGATGGATGGCATTGAATTCCTTCAGAAAGCCGGAGAAATCAATGCTGACGTACCAGTTATTATGATTTCAGGCCACGGTAATATTGAAACAGCCGTAGATGCTGTTAAAAAAGGAGCTTACGATTATATCTCCAAACCACCAGATCTGAACCGCCTGCTTATTACGATCAGGAACGCCATGGATAAAAGTAGCCTGGTAACTGAAACCAAAGTGCTTAAAAGACGGGTTAGCAAAGTGCAGGAAATGATCGGTAATTCAATTCCTATTAAAAAAATAAAAGAAACGATTGAAAAAGTAGCACCAACAGATGCCAGGATATTAATTACCGGTGATAATGGAGTTGGTAAAGAGCTGGTGGCCCGATGGGTACATGAAAAAAGTAACCGGTCATCAGGGCCAATTGTGGAGGTGAATTGTGCGGCCATTCCAACGGAGTTGATAGAAAGTGAATTATTTGGACATGAGAAAGGCTCCTTTACTTCAGCTATTAAGCAACGAATTGGAAAATTTGAATCTGCCAGTGGTGGCACCCTTTTTCTTGACGAAATAGGAGATATGAGTGCCAATGCGCAGGCAAAAGTGCTAAGGGCTTTGCAGGAAGGGAAAATAACAAGGGTGGGTGCTGACAAGGATATAGCTGTAGATGTAAGAGTAATTGCTGCAACTAATAAAAACCTGCTGAAAGAAGTAGATGCAAAAAATTTCAGACTTGATCTTTATCACCGGTTGAGTGTAATACTTATCCATGTCCCATCTTTAAATGAAAGAAGAGATGATATTCCCTTACTGGTTGACCAGTTCCTGGGTGATATTTGTGCTGATTATGGTATGGCCGAAAAAATAATTGATGAAGATGCCATCAAACTATTACAACAATACAACTGGACCGGTAATATCCGTGAATTAAGAAATGTAGTTGAACGACTGGTTATTTTGTCAGGTAAATCAATTACAGCTGAAGATATCAGGAGTTATGTTATACCAAAGTAGCCGATGACGTAGCTTTTGCAAAGTCAATCATATCATCCAGCGATGCAAGTGTAAGAAGGTTCTCCATATTTTTTTCAATGACTTTGCTACCGGGCCCTGATACTATTATTTTCATTTCCGGAAAAAGATTGTTCAATAAAAGCAAATAATCCATCAGTCTTTCATTAGAAAGGCTTGTCGTAAGGTGGGCATATAAATGAGTAGCTGGTTTCACATTCAGGTACTCTACTAAAGATTCAGCTTTTACATTTATACCAAAATATACAGTACGAATATTATTTTTCCTGAAAAAATAATTGGCCGTTAATAATGGAATCTCATGTTGTTCACCAAAAGGCGCAAAAACAATGATCATTGTTTCATTTGCAGGTTCAGGTTGGAGAACTGCTGTAGCAATAATTATCTTTTCTCTGATTATATTACTCGTAAAGTGCTCCTGTGCCGGAATGATATGATTGGTTACCCATAAAAAACCAATCCGATGGAGAAAAGGATATAAAACTTCAATGATACATTTTTCAAAACCTATTTTCAAAACCAGGTAATTAATAATCTTCTCGAATTTTTCTTTATCAAAATCCATCCCTGCCTCTATCAGCTGGTGAACAAATGATGCATGATTTTCTTCTTTGGCACTAAAATTTTCGACGATTCTTTGTATTTCTTCCGTACCAAGTGCAGCAATCTTTGATATTTTGAAACCATTATGATACAGAAATGAAATCCGCAGAAATTCCTTTAAATCATCATTATCATAAAAACGATGCTGGCTATCTTTTCTTTTGGGTGCAACCAGCCTGTAACGTTGCTCCCATATCCGAAGAGTGTGGGCTTTAATGCCGCAAAGATTTTCAATATCGCGGATAGTGAAGTGATTCATATGTTTGAAAAGCTAAAGTAGAGTTTATTCCGTGTAAAATATGACAAGACTTTAGCAAAAATTTGAATATTAAAATTTTGATAGGCAAATAATTATGATACTTTTGTCATCCCGATAGCTATCGGGAATAAAATAAGGTCAATGCCATTAAATCATCTTTTTCTTGTTTATCTTATCAGTATTCTGATTGTTTTTCTTCCATCCGTTGGTTTTGCCAAACTCTTTGTAAAAGCTGGAGTACCGGCCTGGAAAGCGTATGTCCCTTTTTATAATACCTGGATCATGCAGGAATTGACCCAAAGACCCAAACATTGGGTTTTCTGGCAATTGATACCAGTTGTTGGGTGGTTTATCAGTCCCGGTATTTTTATAGAGTTTGCAAAAGTGTTTGGCCAGTTTGGGCTTGGTCAGCATACGGCAGCATCACTGGCTGGACCAGTTTATTTTCCCTACCTGGCTTATAAAGTTGATCCTAAATTTATTGGACCTGCGGTAGTAAAAAAGCATAAGAAAAAGGCATGGAGAGAGTGGATTGATGCAGCCATCTTTGCAATAGTTGCTGCCACATTGATCCGCACCTTTGTTTTTGAAGCATATACCATCCCTTCACCATCGATGGAGAAAACATTGCTGGTCAGAGATTTTTTATTTGTGAGTAAGCTTAGCTATGGGCCCCGTATTCCCAATACACCGCTGTCTGTTCCTTTTGTACATAATTATTTGCCGGGAAGTAGCAGGAAGTCTTATACAACCATGCTAAAAATTCCTTACACAAGATGGTTTGCCACTTCACCAAAAAGAGGAGATGTCGTCGTATTTAATTTCCCGGAAGGAGATACGGTAATTAATAAAGAAGATTATCAGTCCAAGCATCCTTATTACCAATTATGCCGGGAGCTTGGTAATGGAGATATGGAAAAAGGCAGGAAAATAGTTTTGGAAGATCCTGATAGTTATCCATTAGCAATTCATCCGGCAGATAAATCAGATAATTATATCAAGCGTTGTGTAGCTGTTGCCGGCGATACTTTACAAATCATCAATAGTGAAGTATACCTGAATGGCAAACAGAGTGAACTCCCTCCTTATTCACAAATTGATTATGAATTAGAGACCAGCCGCTCTCTGGATGGAGATATCATGAAAAGCGAATACGATGTGGATATTTTTAATCCACAGGAAAGTGTAGCGATAGGGGGGAATAAATACAGGATGATATTAACTGCAAAGTCAGCAGATAAATTGAGAAAATCAGGGTTGGTGAAAACGCTGACCCCTGTGCTGGATACTAGTACCGCTGTTTATAATCCTTATTTTGAAAACTATGTTTGGCAAAATAAATGGAGTACAGATAACTATGGAAAAATCTGGATTCCAAAAAAGGGAGCCAAATTAGTACTGACAGCTGAAAATTATTCCATTTATGAACGACCTATACGGGTATATGAAAAGAATGACTTTCAAATGCGGGATGGAAAATTTTACCTCAATGGGAAAGAAGTTGCTGACTATACTTTTAAAATGGATTATTACTGGATGATGGGGGATAACCGCCACCAGTCACAGGATTCAAGATTCTGGGGATTTGTTCCTGAAGACAGAATAGTTGGTAAAGCCTGGATGATTTGGTTTAGCTGGAATGAAGGTCCAAGATGGAAAAGATTTTTCAGTATAGTAAAATAAGTTGTCTTAAAGCTTCTACGGCTAAGTGTTTGGTGTCCTCAAAGTATTTTATTAACTTAAAGCATGAAGGAAAGCAAATTTGAATTTCAGTATGAAGTGTTCGACGATAGTAGCGAACTAAATGAGGAGGATGCTTTATTATTGAAAAAAGCAAGGAAGGTAACTGAAATGGCTTATGCTCCTTATTCCCATTTTCATGTCGGTGCTGTAGCTTTATTGGAAAACGGTGAAGAAGTATCCGGAACCAACCAGGAAAATGCTTCGTACCCCGTAGGGATATGTGCTGAAAGGGTATTATTAGGCACTATCGCTACACTTCATCCGCAGGTACCAGTTACAACTATTGCTATCAGTTATAAAAGTGCTCAGGTCAAATGCGACCATCCAATATCTCCTTGTGGAATGTGCCGCCAGGCATTACTCGAGTATGAAACCAGAACTGCAAAGCCCATTCGGCTGATTCTGAGCGGACAGGAAGGAAAGGTGTTCATAATTAAAACTGCCAGTTTCTTATTACCTTTTGCATTTACAAAAGAAGAATTGGGATAAGTTTATAGTCGATTGTTTGTAGTTTATAGTTCTTCAAATCGAAGAGTCTTTATTTGTTTTGGAAATTTTCTCCTGTGAAGTTTTAGTATGTAAAGCATATACTTTTTTATAAATAGCAATTGCTAATTGCCAAATCTGCGAATCTTCAAATTTGTGAATTGTTGCCATCTGTTTAAGTATTTTTGAGTAAAAACAACAACAAACTAAAAACCACAAACTATAAACTAAAATAATGTTTGCACCCCGTGTGCCACTTTCGCTTCTAATTCCAATAACCATCTTTTTCTCCATAATCCTCCGGCATAGCCTACAAGGTCTCTATTGGAGCCAATTACGCGGTGGCAGGGAACAATAATGGCAATATTATTTTTACCATTAGCATTAGCTACAGCCCTTGTAGCTTTAGTATCACCGGTTTTCCTTGCCAGTTCCAGGTAACTGATCGTTTTACCAAATGGAATTTGGGTGAGTATACTCCACACGTCCTGTTGAAACGCAGTACCAGCCTGGTGTAGAGGTAATTCAAAAATTCTTCTTTGTCCGTTGAAATATTGTATTAATTGTTCCACACAATTAATAAGCATGGGTGAAATATGCTTTTTATTTCCTTCTGGCTTTTTAGATGTATCATGAAAGGAAACTTCACTGATATAATTTTCTGTACCGGAAATTTTTAATAACCCGACAGGAGATTGATAGTATGTAGTATTGATGCCAGTCATGGTCAACCTATTTTTTGCCCGTTTTTTACCATTTTTTCAGGGGCCAATAAAATTACGTCTTTGTTTTCATCATACACACCCAGCACCAGGCACTCACTGATGAAATTGGCAATTTGTTTAGGGGGGAAATTTATTACGGCAATTACCTGCCGGTTGATTAAATCCTCTTTTTGATAATGTGCGGTTATTTGTGCTGATGACTTTTTGATGCCTATATCACTGCCAAAGTCAATGGTGAGCAGGAATGCCGGTTTCCGGGCTTTTGGGAAGTCATTAACTTCCAAAACCGTCCCTACCCGCATATCTATTTTTTCAAAATCGTCCCAGTTGATTGTCATCTTAAAATTTTAGTGTAAACTTGGTGAAAATTTACAACAATGACACCAGTAAAAAAAGGCAGCACTATTTCAAGAAAAGATTTTGTTCGCAATGCAGCGATTGCCAGTGCCGGGTTCTTTATTATTCCCCGTCATGTATTAGGCCGTGGTTTTATAGCGCCAAGTGATAAATTAAACATCGCCGGCATTGGCGTGGGTGGCAAAGGTGCAGGAGATTTGGCCGAATTTGCTAAAAGCCCTTTTGTAAATATTGTAGCATTATGTGATGTGGATGATCGTCAAGCTGTAAAATCGAGGGAAAAATTTCCGAAAGCCACTTATTACAAAGACTTCCGGGAGATGTTGGCAAAAGAGAAAAACAACATCGATGCATGTAGTATTTCAACGCCGGATAATATTCATGCAGTAGCCACTTTAGCTGCTATGCAATTGGGCAAACATGTATACACGCAAAAACCATTGACCCATGATATTTACGAAGCAAGAATACTGACACAGGCTGAAAAAAAATATAAAGTAGTAACACAAATGGGTAACCAGGGTGGCTCTGGTGATGGTGTTCGCAAAGCAAAGGAAATGGTGGATGCCGGTCTGATAGGGACAGTTACAGAAGCAAAAGCGTGGACTAATCGCCCGGTTTGGCCGCAAGGTGGCCCAACTCCAACGGGAAAATTTGATATTCCTAAAGAATTAGATTGGAATCTCTGGCTGGGCCCGGCAAAGCAAATTGAATACAATCCGGCTTATCTGCCATTCAACTGGCGCGGTTGGTGGGCTTTTGGAACAGGAGCGTTGGGTGATATGGCCTGTCATATCATGGACCCGATTTACCGGATATTACCGATACTATATCCGGATTCTGCAGAATGCAGTGTAAGCAATGTATGGAAGGATATGTGGGCCGAAGGAAATTTTGTAGAAAGCTGCCCGCCTTCCTCTATCATTCATTTAACATACCCCAGAACAGATGGTAAAGGCAGTATTAATGTTTCCTGGCATGACGGAGGATTGATGCCAGAAAGGCCACAGGAATTGTCTCCTGAAGAATCATTTGGAAATTGGGATGGGGGTGTTTTATTTATTGGTACCAAAGGAAAACTTTTAGTAGACTGTTATGGAGAAAATCCAAGGTTGTTGCCCACAAAACTGATGAAAGAGAAAACAATGCCAAAAGCAACAATAAAAAGAGTACCTGAAGGGCATTACCTGCAATGGGTAAATGCATGTATTGCCGGTTATGGAAAAGCTAGCACCAGTTCTCCTTTCTCTTATGCAGGACCTTTTACAGAAAGTATTTTAATGGGTAATCTTGCTATCCGCAGCTGGATGATGAAGAATCCAAACCTGAAAGGATGGAATGATAAATATCTTGGTCGCAAAAGATTATTGTGGGATGCCGTCAATATGAAAGTGACCAATTTTGATGAGGCAAATCAATTCGTGAAAAGGGAATACAGGGATGGATATAGTATCGAATTATAGTTATCTTTTAGTTTCGGGTGTAGGGTTTAGGGTTGTTGCACAATCGAAAATCTATTTAATCATTTAGGGTTCTTTAACTCGAAACCCCAAACCCGAAACGAACGACTAATCCAGTAGTTTGGCAAGTTTCATTAATTCTGCCTGTTTATATTTGTCTTTGTCAGCAGTAAAACATTTACCAAATTCTTCGAGTAACTGTTGTATAACTAATTTATTACTTTGTGGTTTGAAATAGGAGCCAACCGGAGGTACACAAATTCGTTTAAAATAATTATCAACATCCTGTTGACTGAAAATTTGTCCGGATGTTGGGTCTATAAAAAAATCAATCTTATGAATCGGGTTAGGAAGATTTTCTTCTGAGTACCCCGGTTTGAAATACGCAATGATGAATTGTTTGGGTATGTTGATGGCTCTTACCGGGATATCTAATAATTCACTAAGAAGAAGATATAAAATACCATTGCATATCTGATTACCTCTTTTTGTTTCCAATGTTTTATGCAGCAGAAACTCATTGGGTTCTTTGTAATTTGTTTCACCTCCTTTCAATCCATAATAACTATATAAGATGCTTGTAACAATATTGATTTGTTCCAGCGGGGTCAGGTAATTATTTAATTCCAGCCAGATATTTCGTCTTATTTTTTCTATCTCTTGTAATACAGGTGTAGTAGAAACTTCGGGGTATTGAAATTTGCTGGTGAGCATGGCACCAAGCATGAGGTCATGATGCCCGGAGATGGTCCATTGACGAAAATCTTCTTCAAGATCTGTAAAATGAAGACGGTGAATCAGTAATTCAATCCTGGTTTGTATTTCTTCATTGGGGGTAGTTTCCCAAAGATGTTCCAGGTTAGGAATTATATTTTTACCATAATCAACAATCTTAGCTGAAACTAATCCAAACACTTCTTCGTCCGGATCGTCAATTAAAGTAAAAAGAGCCGATATCTCTCTGTTTGTTTCCATGGTGATGATTCCTGCACAATATCTTTATTGATATTGAATTTGGGTAGTTAAACTTTTCCACAGACGTGGAGAACAGTTTCGGGTTTGGAGTTTTGGGTTCATAAAGTATAACGTTGCTTATTGCAGTTATATTTTATTTAAGTTTGAACAATGAAAAATAACTATTGGTTACTATTTATTCTTTTGCCTGCATTGCAGGCAAAAGCTCAGGTCAGTGATTTGTTTTTAGTGAAAAAAGATAGTTCCGGATTTGAATTGACTTTAAAGGGTGCTTCGCATCTTGCCTCATTACCATTGAAATGTATTACCCAGGAATTTCCCAACAAAACCAATCACACTTCTAACACAGAAAAAGATCATGTGTTGTTCCCTAAACAATTACACCCCGTTTTTTATGGTTGTTTTGACTGGCATTCATCGGTGCATGGACATTGGATGCTTGTCCGATTACTAAAACTTTTTCCGTCAATGCCAGAGGCTACTGCTATCAGGGAAGTGCTGAATAAAACAATTACACCTGAAAATGTTCTGAATGAAATTAAATATTTTGATATCCCGCTTACAGCAGGATGGGAGCGTACTTATGGCTGGGCATGGATTTTAAAACTTGATGAAGAATTATTTTCCTGGAATAATGCGGATGCTAAACGCTGGCAGGAAGCTTTGCAACCATTGACAAAAAAAATTGTAGAACTATGGACAAAGTTTTTGCCCAAACAAACTTATCCCAACAGAACAGGTGTACATCCTAATACAGCATTTGGGCTAGTATTTGCACTTGACTATGCCCGGTCAGAAAAAAATATTGCATTTGAAAAAGCAATTATAGTGTCGGCTAAAGAGGTTTTTTTAAAAGATACAAATGCGCCGGCAAATTGGGAACCGAATGGATCAGACTTTTTATCTCCTTGTCTTGAAGAAGCCGATTTAATGAGAAGAATTTTATCTCCTAAAGAATTTATTTTATGGTTCAATCAATTCTTGCCAGGACAAAGTTTAAAACATTTGACAATCCTGCCGGTTGTTTCAGACAGAACAGATTTACAGATAGTTCATCTGGATGGCTTATCTTTTAGCAGGAGTTGGTGTATGAAAGGAATAGCTGCTGTATTACCTGATAATGATACCAGAAAGAAGTTATTACTTCGTTCGTCTGTCAATCATTTAAGAAATGCGCTGCCGCATGTTGTAAGCGGAGAATATGGAGGAGAACATTGGCTGGCAAGTTTTGCAGTGTATGCGTTGGTGAATTAATACAAGCAACGAGCAGTGAGTTATGAGTTGCGAGAAGAGCCTCAACACTTAAGGAGTCTTGCTCGAAACTAGGGGCTCAAAACTCACAGCTTCTTTGCTATTACCATCCAATCCCAAGGCCTTGGTTCTTTCAGCCATTTAGGTGGTTTGATAAACTCAGTATTCCAATCGTACTCAATCTTTTGAAAATCTTCTGCTACAAATCCTTCATTGCCTAATAGTAATTGTAATTCTTCTTTCAGGTAATGTTTATGAGGTACATTATCAATATCTGCATTACCCTGCCGGATATTATGCCATTTTTTTATAGCTTCTTTTGCATTCTTTGTTACGGGGAAGAGGTTCCTGTCAATTTTATATTGCTGTTGAATAATGCTGGTAAGCAACCATGATTCTAATGAAGGAATGGTAATAACAATGCGGCCACCTTTCTTTACACAGGCTGACAATGATTGAAAAAATGTTGTACGGTCTTTTAAATCCGGAGTAAGGATGGCATTGATACAAATACCAAAATCGCATGTAGGTCCCCGATAGCTATCGGGGTTTGTTTTTTTACCACTCATATCTGCCCGCAGGTATTGCACATTTTTATACTGCGGATAAAGTTGTTGCGCTATCTCCAGGTTTTTGGCAGAAATATCAACAGCAATTACTTTTTTAAAAGCTGGAGAGAGAACAGGTAACCATTTGCCGATGGCACAGCCAATATCAATGACCGTTTTATTCTTCGATGAATATTTTTTAATGACTGAACGGATAAGGGCTTTCTTATCATTGAGAAGCACATCGAAAATTTCTTCTCCATAAGCAGGGGCTATTTTTTCCCAATAGGTCCGTTTCATTTATTTTTATTTTCGGATGCGTATTGCATTGGGTTGAATAACAGTAAAACCATCCAGCATTTCAATTTCATGTTGCTTTAAAAATTGTGTTACAATTTTGGCCTTAAACGCTTGGATATTTCCTTCATCGGCTAAAAACATCATACGGTAACAGGA
>JANMLJ010000542.1:0-8360 GCA_031372465.1 Chitinophagaceae bacterium | reverse complement strand
ATCAAACTAGATGGTGAACTGGATGAAAAAGACTGGCAATTAGCACCATCCACAACTGATTTCTGGCTCAAATTTCCAACAGATGATAGTAAGGCAAAACATAAGACAGTTTTCAAAGTATTGTATGATGACAAATTTATTTATTTCGGAATAGTGGCTTATGATAGTTTACCGCTGATCGGCCAATCATTGAAGAGAGATACCCGTATACGGGAAAACGATGGTGTTGGTATTGCACTGGATCCCTTTGGAAAAAAAACAAGCGGCTTTTATTTCAGCGTTACTGCTTATAATGTACAGGCCGATGATGTATTGAGTGGAAATAATGAAAACCTTACTTTCAGCTGGGATAATAAATGGTATTCCGAAGTAAAACGTTATCCGGATCATTACAACGTTGAAATAGCTATTCCCTTTAAATCACTTCGCTATGATCAAAACAGTAAAAACTGGGGTATTAATTTTATCCGGAGCGACAGAAAAGCGAATGAATTTCATACCTGGACAAGGGTACCGGTAAATTTTACAGCTGTTGATTTAGGTTATCTTGGTTCTTTGGTATGGAGTGAGCCGCCACCTAAACCAGGTAATAACATTTCACTCATCCCCTATTCTACAGGAAGCCTGACAGCCAATAAAGAAAATAATACAGGGATTAATGGCGATATAGATGCCGGATTCGATGCTAAGATTGCATTGACATCATCCATGAATCTTGATCTTACAGTGAATCCTGATTTTTCACAGGTAGAAGTGGACAGACAGGTTACCAATCTATCGAGATTCAATATCTTTTTTCCGGAACGAAGAAATTTTTTTCTGGAGAACAGTGATCTTTTTTCTGCCTATGGCATTCCACCCATCCGTCCATTTTATTCCAGGCGTATCGGGTTAGATCCCGATGGAAATCCCATTCCCATTATTGCCGGTGCCCGGATAACCGGCAATGTAGCTTCAAGAACAAGAGTAGGACTAATGAGTATGCAAACAAAAGCTACTGTTGATTATGCCGCACAAAACTATTCGGCTTTTACCGTGCAACAACAAGTGCTTAGCCGAACAACCATCAAAGGATACTTTTTCAACCGGCAGGGGTTTTTTGATGATAAACATAAATTGACTAACGCTATTGATGAATATGGCCGTAATGCCGGTAGTGAAATTGCCTTCCAGGATGGAAAAGGTAAATGGCAGGGCTGGCTGGGTTTTCATCTTGCTTTGAAACCGGGGATTTCCAGTAAAAATTCATTTTTTAATACGGGTGGTGGATATTTCGGCAGGTCCTTAACTACTTTAATAGATTTTGATAATGTAGGAACAAATTATTATACCGACATTGGTTTTATTGGTCGTATAGAAAACTATGATGCTTTCCGCGATACCGTAATCCGGCTGGGATTTAAACAATTTTATAATCAAAATACGTATCGCATTCTTCCCAAAGCAGGTAAGATTAACAGCCATAATATCCAGCTTACTAATTTTATTGTATTCAATCCCAATGGCACTTTCAATGAAAGAACGAATACGATTGGTTATAACATAGCTTTAAAAAATACCGGCAGTATTGATTTTCAGATCAACTCTGCACAAACTAACCTGAAGTTTTATACATCATTTACCAATGGCAAACCTTTACCCCCGGGAGAATACCAGTACAATCAATTTACTGCAAAATATGCTACGGATATACGGAAGAATTTTTCATTTACCAGTGGTATCACTGTTGGCAAATATTATACAGGAAATTATTTTAACTATACAGCGGAAATTATTTTCCGTCAACAGCCATGGCTTACCCTGCAATTAAATGCAGAATATAATAAACTGAACTTCCCGGATCCTTACGGAAAGAGTAATTTGTTTTTACTGGCGCCAAGAATAGAGATCAATTTTTCTACTAAAATATTCTGGACCACTTTTTTACAATACAATACCCAGCGGAATAATTTTAATATTAACAGTCGCCTGCAATGGCGGTATAAGCCGGCCAGCGATTTTTTCCTGGTTTATACGGATAATTATTTCAGCGACCCTTTTTTGAAGAATAAGAACCGGGCGTTGGTATTTAAATTGAATTACTGGTTGAATTTGTAGGCTGAAGTAACAAACGATTGACTGATTTTTTATTTATCAGCATTTTCTCCATTTTATTTAAGGAACTTGCAGCAACTAAATTGCTTTACCATGAAATCAGATCGCCGGAAATTTTTACGTAGCCTTGCTATTGGAAGTGGCGTGTTGGCTACAGGCCTCCCCTCTTTTGCCAAAGTAACCGGAACTACTGATGAACAGATGGATCGGTCTGCCGAACTGGAAAAAAGCGGACCAGGTTTTAATATGTGTGGTTATGCTGCACCAAAAATTGACACCGTACGTGTTGGAGTTATCGGACTTGGTCAGCGGGGATCAGAAGCTGTTGGAAGATTAAGCTATATCGATGGCCTGGAAATAGTAGCATTATGTGATAAATATCCGGAACGGGTTACCGCGTCGCAAAAAACGCTGGAGAAAATGGGACGACCCAAAGCAAAAGAATATAGTGGCGAAGAAGGATGGAAAGCAGTATGTGAAAGCAAGGATATTGATCTGGTGTATACTCCTACTCCCTGGCACCTGCATGCACCAATAGCCATCTATGCAATGAAGAATGGTAAACATGCCGCTACAGAAGTAAATGCCGGACTTACCATTGACGATTGCTGGCTATTGGTTGAAACATCAGAAAAAACCCGCAAGCATTGCATGATGCTGGAAAACTGTTGTTATGATTTTTTTGAAATGCTTACATTAAATATGATCCGCAATGGTTTGCTGGGTGAAGTGATTCATGCGGAAGGTGCTTATATCCACGATCTGAGTAAAGACTGGCTCTTTAATAAGAATGCCTATGCCGATATGTGGCGTTTAAAACAAAACTTTCAGCATAATGGGAATCTTTATCCTACACATGGGTTGGGGCCTATTGCACAATGCCTGGATATTAACCGCGGCGATAAAATGGATCACCTGGTAAGTATGAGTACCAATGATTTCACCTTAAATAATCTTGCCAATGAAATGGCCGCTAAAGACCCTTTCTTTAATGAATTTACCAACAAACCCTACCGGGGAAATATGAACACCACCTCAATCAGGACTAATAAAGGAAAAACAATCATGCTGCAGCATGATGTTTCATCACTTCGTCCCTATTCAAGGCTTCATTTGTTGAGTGGTACAAAAGGGGTTGCACAAAAATACCCGGCTCCTGAACGGATTGCGTTTGGACATAGCTGGATCAAAAAAGAACAATTGGATGATTTGTATAAAAAATATTCCCCTCCGATCATTAATCACATCGGTGCAATCGCTAAAGATGTTGGTGGACATGGTGGTATGGATTTTATTATGGACTGGCGGTTGATTGATTGCCTCCGTAATGGGCTTCCACTTGATCAGAATGTATATGATGCCGCTTCGTGGAGTTCCATTTTTGCTTTGAGCGGAAGATCGGTTGAAAAAAAATCCAGAACAGTGGACATACCGGATTTTACCAGAGGTGCATGGCAAACCAATAAACCGGTTGACCTGACATTAAACGGGGGAGCTACTACTAAAGTAAGATCAATAAAGCCTGATCTGAAAATGAAGTGAATTTGAACCTGATAAAAATCAGGTCAATAAGCTTTAAACAAAAAACAGGTATTCCATAGAATGCTGTAATTTTACACCCTTACTATTTCCTATCGAGGTTGAAAATCAACGAATTAAACATCTGATGCGAGTAAATAGTTAGTATTACACGTTTTATAAACTTATTTATTTGGTATGAAGGCACTTACAGCATTGCGAGACCCAGTTTATGTAGAACCTTCCTCATATACCCGTTACGAAAAATTCTGGTTAAAATATCTCAATGATAAAAGGGATCTTCCTTTTATCCATTTGCTTACGGCCATACATTTATTAGTAATACCAGTTGCCGTTCTTCTTTACACGCCTGTTTTGCAGGGTTGGTATTGGTGGCTGGCATACATTCCTTATTTCTACGTTTCTCAAATGTATTTCAAAGGTCGTTTTGGATTAATGCTGCATTGTATCAGTCATCGCAAACCATTCAAAAAAAATTACCTGTTTTTATATAATTATGTTATCTGGTTTGTTTGCCCATTTTTTGGACATACTCCGGAAACTTATTTTGTTCATCACATGGGCATGCATCACGTAGAGAATAACCAGGAAGATGATGCGAGCAGCACGATGAAATACAAAAGGGATAGTCTCCCGGATTTTCTTAAATACGTTGGGCGTTTTCTGGTGTTAGGGGTAGCAGATACTTTCATGTATTTTTTTTCCCGTAAAAGAAAGAAATTGTACATGAAGCTTACTTATGGTGAACTGGCATTCTATGCTTTTTGTGTGGGAATGTCGTTTGTAAATTTTCAAGCTACGTTATTCATTTTTATCATTCCCTTTGTATTTGCCCGTATAGTAATGATGTTAGGAAACTGGACACAACATTCATTTATCGATAAGAATGATCCGGAAGATAATTTTACCAGCGCCATCAATTGTATCAATACCAAGTATAATCAAATGTGCTGGAATGATGGTTACCATACGGTTCACCATCTTCGCCCGGCCATGCATTACACCGAAATACCCGGTGAGTTTTTAAAACTACAAAAAGAAATGGCCGCTAAAAAAACATTTGTATTTGACGGGGTTCATTACCTGCATATCTTTATCTGGCTGATGACAAAGCGCTATGATAAACTGGCTGATAACCTGGTGAATATTGAAAATACTTTTTCCAGCAATGAAGAGGCCATTGCATTAATGAAAGAAAGGGTTAAAAAAATCAAACCAATTGCTTAAAAAAGGCTTTCGTAACAATCAATTTGTTTGTCATATTTCGACTGACTCCATATGACAAACAAATTGAAAGCCTTTAATATTTCATAGATAACCCCTTGGTAAGCTCCCTACTATTTGACAAGGCAGGCAGATGATAAAAGTTACTAATTTTATCAATCCTGACAAAGTGTATAATTACTGAAGACTGGAATTCAGCATTGTTTCATCACAGCAACCAGGAAGAATAATTTCGGCTAAAGCCGATTGAAGATAGCATTCAATTGCCACGGCCTTAAGGCCGTGGCAATTATTTAGAACCCGGATGGGCTTTAGCATTTGGTATTATTCCTTTTCTTTCTTCAACCCTATCACCGGCAAGGTCTTTTCATGTATGAGCTGATTTAGTTTAGCCACATCTTCATTCATTATCTTTTTTAGTTTCCCCAATTGATCATCTATCAGCACCACCAGTTCTGCATAAGCATCTTTGGCTTGTTTTGAAAGTCCAGAATTACCTGCTGAAGATGCATTATAAATACTGGAAAGTTTATCATCCAACCTGATAGGAAAGTTCAATACATCCTGGCCGCTTTTTGCTTTGGTCTGATGCAGTGTTTCTTCCACCACATTCATTTGTTTATTGATTGTATCTATCTGCTGTTTTATTTCTTTGGGAAGATCTTTACCAACCCGGGAACTGAAATCATTCATCTGCTGACGTATCTCCCGGATATTTTTGATTGCTTTCATAATCTCCGACGATTTATCACGGATGGTAATAAGATGATTAAACTGTTCCTGGTATTCAGTCAATGAAGTTTTATAATTAGGGTCTGCTTCAATGGTAAAAGAAACTTCTGCAGAATCGTTGCCCGATCTGAATTTTGCAAAATAATTTCCCGGAGCCGCTTTAGGTCCGCCAATAAACCCATTCCATAAAATCAGCCCATCCACTTTTTCAGCTTCCGGGTAATTCATATCCCATTCAAACTGATTCATTCCTTTATTTATATCTACTTTATTTTCTTTTGATGATGTAGAAAAGGTTTTAATAACTTTTTTGTTGTTGTCCATTACTACAATAGAAATTTTGGCAGAGTCGGTTGCTTCTTTCAGGTAATAATTAAATACAACTCCGTTGGGTGGATTCATACCCACATTAGTTAATGGTACACCACCAAAACCGCCGCCACCACCACCACGGCGGCCACCACCTGGCATACGGTAAGCAGGGTTTACATCAAATACATGCAGATTTTTATTCAGTAGTTCGCTTTTCTTTTGCTGTACCATCGTCAAATCATCCAGGATATAAATACTTCTGCCCTGTGTACCAACGATAAGGTCATTATCCTTTATTGTCAGATCAGTAACAGGAACTACCGGCAAGTTTAGTTGAAATGATTTCCAACTGTTTCCATCA
Organism: Chitinophagaceae bacterium; assembly: GCA_031372465.1. Classification (GTDB taxonomy): domain Bacteria; phylum Bacteroidota; class Bacteroidia; order Chitinophagales; family Chitinophagaceae; genus JJ008. Next base: position 2,098 of record JANMLJ010000542.1, on the reverse strand, counting down.
TCGTACGAAATATACATACCGTATTCGGTGCCTGCATATAATAGGCCTGGTCTTTTCCTGTCAGCACGCAGGCATCTTGCAAAGTGCAGGGGATTGATTCCGCTGGTGATCAGTTTCCATGTTTTACCATAGTCTTCTGTTTTATAGATATAGGATTTGAAATCATCCAGTTTATACCTGGTACCAACAATATATGCAGCTCCTTTTTTAAAAGGATCAACATCAATACAATTCCACATCATCAAGGGCGGGCAATCTTTCGGTGTTACATTCTCCCAGTTTTTTCCGCCATCTTTACTCACATGTAAAAGACCATCATCGCTTCCTGTCCATAATAAATCTTTTTCAACCCAGCTTTCTGTTGCTGTAAAAATAGTACAGTAATATTCCACACTGGTATTATCCTGTGTAATAGGTCCTCCACTTGATGCCTGTTTCTTTTTATCATTAGTTGTAAGATCTGGTGAAATCATCTGCCATGTTTTCCCTTCATCTTCTGTAGTAAAAAGATGGTTACCTGCAGCATATAATTTTTTAGGGTTGTTTGGTGAAAAGAATATCGGGTAGTTCCATTGAAAACGATACTTCGCCACATCGGCTCCGGCGCCCATATTATCAATCGGCCATACATTTAGTGCGCGGCTTTCGCCTGTTCTGTGATCGAGTCGTTGGAGTGACCCCATGTAATTACCTCCGTAAGTAATATCAGGATTCAACGGATCAGCAACAATATATCCGCTCTCACTGCCTGCCGCATTTTCCATGTCGGTTGCAGTAATAGCTGCTCCGTATGTTCTGCTTCTGATACGGAAAGCGCCATTATCCTGTTGTGGTGCCAATACACGGTAAGGAAATGCATTATCGGTACTTATACGATATACCTGTACCGTTGGTTGGTTTAAATAAGTGCTCCAGTTTCTGGCCGCATCAAATGAAACCTGTGCACCACCATCATCCGCCACAATCATCCGGTTAGCATCCTCCGGATCAATCCATAGATCATGATGATCGCCATGAGGTGTATTCATCCCCGTGAAAGTTTTACCACCATCTGTACTTACCATAAAATTTACATTAGGGCAATACACTTTATTCTCATTTTTCGGATCAATAAATACTTTTGTGTAATACCAGGCTCTCTGACGGATATTATTATCACTGCATTGTAACGCCCAGGTTTCTCCACCATCATTACTCATATATAATCCACCATCCTTATTTTCTACAATGCAATAAATTTTATCGGTATTTGACGGTGCAACTGCCACGCCTACAATTCCCCATACACCTTTGGGTAAGCCTTTGTTGGCAGCAATATTTGTCCATGTTTCACCACCATCCATACTTTTCCATAAACCACTTCCTTCTCCCCCGCTTTCAAGACTGTAAGGTGTACGGAGTAAACGCCAGGTGCCTGCATAAAGAACTGAAGGGTTACCCGGTTCCATTACCAAATCACTACAGCCCGTTTGATTATTGACGAATAATGTTCGTTTCCATGTTTTACCACCATCTGTTGACTTATAAACACCTCTTTCCTCATTAGGTCCAAACAAATGTCCCATTACTGCCACCCATAAAATATCCGGGTTTCTTGGATGAATAACGATGCGGATAATATGTCTTCCATCTTTCAAGCCGATATTTTTCCAGCTTTTGCCGGCATCTTCACTGCGCCACATGCCACCAAGTCCTTCACTCACATTTCCCCGCATGCTATTTTCACCTTCGCCAACATAAACAACACTTTCATCGGAAGGCGCAACAGCCACTGCACCAATGGAGCTCCCGAAATATTTATCGGAGATATTTTTCCAATTACTGCCACCATCCATTGTTTTCCAAACCCCACCACCGGTAGCACCAAAGTAAAAAATATTTTTATTTTTATAACTACCGGTTACTGCGGCACTTCGTCCGCCTCTAAATGGACCAATCAGCCGGTATTTTGTTTTGGAGAATAATACTGCATCAGCATCAGCTGCAGCAGTTGTTGGTTCGGTTGGAGTTACCGCATTTTTCTTTTGTGCAAAAGCAACGGTACTTATAAGTATTGTTGCCAGGAAGAAAATTTTTCTCATAATAGTTAGAATTGGTG
>JANMLJ010000505.1:0-6416 GCA_031372465.1 Chitinophagaceae bacterium | reverse complement strand
AATTAAACATAATAGTAAAAAGGTAAGAAGTACAAAATCAAGAACTCCATTTGTTGTACATTATTTTGAAACCTTTCAAACGAAATCAGAAGCTTATAAAAAAGAAATGTATTTCAAATCATCAGAAGGTAAAAAATATTTAAGGGCAAAAGATATAATCTAGAGATGGCAGAGCGGTCGAATGCTGCGGTCTTGCCCACAGGATCCTTTGGAAAAACCGTTGAAGCGCAAGTTTCCGGGGGTTCTCCGCAGGATCCCTTGGAGAATCCCTCTCTCTCCGCTGACAACTGAACAATTGCCCCCTAAAGGGGCAATTTTCGTTTTGTGCAACGTGACAAGCTCGCTTGTCAAAGAGGAACAAAAAGAAAATTGTGAAGGGGCAAAGCCCCGGCAATTTTTCAGTTGGCTGTATGCCCCCATCCGGGATCATTGAAAATAATCCCTCTTTCTTCGCTGAAATACTTTTAAAGCCTTACTGATTTCTAATTTCAGAAAAGAGGTAGTAAAAAAGGTAGTAAAGAATTAACCCCCATTTCGGGGGTTTTTTTATGCTATTAATACAAGCTTTCAATTTTCAATCATATTGAGGATCCGGGTGAAAATAAATATCCCTTATTTCTGTTTTCCCATTGATAATTATTTGACTTCGTGTAAACCTGTCAAGGTCATTAAACCACTTTTCTATAGTTGGTTTATTAGAAATATTTCCCCGGTAATATGCTTTTAAAAGCCTGGTATGTTCTAAGGTCATGTAGTAAGCCAATCCGTTCTCATTAAGAAAGTATCTGCCAGTTATAGGATCAAATTTTAACCCCCACATTTCAATAGGTAAAGGATTCCTGGCACGTTGCATGGGTTTAATTTAGTAAAATTATTGAATCAGTAAAAAATGTTTTAAAATGATGTTTTTCCCTTCGTTGGAATGCCTTCTTTTTTTTCAATAACCCAATTATTCATAATGGCCGGTTTAAGTATTTATTTCTGTATTTGTTCTATATAAAAGCGTTAACAGACCTTGTTCAGCATTCTGATTCTTCTGTGCTGTTTATAAGATTGAAAAAAATCTGAAATTAAATTACCGGTTAAACAATTTTACTTGGTCACAACCAAAAGTATCCAATACCGGACCCAACAATCTTTTTTATCGGTTAATTATTATCTTTAAAAATGAGTTTCACCAAAAATAAAAACGATACAGAAACAAAAGAAGGCGATAAACCTTCCCGCAAAAAACCGATGTACCCGGTTAATGAAGCTTTGCGAAACTATCTGAAATTGCATGGACGTGAAGTCAAACTTCCGGTTACTTATCAAAATCTTCTGAATTATACCTGGTCAACACCACTAAAAGATAAACAGGGTAAGGATACACTTTGGGAAAAACTTTCTTACGACAGCAGAGATTGGGATTTTATCCGGGAAGGATTGGTAAAAATATATGCCATCCTGAAAACAGAAGGCGATTTTAGTTTTATCAGCCATCTGGATGTGGCCAGAGTAGATTTTTGCACCTTTGGCAACTCCCACCCTTTCCGTATCCGCATTGTCAATAAATTCAATGACAATTATGATCATTACTACATCAAAATTGCAGACGCTTCCCGTATTTATGGATTAGAACTGGAACATATTCTGTCTCCCAACCGGATCACCTTCTTTACCTGTGATAATACACTCGTAGAAGAACATATTCCGGGAATTCCGGGTGATGCATTCATTCAGCAAATGATGAATAATCCCGAGACAAATAAAATACGCCTGGCCAAAGAATTTGTCAAATTCAATGAACGTTGTTTTGTCCGTTTACTGGGCGATATGCGCAGTTATAATTTTGTAATAGGCATTACCCCGGATATTGAGGATTATCAATACCGGATCCGTTGTATTGATTTTGACCAGCAATGCTATGAAGGCAGAAAAAACTTATACCTGCCACAGTTTTTTAAAGAAAATAATTCATTGGTAGAACTCAGCCTCTCCCAGCTTAATAAAGAATCCATAGAACAATACCAGTTTGAAGAAAGAACCATGATCACTTTCCGGTTGGTTTCCTCCAGGTATCGTATCAAACAATTACTGGATATAATGACGAAAGATGAAATTTCTACTCCTGCCAAAGTAGCACAGCTAAAGAATGAACTTGATAAGTACAATCACACTACTGCTTTTCAAAAATGCAAATCCATGGGAGATATTGTACGAACACAATTGAAACAAATGCTCCGGAAAAATCTTTTGCTGGTACAAAAAAACCTGGGGAAGAATCACGATTAATGTGGCTAATACCGATTACCAAGCGTTTAAAAATTAGAAACAAAGAGATAATTTTTCATTGCAGTAATTAAGCTTTTACTTCTATTGATGAATCAAATATCCCTTACTAATAAAAAGACTAAATTATAATTGCGGAATTGTTAATGGGTTAGTCCTAAGATAGATTGGGCTAAAGCCCATTGGGGTTCTAATAAATTGCCACGGCCTTAAGGCCGTGGCAATTGAATGCAATCTTCAATCGGCTTTAGCCGAAATTATTCCTCCTCGTTGCTGTGATGAAACAATTGCTTAATTGTCACTAGGTTGGATCTGCGTTAAATAGATTGAACAAACTATATTGTCCAATATCGGTCAGACCTTATTTGACTATTTGTTTGATATCATAACGAAGTATCGGCACAGGTCGTCATTTACCACGTAAGATTTTGAAATATCGGCATATTTTAAAAATCACATTGGTATAACACCTGTTTGCCTGACCAGTAAAATAAATCAACTATATTAGCGGCATTATTTATTGTGCTTTTTAATACAATTTGAAATTTTAAACCCAACTTATTATTCATGAAAAAATACAGAGCCGGGGTGCTGTTCGGTGAGGAACTGGAAGCACTTTATAATGACGCTAAAGACAACCAGTTTGCACTACCCGCAGTAAATACTATTGGCACCAATACAATTAATGCAACATTAGAAACTGCCGCTAAAGTAAATTCACCAGTTATCATTCAGTTTTCCAATGGCGGAGCGCAGTTTATTGCGGGTAAAGGAATGCCCAATGATAAATTGCAGGGAAATATCTCTGGTGGTATCTCCGGTGCCTTACATATTCATAATGTGGCAAAATATTATGGTGTGCCGGTTGTTTTGCATACTGACCATGCTGCCAAAAAATGGTTGCCCTGGATAAGCGGATTGATAGATGCGGGTGAAGAATATTTCAAAGAAAAAGGCCAGCCCCTTTTTAGTTCCCATATGCTTGACCTTAGTGAAGAGCCCATTGAAGAGAACATTCATACATCTGTGGAATTTTATAAACGTATGCAGCCGTTGGGCATGAGCATTGAAATAGAATTGGGTGTTACCGGTGGTGAAGAAGATGGCGTGGATAACAGTGATGTGGAAAATTCCAAACTTTACACTCAACCCGAAGATGTTGCCTATGCCTATAAAGAATTAAGTAAAGTGGGAAAATTATTTACAGTGGCCGCTGCTTTTGGTAATGTACATGGAGTTTATAAACCGGGTAATGTCGAATTACGTCCGGTGATTCTTAACAATAGTCAGGTACATATCGAAAAAGAATTTCACACCGGTCCAAAGCCAGTATATTTTGTATTTCATGGTGGCAGTGGTTCACCGCAGCACCAGATCAGGGAAGCCATTGGTTATGGCGCTATCAAAATGAATATTGATACAGATCTTCAATGGGCTTTCTGGGAAGGGATCCTGGAAAACTATAAAAAGTATGAAGGTTACCTGCAGGGGCAGCTTGGTAACCCGGAGGGAGAAGACAAGCCCAATAAAAAACATTACGACCCCAGAGTGTGGCTGCGTAAAGGCGAAGAGTCATTTATCAAACGTCTGGAAGTGGCATTTGACGATCTGAATTGTATTAACCGTAATGCATAAGCGATTTTTTGAAAAATCAATATGCAAAAATTTTTTTTCAACGTATAATTCATGAAAATAATTACCCTGTTACTCGCTACCTGGCTGTTATATTCAGCCTTTAGCCCTAAGCCTGCCGGCGAAAAAGTAAAAGAACTTATCACAAAAGCAACTATTATCACAGATACTGTAAAACCCCCTCTGACCGGTGCAGACAGAGATATGCATGGATGTATAGGTTCGGCAGGATATACCTGGTCCATTATAAAAAAAGAATGTATCAGACTTTTTGAAATGGGTATCCGTCTTAATCCTGCAGCTGCAGTTGCCAACAAAACAAGTTCTGCCTTTATCATTTTTGACAAGTATAAATTAAAAGCAGAATTATTCGAACCCGGCCATATGGCTTCTTCAATAATAATGGAAAATCGGAAAAAGAATTCCCAGGTATGGTTTAATAAAGTTTGGAATTTGGCGAAAACGGCAAAAGGGTTAGTTCTTAAAAAAGGAGGTGTTGTTCTATATACCGAATAATTGAGCTTCCGAACCATAAAAATATACCGCAACTTTATTAAATTTTTTTCGTTTATTTTTAGCTGAATAATACAACTCTTTCATATAAAAAACATTTATGACCAAGACATTAGCGCTGATAATTGCATTCTCTTTCACCATGTTCATCTCTACTTCCTGTAAAAAAGACAATGGTGGCACTGGCACTGGCGGTGGTGGTGGTGGTAGTACAACAGTGGATTGCAGTACAGTTACCAATAAAGCTTTTGCTGCAAATGTCAATCCCATCATTCAGGCTTCCTGTAATGTATCTGGCTGTCATGCAGCAGGAAGTTCAAATGGCCCGGGGCCATTGACCAATTTTGCGCAGATATCTGCTGCTTCCATACGCTCGGCTATTTCTTCCGGTAGCATGCCCAAGGGAAGTACATTGACAGCTGCTCAAAAGAATTCTATTATTTGCTGGATAGACAGCGGCAAACCTAATAATTAACCCAACGATTAATTTCTTCATCATTTTTTGTAAGCAGTTTACGTTTCTACCTCCCTTTCCGATATATTTATAGCTTAAACTGCTAAGTATGATTAATCGTTATTTATTGCTGTTATTGTTATTTTTTTCCTTCGGATCTTTTTCACAAAAACTGGATAAGTTAACAGTAGAAAAAATAATGAGAGACCCGAAATGGATGGGCACATCTCCTTCGGGTACATTCTGGAGTAATGACGGAACAACACTTTATTTTCTATGGAACCCGGATAAAGATCCTTCTGACTCTATCTGGTATATAACTACTACCAATAAAACACCGGTAAAAGCTACTCCTCAGCAAAAGCAGGCACTATCTGCTGAAAGTAATTATACTTATAATGAAGCCAGAACAGCTTATGTTTTTACAAAAGAAGGAGATATCTTCTACATGGATGTTAAAACAGGAAAAGCAAAACGCATCAATCAAACAGTGGATACTGAATCGAACCCACAGTTTTCATTTAATGAAACAAAAATAATTTATAACCGAAGTCAGAATTTATTTGCCTGGGATATTGTCAGCGGAGAAACAATGCAACTGACCAATGTAAAATCGGGTGATGCGGCGCCAACTCCTCCTGCCAATTTTGGCGGAGGTGGCGGAGGCGGTGGTGGTTTTCAACGTGGTGGTGGAGGCAATACTCCGCCAACAGCTATTGGTAACCAGCAAGAACAGTGGTTAAAGAATGATCAACTGAAATATTTTGAGGTTCTTAAAGAAAGAAAAGAGAAAAAAGATAAAGCTGATGCATACACTAAATCACTGACAAAAGTAAAAGAACTAAGAAGTATCAGTATTGAAGACAAAGCCATCCAGGGGCTTGGTATCAGCCCCGATGGACGGTTTGTAAGTTATCGTCTTTTTAAAGCGGCATCACCGGCCTCAGCAAAATCTACTATTGTACCGAGTTATGTAACCGAAACAGGATTTACTACAGATATTCCAGCCAGAACAAAAGTAGGAGCAGCGCAGGGCTCATCAGAATTATTTATTTATGACAGGGTAAGAGATACAGTACGGGCAATTAAAACAGATTCAATACCCGGTATACAAGACCTTCCGGATTATGTAAAAGATTATCCCAAACAAGTAGAAGAAAGAAAAAAGAGACCGGCTAACCGTGCTGTTAGTTTCAGTGGTCTCTCCTGGTCACCCAAAGGAACAAATCTTGTTTTAGATATACGTTCGAATGATAATAAAGACCGCTGGCTGATGTTATGGGATACTGCCACCAGTAAAATAAAATTAGTAGATAGGCAACGTGATGAAGCCTGGATTGGTGGACCCGGAACAGGCGGCTTTGGTGGGGGTAATACCGGATGGATAGATGATAATACTTTTTGGTACCGTTCTGAAGTGAGCGGCTATTCGCATTTATATAAGGTTAATGTCAGTACCGGAGAAAAGAAAGCGCTTACAACAGGAAATTATGAAGTGCAGCAGGTACAATTATCAATGGATAAAAAATATTTTTATCTATCAACC
>JANMLJ010000502.1:0-1850 GCA_031372465.1 Chitinophagaceae bacterium | reverse complement strand
TGGTAAAGTGTTTAAATATATTCCACCGGTTGGAGGTCAGAAAAAGGGACAATATGAACCGGTAGAAATATTAGTTACTCCAAAGCAGTTACAAATGCTAAACCTCGGTATAGATTATACCATCAGCAAAAAAACAATCCTGCAAACAGAAATTGCAACCAGTAATAATGATGTCAATACATTCTCTTCAAAAAATAATGGCGATGACAGGGGATGGGCAGCTAAATTTAAGTTGAGCAATGAAAAATTGTTTAAGACTTCTAAAGAACTGCAGCTTTCTACCGCGTTGGATTATGAGTATGTGCAACGTAAATTCAAACCATTGGAGCGATTAAGAACAGTAGAGTTTTCCAGGGACTGGGGATTGCCTTTTACCATTTTGCCAGCTACTGAAAATATTCTCCGGGCAACGGCAGGATTAAAGAATAAAAACAATCATTCACTTATCTATGGATTTATCAATTATCGCCGTAGCGATAAGTATAATGGCAATCAGCATTCAGTGCTTCACCTGGCCGATTGGAAAGGTTGGCAAATAAATAACCAGTTTGTCATAACCAATTTTACCAGCAATACAGATAAAGGAACATTTTGGCGACCTGTTATTGATATCAGCAAACAGTTAAAGCAACTCAGTAATTGGCGGCTTGGACTCAGATATGCTATTGAGAATAACGAAGTAAAAAACCGGGTAACTGAGATCTTAACACCGGTAGCTTTTTCATTTGATAGTTATTCTGCTTATCTTAAATCTGACGAGAATAAAAAAAATAAATATGGTATCACTTTCTTTACCCGTTCCGATAAGTATCCGGTAAGCAAAGCCTTTGTGCGGGGTGACCGCAGTTTGAACCTGAACCTGCAAACAGAGTTATTATCTAATACAAAACGGCAGTTTTATCTGAATACAACTTTCCGGAAACTGAAAGTATATAATGCAGTTATTTCCCGGCAAAAAGAAGATGAAACTATTCTTGGCAGAGCTGAGTACGTGATGAATGAATGGAAGGGATTACTGAATGGTAATGTATTGTATGAAGTAGGAGCAGGGCAGGAGCAACGCAGGGATTTTGCCTATCTCGAAGTGCCGGCTGGTACCGGTCAATATGCATGGATTGATTACAATAGTGACGGGGTACAGGAACTGAATGAATTTGAACTGGCTGCTTTTCCTGATCAGGCAAAATTTATCCGCATTTTTACACCAACCAATGAATTTATCAAAGCAAATTTTATTACGCTCAATTATAGTGTTAATATCAATCCCCGGACATTGTTATCATTACCTGGTTTAAAAGGGATAAAAAAAATCATATCTAAATTAAACCTGATTTCTTCTTTGCAGACAAGTAAGAAATCAATTGCCAAAGGCAGGTTTGAGTTTAATCCGTTTAAATACAATATCAATGATACAGCATTGGTAACTCTTTCTACAACGTTGCTGAATACACTCGCATTCAATCGATTTAACAGTAAATGGGGAATAGATTTCAGTAATCTCCGCAATAATGCAAAGAATTTACTTACGTATGGCTATGAAAGCAGGAAGCTGAATGATTGGATTATAAAATGGAGGTGGAATATCTCCAGAGCTATTTCATTAACGGCCAATGGAAAAAAGGGTTTGAATGCCTTATACACACCAAAGTTTGCCAATAGAAATTACCAGCTTTCGATTTACAGTATAGAGCCTCTTTTTACATTTATCAGGGGCAGCTCTTTCCGAATAGTAACAAGTTATAAGTTTGATAGCAAAAAGAATCTTCCGGCTTATGGCAATCAGCAGTCAGTATCTCATTCAGTCAATATCGAGTCGAAGTATAATATATTACAGAGCAGCGCTATCAACG
>JANMLJ010000484.1:0-3683 GCA_031372465.1 Chitinophagaceae bacterium | reverse complement strand
TAGGAGTTTGGGATATTATTTTTGTATTACTTGTGACAGGAATTCTTATTATGGCTTTTCGGTTATGCATGCAGTTTATTTCTTATAAAAAGATGTTGCATAAAGCCACCCTATTGTCAAAAGATGGTATGAATCTTTACCAGGTGAATGACAGTATTATCCCTTTTTCTTTTGGCAATTCGATTTTTATTAATGTGGATCAACATACACCGGAAGAGTTGCAGGAAATAATCAGGCATGAAATGGTACATGTAAAACAAAAACATAGTATTGACATACTCTGGAGTGAACTATTTTGTATCGTCAATTGGTTTAACCCTTTTGCCTGGCTGATCCGTAAAGCCATTCGCCAGAACCTGGAGTTTATTGCCGACAATAATGTATTGAATAATGGCATCGACCGTAAACAATATCAGTATTTGCTTTTAAAAGTTATTGGTAACAATCAATTCAGTATAGCCCAACATTTCAATTTTTCTTCATTAAAAAAACGTATAGCCATGATGAACAAACTTAAATCAGCAAAAATTAATTTGCTGCGGTTTCTATTTGTATTGCCGCTTTTAGCAACCATTTTAGTAGCATTCAGGAAACAGATAGTGGATAAACATCAACCGAAAAATGATGCAGCAACAGCAGATCGTAGTATCATTCAGGATACTTTGCCCATTGTGTCAACTTTAAGCGATAAAGGATATACGATCGAAGTATTTAAAAACAACAAAAAGGATAATCCCCTGATCATTGTCAGCGATAAAAATAAAAAAGAAATAACCCGCTTAACAATAGATGAATGGAACAGCCGTAAAGATTATTATGAAAATCTTTACGGACAATTACCTCCTCCACCGCCACCAATAGCACCTACACCAGCAACTCCGTTAAAGTTGCCTGCCAATGTTCAAAAAATAAATATAAACAATGATAAGGCAACAGTTTGGCTTAAGAACGGAATGAAGGAAAATTATGACCTTACTATTCCGGCTCAGAAAGAAAAATTTGAAAATAAATATGGTGAAATAATTCCGCCGCCCCCGCCGCCGGCAAGAACAGCGATTGTTGAAGCATCTGCTGCTGTATCAGTTAAAGAAGTGCCCGCTGCTGTAGCAGTTACAGAAGAACCTGTAGCTGTTTCAGTAATTGAAGAAAGAAAAGTTCAATCTGCCTCCGGATCTGTAACCATTACTGAACGGCCCGTAAAAATTTCAACATCTATCCAGGGCAATCCTTTATATGTATTGGATGGGGAGATTATAAATAAAGCGACTTTAGATAATATCAATCCTGAAACTATTGCTTCTGTTGATGTACTGAAAGGCAATTCTGCCATCGCTTTATATGGTGACAAAGGAAGTGAAGGGGTAATCAGGATTACTACAAAAGGAGCTTCAACAACTGATAAAGTTACTTACACAGCCAATGAAGTTCGTCAATCTGCTACGGATAAGAATTCTGTAACACTGAAATTTGCCGAAATTGAAATGAAGAACAGTAAGGAATTAATTTTGCTTGATGGCAAAGAATTGCCGGCTGAAAGACGAAAACTATCCGGTACTTTTAATCTTGTTACTTTAAATAAAGAAGAAGCGACCAAAAAATACGGAGATAAAGGGAAAAACGGTGCGATGGAAATAACTACTATCAATTAATCGGATCAAAAAGAAAAAGGTAAGCCACATTCATGAATGTGGCTTACCTTTTTTATAAAATTTTTTTTAAAAGTCGAAATTCTCTATTCACCATTCACCATTCTCTATTCACCATTGCCCATTCACTACAAATAATACCAGGGATTTCGCTTAGCCGCCCAGATATATTTTCGGATATTTCTCCAAAAAGCCAACACCATATAAATAATAATAGGAGAGCCCATTGTCAGGATAGAGGCATACATAAAATATTGCCTGATCTTGCTGGTTGCGATACCCATCCGGTTACCAATGGCCGAACAAACGCCAAAAGCATTCCACTCTACAAAGTTTTTGAACTTGTTCACACCCCAAATTTAGATTATTACTATAAAACCAGCAAGAAGGCTTTATTCACACCCTGTTTTTCGTAAATTCGCCGCTCCGAAGGAGTACTTCGGGTATCTTATAACCTCAACTAAAGATTATCCACATGGTATTCGATTTAGATTTAATTAAGAAGGTTTATGCAGAATTGCCCGGAAAAGTGGCCGCTGCCAGAAAGTTGATTGGCAAGCCCTTAACGCTAACTGAAAAAATACTATATGCACATTTATACGGGGCAATGCCGGCCACAGCCCATAGCCGAGGAAAAGATTATGTGGATTTTGCCCCGGACAGGGTAGCCATGCAGGATGCTACGGCACAAATGGCTTTATTGCAATTTATGACTGCCGGCCGAAGTAAAGTGGCTGTTCCTTCTACGGTGCATTGTGATCACCTGATACAGGCAAAGATTGGCGCTAAAAAGGATCTTGAACTGGCCATCGAAACAAACCGCGAAGTGTATGATTTCCTGTCAAGTATTTCTGATAGATATGGAATAGGTTTCTGGAAAGCCGGAGCCGGTATCATTCACCAGGTAGTGTTGGAAAACTATGCTTTCCCCGGCGGTATGATGATTGGTACCGATTCTCACACACCGAATGCTGGTGGTTTGGGAATGGTAGCCATCGGCGTAGGTGGTGCTGATGCAGTGGATGTAATGGCAGGTCTTCCCTGGGAATTAAAGATGCCCAAAATTATCGGTGTAAAACTGACCGGTAAAATGAGTGGTTGGACAAGTTGTAAAGATGTTATTCTTTGGGTGGCCGGGCAACTTACCGTAAAGGGTGGTACCGGTGCCATTGTTGAATATTTTGGAGATGGGGCAGATAGTATGAGTGCTACCGGTAAAGGCACGGTTTGTAATATGGGTGCAGAAATTGGTGCTACCTGTTCTTTATTTGCTTACGATGAAAAGATGAGTGCTTACTTACAGGCAACAGGCCGGAAAGAAGTAGCTGCATTGGCAGATGGTATTAAAGAACATCTTCGCCCGGATGCAGAAGTGTATGCTGACCCAGCAAAATATTATGACCAGTTACTGGAATTAGATCTGAGTACACTGGAGCCTTATGTAAATGGACCTTTTACACCAGACCTTGCAACTCCTATTTCAAAAATGGCTGCAGCAGTTGCAGAAAATGGCTGGCCTGCTAAATTAGAAGTGGCGTTGATCGGTAGCTGTACTAATTCTTCCTATGAAGATATAAGTCGGAGCGCTTCGATTGTAGAAGATGCAATAAGTAAAGGATTAAAAGCGAATGCTGAATTTACGATTACACCTGGTAGTGAACTTGTTCGTTTTACTATAGAGAGAGATGGCTTCATTAATACCTTCGAAAAAGTTGGGGGTGTTGTATTGGCCAATGCATGTGGTCCTTGTATTGGACAGTGGGCCCGTCATATTGATGACCCGAACAGGAAGAATACAATCATTACTTCTTTCAACAGGAACTTTGCAAAACGAAATGATGGTAATGCCAGTACACATGCTTTTGTGGCCAGTCCTGAAATTGTAACTGCTATGGCTATTGCGGGAACAATTGCATTTAATCCATTAACAGATCCATTAAAAAATGATAAAGGCGAAGAAGTATTATTAAAAGAACCAACTGGTTTTGAATTACCACCCAAAGGTTTTGCCGTAGAAGATGCCGGTTACCAGGCTCC
>JANMLJ010000310.1:0-4072 GCA_031372465.1 Chitinophagaceae bacterium | reverse complement strand
CTATTAATCTTTTTACATAATGCTGCCTGTGAATTTATTTCTGTCCGGTATTATAATTTAACAACCAGTTTCAACCTGACAAATCTCTTTCAACTAATTTTACCGTTCTGAGCGCAAACATTTATTTACACCGTATCTATGGTTCTAAAAATTCTCACCGTAGCAGGCCTGGCTACTTTTGAAATATATGCGGCTATCCCTGCAGGATTTGCATTTGGACTTTCTCCCTGGGTGATTTTTTTTGCCAGCCTTACAGGTGGTCTGGCGGGGGCCATTGTTGCAGCTTTTTTAGGCGATAAAATCAGGGCCTTCTTTCATAAAAAGAAACCAGATAAGGACCAGACTAAAAAACACCCGGTAATAACCAGGCTATGGAATAAATATGGTATTGCAGGCCTTGGCATTTTAGGAACAATTACGGTAGGGGCACCTATTAGTATAGCAGTTGGAACTGGATTAAATGTACATATCAAAAAACTTCTTGCATGGTGTTTATTAGGTGTGTTTATCCGCTGTAGTTTATTTACGATCATTGGTTATTACGGACTTCAATTAGTATAAATAAGTTATGATTTTTTCAAACTCTGGGGATTATTATATATTTAACTATTATTCACCACATCATTTATCAATACCTATTTATGAAATTATTACTGCTTTTATTATTGCCGGCCTCACTCATAGCCCAAACCGTAAAAGAAGATAATACCGGCTCCGTCAAAGCCATCGCCTTTGTAAATTCATTAAATGACCAGCAAAAAGCTATAGCTGTTTTTCCCTTTGAAGATACCAACCGGTATGCCTGGCATTATGTTCCGGCTTCATCGGTGGCACGAACAGGCATTGCCATCAAAGATCTTGAAAGACTGCAAAAGATTGCATTCTATGAACTGCTCAAATCATTTTTAAGTGAGAATGGATATAAGCGAACGCAAACAATCATGAGCTTTGAATACCTGTTGAAGGAAATGGAGCCAACAAGTAAAACCCGGATACCGGAAAATTATTTTGTTTCTGTCTATGGCCATCCGGGTAAAGACAATGTGTGGGCCTGGAAATTTACCGGGCATCACCTTGCGCTCAATTTTACTATCGTAAAAAATAAACTGTCATTTGCTCCCTTCTTTTTTGGTTCCAATCCCGCCGAAGTAAGACAGGGAACGCAAAAAGGTTTGCGTATTCTTAAAGAGGAAGAGGATCTGGGCTTTGAGCTGATGAATTCGCTGAATGCTGAACAAAAAAAGATTGCCTTGTTCCAATTAAAAGCATTTGCAGATATAGTAACTACAATTGCTAAAGATGTGGTGCCGCTGGAGCCGGTTGGCATCCTGATGAAAGAGCTGAACAACGATCAAAAAAACATCGTGAATAAACTTATGGTGGCTTACCTCTCTTCTATGTCGCCCAGGCTGGCCAATGCAAGAATGGCCTTGGTTAAAACAGAAGATATGAATGATATCCGTTTTGGCTGGGCAGGCGGCTTGGTCAAAGGTGAGCCACACTATTACCGGCTGCAGGGAAAAACTTTTTTAATTGAGTTTGATAATACACAGAATGATGCCAATCATATTCACCTGGTATGGCGTGATTTCAATGGTGATTACGGTGAAGACCTGCTGAAAGAACATTATATGAATTCAAAACACCAGCACTAAAACTTATTGAAAGGAAGATTCTCTTCGCCAGATAGGTGTTCGGTAAAGAGCAGCGTACTTTGGTGGAGTTTTTTTCAACCGCATGACTTAAGGGGATTCAGACTGGCCATATATTACAGACAATTGTATTAAATATAAAATGGCCTTTCTCGCTTCAGTATTTCCCAAACAACCTTGTTTGATCAACACTGCTGCTATATCAAAAAACGCGAAACAAATGCCTGCCACATTTAGGTATAACATAAGTATAAATGAGATTCGTTAAAATTGGTATCTTGGCATAATTAAATATAAACGGCAGGAGAACCAAAACATTTTTTATCAGTTCGTTGATATTATTTTTGTTTTTTTTCTATCTCTTCTTTTTCGCCGTCATACACACAGACACTGAAATAATACTACTGATGAGTAAAAAATTTATACGGACAATTTGCACCCTTTGCGGACTTGTAGCTTCTGCCTTATTATTTTCACAGCAACCTGCATCTCCTCTGCAAGCTTCTTTTGAAACATACCGGAAGATGAAGCTGGAATCGAAGTATAACCTCGATTGGGTTTCACTGGGCCCTACCATTAATTCTGCCAGGGCCGATGTGGTACAGGTTGATCCCAATGATCCGGCCATTATGTATGTTGGTTTTGGTTCTGGTGGAATATGGAAAACCACTAATCATGGAAATAACTGGCATTGTGTTTTTGAAAACCAGGCTTCATTGGGAATTGGTGATATGGAAATAGCTCCATCAAACTCTTCTATACTTTATGTTGCTACCGGTGAAAACCTTAAGAAACCCAGGAACTTTACGTTACCCGGAACAGGTATGTATCGTTCAGCTGATGCAGGTAAAACATGGAAGCATATTGGCCTGGAAGATTCATGGGCAATTGCCGAGATTGCTATTCATCCTAAAGATCCAAATATCGTTTTTGTAGCAGTAGTTGGTCATCTATGGAGTAAAAATAAAAACAGGGGATTATACAGAACGATGAATGGTGGTAAAACATGGGAGCAGGTTTTATATAAAGATGAAATGACCGGTGCGAATGATGTTGTTATCAGTGCAACAAATCCGCAAATGATGTATACATCATTATGGGAAGTGTACCCGGGAACAAGCGGTAAAAACAGCGGTGTTTATAAAAGTAGCAATGGAGGAAAAACATGGAGTCAATGTTTAAATGGATTGCCCTCCGGACCCAAAGTAGGAAGAATTGGTCTGGCTGTTTCATTTACCAATCCTTCTAAAGCTTACGCATTCGTTGATAATCTTTCTGATCCTAAAAAAGATGCGGCTGAATTATATAAGACTATGGATGGTGGAATTACATGGGCAAAGACACATACAGGTCCCCTTAAAATATTTGGTGCACTTGGCTGGTATTTTACCGATGTGTATGTAAATCCACAGGATGATGAGGAAGTATTTGCATTGGGTATCCGGCTTGCACATAGTACAGATGGAGGAAAAACATTTTCACTGGTGGGTGGTAAAGTAAATCGCAAAACACCCAGCGATGCAAAAGGGCTTCATCTTGATCAATGTGAATTATGGATCGACCCTAAAAATCCAAATCATATTGCGCTCGGAAATGATGGTGGTTTTTATGTCAGTTACGACAAAGGAATTTCATGGGTTCATTATAATAATATTCCCACAGGAGAATTTTATGATGTCACGATTGATCAATCAACCTATACCATTTATGGTGGTACACAGGATAATGCAACTGTGTTCGGACCGGCCAATGAAATGAACACCGATTTTCCTGATACCTGGAAATACATTTGGATAGACCCCTGGGATGGGGGAGATGGATGTGTAACACAGGTGGATCCGGCTGACAATAACACCGTTTATTATAGTTCGCAGCATGGTGGTATTGTGAGGTACGATAAACTTAATGATTCCATAAAACGTATAACACCAAGATTTCCTAAAGATAGTAAGGATACCGTGGTGTTTAATTATATGACGCCCTATTTCATTTCCCCGCATAATAGCAAGACCTTATATCATGGCGGGAATTTTATTTTTAAAAGCACTAACCGCGGAGATGATTGGAAAGCAATAAGCCCCAACCTGACAGTATCCTCTTTTACGGAGAAAAAATCTTTTGCTACCGGGACAATAGTTGAATCAAAAATTGAAAAAGGTTTATTGTATGCCGGGACAGATAAAGGAGCTTTTTGGGTTTCAAAAAATGACGGGCAAAGCTGGACAGAAAACTCAAGTGGACTTGCCAATAATTATATCCGCAGTATTTGCCCCTCCCGATTTGTAAAGGGAAGAGTTTATCTTGCTATGACAGGGATCAACTATGATGACCTTAAGAGTTATTTGTATGTTTCTGAAGATGATGGCAAAAACTGGCAATCCATTGTAACTGGATTGCCGGATGAACCGGTTAATGTGGTA
>JANMLJ010000272.1:0-7038 GCA_031372465.1 Chitinophagaceae bacterium | reverse complement strand
GGTTGATGGCATACACCCCACGGTTTAAAAATTCCATCTGTTGCTGTGCATGAGCAAATTGCAGATTCACCAGAAACAAAACAGTAAAAAAGGTAATTAGAAATTTTTTCATTGTACTATGATTTTATTTTAGACGTTCTTCATCCTCTTTTCCTCCGGTATTTACCGGAAGGGCTTTTTTGGTGACCGACATTTTGAAATTATTAAAATTCCATCCTTCTGTAAATTCAAGTGTGCCAATTGTAGCAGCTGTAACAAAGCAATTAGTGAAATTAAAATTTACTAATGCAGACTGCTCCAGACCAGCAACTTCAAAAACCTTATTGGAATTGGTAGCTTTAATATTATTTACAAAAATATTTTTAGCAGTAGGTATCCCTTTTGAAGCTGGTTCTACTTTGTGCAACATGGCTTTCCAGTGTTGGGGAACCGAATCATAATTATAGCCTTTGGGTAATTCTGAATAGCTGTAAGCCGGATACCAGTTTAAATTAAATTGAAAGATATTTTTAGTAGAATCCAGTACAGAATTTTGAAAATAAATATTTTCTATTGTTCCTCCTCTTATGGTGGCTGATTTAATTCTTAACCCATTATCGGTGTGTTTTGCTACCAGGTCAGTTGCATATATATTTCGTATACTTCCTGAGGTCTCGCTTCCCAATGTGATAAGCCCGGCTCCACGGCGGGCAATGCATTTGCGTATCACCACAAATTCTGTGGGCTTGTTGACCCGCAACCCATCCCAATCTCGTCCGGCCTTTAAACAAAAATTATCGTCGTTGCAATCTATATCACAATTTTCAATTAATGTCCAGGTGGATGAATCCACATCAATACCATCTGTACTGGGGCCGCTTCCATCTTCATTATTCTTTATGGTAATACCGTCAACGGTTAACCGGGTTGAATATAATAATTGTACTGTCCAGAATCCGGCATTTTTAAATGTCAATCCCTTCAGTGTAATATCAGATGAATTTTGTACCAAAAATGTTCTGACCCGTTTGGCATCATAGTCAACGATCCACCGCAATCCCTTTGTATCATACTCTTTCCGCATGGCCCAGTATTTATCCCAGCAAAATTTTCCCCTTGCATTTACAATACCATTGCCCGTAACAGCGGCATTTTTTGCTTCGATCACATTAATCAAAGCAGCCGGCCAGGAAGTTTCAATACCAGCAATTCTTGTCTGAATTTCCGGATAATCAGTAAAATTTTGTGACCCTAGTATTAAAACACCTTTATCAATTTTTAATTGGACATTTGATTTTACAAAAATAGAACCTGAAACATACGTTCCCGGTAAAAAGGTTACGATACCACCTCCACTCTTTGCACAATCATCAATAGCTGCCTGAATATTTTTGGTTATTACTTTGGTGGTGTCACTTATTGCATTTACTGTATAAATTTTCTTGCCTGAAGGAAATAGTTTAGCTCCTGTTTTATTTATCCAATCCAATTTGGGAACCTGAGCATTGGTAAACGATGCTATGAAAAGAAGGAAAACAGTAAGCGATAAAAATTTCTTCATGTGACTATTTAATTTAATTACGATAACTTAATCAATCTTTAATTTATCTGTACGAAAAGGCCGGGCAGGTAACCCTTCTTTATTAATAAAATTAGGTTGTGCTGTTTCATCCCAGGCAAAACGTACATATCTTGGTTTTGAAATTGCTGTTGATGATATAATAAGTTTATTTCCTTCAATAACTGCAGCAGCCTTTACAAATTTTTTATCCTTACCGGCAACAATAAACCAATTGAGTGGTTTATCATCACTAACGGATAAGCCAGTTCCAGTATGGTTAAATTTCAATTTAACTTTATGTTTATTTCGTTTCATTGATTCATACACCGGGCCTGAATAGATGACGGATGTCATATTATAAGATTTTGCCAATGCAGTTAATGCAAGGCGATGAGCCACTATCCATTTATAAGATGGATGTATATCAGACAGATTATCTACCAGGTCGGTTGTCACCACCATTTCCGTATTAGGAATTTTTAAACAATTAGTTTGGGCTTCCCAGAATTTTGGCAGCAGGTCGGCACTATGTTTCTTTGGGTCATTCCTGCCGGAATATAGATAAGGTGATATTTCTACCGTATAAAAAGGCAACTGATCATCTTTGAATAAATTTCTCCATGAATTAACAAATAGCCTGAATTTTTCGGGGTAGGTGGCCTGGTCCTCAATCGTACAATTGCTTTCTCCCTGGTACCATAAAATTCCTTTTATACCAAATGGAATTAATGGCTGTATCATTCCTTTATACATCTGGCCGGGTTTCATGCCGTCTATCCGGAAAGTATCACTGGTAACAGCATCTTTAAAAATTGGCGATAACTTATAAGCAGTTGGAGGAGTCCATTGCTCAATCCTGGTACCACCCCAACTGGAGGAGATGATGCCGATGGGAACTTTCGTTTCTTCATAAACTTCTTTGGCAAAAAAGTAACCGATAGCAGAAATATATTTTAAAACCGTGTCATCACAATTTGTCCAGCCCCTAGTTGGTAATTCTGGAAACTTATTCAGGTTCTTTTCCACATATAAATAACGGATTCCATCCACCTTATTGGGCTTTTTTAGTTCTTCCTGTGCTATATCATTTCCATTTTTAGGTGCCGCATATTTTTTCCATTTTCTGTCTAACGGATATTCCATATTGGACTGACCTGTACAAAGCCATACATCTCCCACCAGAATATTATGCAAAGTGATAGTAGATCCTGATTGAATGACCAGTTCTTCTGGTGTAGATGAAACTAATAAAGGGTCTAATTGCAGATCCCAGTTACCCGATGCATCTGCTATTGTTATTTTTTTTTGCGTGGAGAAACTAACACTTACTTCTTTACCGGCTATTGCCTTACCCCAAATGGCAAGAGGTTTATTACGTTGCAACACCATATTATCCGAAAAAATAGCAGGGAGTTTTAATTGTGCATTAAGGTTGATAGTGCTAAAAAATAGCAATAACAGCAAACCCCGTTTTAGTAAAGAAAATAGCGACATGGCGAGCAATTCAATAGTCTCACAAAGTAGTTAATAACAGCCTGTAGCCGTCCTGAAGTGTCCTGAGTGTTATTGTAAATAATTATACTGGAAAACTGGTTATTTGCCTTTATAAGATTACTTTATTTTTCAAAACTATCCGTTCTGAAAGGTGAAGCCGGTAAATTTTCTTTATTATATAAACTTGTTATTGGATTATTTCCCCATCCATACCTTACTGCAACAGGGCTCTTAATATCCGGACTTGTAACGATAACCGAGCCGATTTCTCCGGAAGGAGTGCCCTGGACAATTTTTGCTGAAGCCCAAACAAATTTTTTATCCTCCCCAGCAATAGCAAAACCTTTCAGTTCAACATCTTTTGCCTGGAGCCCACTGCCTGTATGTTTGAAATATAATTTTATACTGTTTCCTGCTATTTCCATTTTATCATAGATAGGGCCTGAATAAACAATCTTTTCACCATAGACAGTTGCCAATGCAGCTACTGCTAACCGCCTTCCTATCTCCTGCTTATTTTTGGGATGCACATTGTTCATATCAGCAGGATCTGCATTATCAATAGCAACAGCCATGGCGGTATTGGGTATAGAAAGGTTATGTAATTGTGCTTCCCGTTTAATAGCTTCCGAGCCACCTCTGGCTGGTAATGAGTCATAAGTTTTCCCAATGTTTGCCAATTGCACATAAAGAAAAGGAAAGTTCCCCTGCCCCCATTGCTTGCGCCAGTCTGTAATTAATGTTTCCATAATCTGCCGGTAAATTTTTGCAGTCGGACTGTTGGATTCTCCCTGGTACCACAATGCACCACGAATGGCATAAGGCACCAAGGGTTTTACCATACCATTCCAAAGAACAGATGCATTATGCTGGTCACGTACCGGGTCAGGATTTCTTGGGCCTCTTGGTGCAGCTTTACCTGCTGCTTTTGCTGAATCAGCACTTAATTTCCACTTTGCCTGGTCAGTTATGTATTTTGTTTTTGCAGCAGTATCTGTAATATATTTATTCAACTTCTTTTTAAAACTATCTACCAATGGTTTGCATAAAGCATCATTTACCAGAGCTTCTTCGCTTACCCATGCCTCAGCAGTGCTGGCACCAAAAGCCGTTGTTATCAACCCAATGGGTACCTTAATTTTCTCCTGAACATTCCGGGCGAAAAAATAAGCAACGGCTGATAAATGCCCTACCGTTTGCGGAGATATAGTTTCCCATTTTCCTACCACATTGTTTTGTGGTGTGGCACTTGGAGTAAAATCTGTATCAAATACACGGATAAGCGGATAATTAGCTGCCGCCACTTCTTCCGCCTCATTAATTACTCCACACCAATAGCGGTCTTCTTTGGCAACGGTCATATCCATATTTGATTGACCGGAACAAATCCATACTTCACCTATCAATATATTTTTCAGTGTAATAATATTGCTTGCTGCAATTTTCAGTTCTGCAGGAACAGCAGAAGGAGTAAGTGAACTTAAAACGACCTGCCAATTACCATTATCATTAGCTTTAGTTTGTTTTTTTTGTTTGCCAAAAGAAACAGACACCGTCTCGCCTGCAGCAGCTTTTCCCCAGATGGTAACCGGTTTACCGGATTGCAAAATCATATTATCGGAAAAAACAGCAGGTAGTTTGACTTGAGCAAATGTGCTGGTGGCAATGACTAAAAAGAAAATTATCAGTCGAAGTTTAACTGGAAAAGTGGATGGCATGGCGTGCAATATTATAGACGTACAAAGTAGGTCATTCAGGTTGTCAGCCATCCTGATGTGTCCTGAATTATTCAGCGCTTATTAACAGTTATTTCAGCCTGCCATAGGAAGATATCTAGTTACCTGAAAATTGCATGTTAACATGCACAAGTTTGAACCACTCCTCCTTTGTCGGGGCAGGCTGCGGCACATAAAGAACAGAAGAAAAAAACATAGGCCTATCTTACTTCCGATGTTTCTATCCTATGGAGTTCCATTTTAAGTTTGCTATAAGCCGATAGTCATGTTTTAGTAAGTTAAAATTACTTATCAGTATTCAATTTTATTTTTACACCTTCATCCCGGTCACAAACAATTTCACCATTCACATATTTTAGTTCTGCCAGCTGAATGACGCTTCTTTTATCATCAAAACTATTCCTGGCTGCCGGTTTATCTTTTCGTCTTCCGGGATGGGTGAAATAAAACACAAAGGCCCTGTTATTATTTACTACCACATCACAATGACCGCCAATGGCCTGGTCATCCAATCCTTTTCCGGGGTTTTCCAGTATACGGTTCGTTTGCTTTTTCCAGTTCAGCAAATCGACAGATGAGTATATTTCCATCCCTTTCCATGCATCAATTATCATAAAATATTTCCCCTGTCCACTGGATCCTGCGGACCAGGAAAATATTTTAGGGCCTTCACCTCTTGCTGCAATTGCTTTTCCTTTGTCTGTCCAATTATACAAATCTTTACTATCGGCATAATAAATGCTTTTGCCGTCCTTTTCATTATTGTACCAGAGCCGCCATAGCGAATCATTTATTTTATAAACGGATGCATCAATTACTTTTTCATTCACCAGTTTTAAAGTTGACTGGTAGCTCCAGTTCCTGAGGTCAGTACTGGTAAGATGAATTATTACTCTTGGATGATTCCAGTCTTTAAATGTTCCAGGCACATACGTTAGATACATATGGTAAATACCATTATTTTCTATTATATCGGGTGCCCAATGGGTGTAGCCGCTATCGGGTCGGTAATTAATATTTGTAGTGTCCAAATATTTCCACTTTCTGCCATCCTTGCTTTCAGCAATTCCGATCCTGGTGCCATGCACCCATTGTACCGACGAATCATTGATGGAAGCCCGGCGATTGGTGTAAAACATCCACCAATTTTTAACTTGTTTGTTATAAATAATTACCGGGTCGGCAGCACCATGATAAATGGGGTCATCAAATAAAGGTTTGGGTGCCGTTTTGCCTTGAGAAAATAAAGTAACCGAAACCAAACAAAGAAACCAACTTAAATAAATTTTATTCATCCTACTATTTTGATAGCGCAAATCTTGCCACAAATCCGCCTGCTGCATTCAGGCTAATACTAAAACCGGAACCAGGAGTCACTGTTTTATTACTAATGATTGCATTGGCCTGTTTGTCTTTATCATCAGCAACAACATAACATGTATAAGAGGATTTTTTCAGGAACGACAAATTTACATTCACCGTTTTGATTTCATTTGTTCCATTCATAGCTGCAATAAACCAGTCAGTGCCTTTTCTCCTGGCAAATAAAACCAACTCACCGATCTTGCTTTGCGGCAATACAATTGTCTCATCCCATACTGGTGGAATACTTTGTATCATTTCCTTACAGGGATTATCTACTATACTTTTTGGGTCTGCGCCCATACATAAAAATGGAGATGTAAAAACAATCATACTGGCAACATGATGTGCCCAGCTTACTTCACCCAAACGATCGCCAAAATGAATTGGCGTATAATCAGCATGCCCAGCTAAATATCTTGTGAAAGGCAATATAGTATTGGATGATGCCCAGGGCGGACGGTTCTCCATTCCACGGATAGCTTCTCTTGTCATTTCATTGGGCCATGTCCTTGATTCCCCGGTAGGTTTATTGGCACCATGAAAATCCATCATCAAATGATATTCCGCTGCATCTTTTAACGCAGCCTGGTAAAATTGTATGATCTCCTGTGCTTCATTATCAAAAAAATCAACCTTCATTCCAACAATGCCAAGTTCTTTACATTTTTTAAAAAATGTTTTTCGTTGCTCAGGGTCTTTGATCCCCGGTATTCCTTTCCGGTCAGGATAGGCTTTCCATACCCAGATCTTAACTCCTTTGGCAGCAGAGTAATCAACCAATTCTTTCATCATGTCCCATTGGTCTTTGTGGCTCACACTATCCTTCCAGTTGCTCCAACCCTCATCAACTAAATTATATTCAAATCCCAATTGGGCAGCGAGGTCGGAAAAATGTTTCATGTT